>NZ_CP016076.1:5130000-5461809 GCF_001941625.1 Actinoalloteichus fjordicus
GGGAGTCCGGGTCGGTCAGGTCGAGGCCGTCATGGTCGCGGTGCAGGCCCAATGTCGAGGTCAGCCGGGCGGGTCCCCGAGCCAGCTCGGCATCGCTGCGGGCGGCGGGCCGCCGCGCGCGAGCGGTCGCGGTCCCGCTGATCACCTCGGCGCCACGAAGCAGAACGGCCCCGGCCACCCCGTCGGTCAGGCAGACGACGTTGGCACAGAAGTGCATGCCGTAGACGAAGTAGACGTAGAGATGACCGGCAGGCCCGAACATGACATCGTTCCGGGGCGTCCGGCCTCGGTAACAGTGCGAGGCCGGGTCGTCGGCGCCCCGATAGGCCTCGACCTCCACCAGCCGAACGACGACCGGCTCGGCGTCGCCGACGGCAGAGGGCAGCCGCGACTCGACCACGCAGCCCAACAGGCGTCTGGCGGCCACCACCGGATCGATCGCCAGTTCATCCCTGGTCACCAGGGCGCCGGGCGTGCCCGGCGTGCCGGAGCTCAGCGTCACTTGATCACCGGGACCGCCGCCCAGGCGCGGTGATCAGCCACGACGGCGGTGAGTCGGGAGAACTGCTCGGCTACTCGCTGCGGCGCCGTTCCGCCGTGTGCGTCCCGCGAGGCGATCGAGCCCGCCACGTTGAGCACCTCACGAACCTCGGGGGTCAGGGCGGGCGAGATCTCGACGAGTTCCTCGTCGGTGAGATCGGCCAGGCCGACCCCGCGCGCTTCGGCTGCCCGCACGCAGGCACCGGCCGCCTCGTGCGCGACGCGGAAGGGCACACCCGCCCGCACCAGCCACTCGGCGACGTCGGTGGCGAGGGTGAAACCCGCCGGAGCCAGGTCCGCCATCCGTGCCACGTCGAAGCGCAGCGTGCCCAGCATCCCGGCGACCGAGGGCAGCAGCAGCTCCAGCTGAGCGACGGAGTCGAACAGTGGCTCCTTGTCCTCCTGGAGATCGCGGTTGTACGCCAGCGGCTGCGCCTTGAGCGTCGCCAGCAGTCCGGTCAGGTTGCCGATCAACCGACCGGACTTGCCCCTGGTCAGCTCCGCGACGTCGGGGTTCTTCTTCTGCGGCATGATCGAGCTGCCGGTCGACCAGGCATCGTCCAGGACCGCATAGCCGAACTCCGCCGTCGTCCAGACGATGACCTCCTCGGCGATGCGGGAGAGGTTCACGCCGAGCATCGCGAGCACGAAGGCGGCCTCGGCTGCGAAGTCCCGCGAGGCGGTGCCGTCGATCGAGTTCTCCACCGGGGCGTCGAAGCCGAGCTCCTCGGCCACCGCCGCCGGATCAAGCCCGAGCGAGGAGCCTGCGAGCGCGCCGGAGCCGTAGGGCGACACCGAGGTGCGCAGATCCCAGTCGCGCAGCCGGGCGACGTCGCGGACCAGCGCCTGTCCGTGCGCCAGCAGGTGGTGGGCCAGCAGCACGGGCTGAGCGTGCTGGAGGTGGGTTCGTCCCGGCATCACCGCGTCCGGGTGGGCGCCTGCCTGGTCGAGCAGCGCCGCCACGACGTCGAGGGTGCCCAGCGCCACCCGGCGCGCGCCGTCGCGAAGCCACATGCGGAACAGCGTCGCCACCTGGTCGTTTCGCGACCGACCGGCCCGGAGCCTGCCGCCGAGTTCTGGACCGACCCGCTCCAGCAGGCCGCGTTCCAAAGCGGTGTGCACGTCCTCGTCAGCGCGGGTCGGCGTGAAGTCGCCATTGGCGACGTCGACGGCCAGCCGATCCAGACCCTCGTGCATGCGCGTCAACTCGTCCGCGCTGAGCAGGCCTGCCCGGTGCAGCACTCGTGCGTGCGCGCGGGAGCCTGCCAGGTCGTAGGGCGCGAGCACCCAGTCGAAGTGGGTGGAATCGCTCAGTGCCGCCATGGCCTCTGCCGGGCCGGAGCTGAACCTGCCGCCCCAGAGACGACCCGTCGAGCCGCTGGAGTCACTCACAGTGCAGACCTCGTCTTCTCACGCCGTGCGGTCGCGGTGGACCACGCTGAACACGCTGTTGTCGAACTATCACAGCCGACCGACCGTCGCGGTCGAGCGGGTCGCGCCGACCGACGACCGACGGGCCGGAGCGGCCCGACCGCACGGGCTGCCCGCGTTCCCCTCGGCTGCGGAGCGATGACCGTCCGCTCGGCTTCGATCATGCGGCCGAACAGGGCGGCGGCCGAACAGCCGTCGCTGCCTGCCATGGTGGTCGGGCAGCCACGGTTCCTCGGTCACCATGATCAATTGAACACGATGGTCGATTGACCGTCGAACACGGTAGTCGGTCGGTCCGGCACCGTAGCCGGTCGCGGGCGGCGATCGGCAGGCACCACCGGTCGCGGCGGGCCGGTGCCTGTTGGTCGAATCTCGCCCCGACCTGCCGAACTCCGTTCCAGCAGGCACGCCTGGGATCGGCGTGCCTGCCTCCGCCGGAACACCTGCCCCCGGAACACCTGCCGTCTTAGCACCCTGCCGTCGGGCACTTCGCCGCCGAGACACTTGCCCGAGGCGGCGACGCGCCCGGGCCACAACTCCGATCGCCGGGTTCGAAAGGCGGGCAGGCCGCCACGCGACCAGCCGCCGCCCGCCCTGCTCTCGGTCTTCTGCACCCGAGAGCCGCAGCACGATCGGGCAGCAGCGGCGATTGGTGCGGCGGAGCGCCACCAGCGAATCGCCCGGACCGCTGGGCGAGAAGTCCCGCGCCCGCGACGTCGAGCACCTGGCGACGCAGGCAAGCGTCCGAGGCCGAGTGGTGGCCGTCGACACCACGATCGGCCCTGCCGCCGCCCGCCGGGCCCGTTGATCAGGTCAGCTTCGGTTCCTACCCCGGTCGTCGTGTCTTCTGAGCTCCTCCGCCAGCCCGCGCTCCACCTGGGAGGCGACGGCGACCCCGTTGTCCGCACGATTCGCCAACTCGGCGAACCGCCCCGCGAGTTCGGCACCGCTCAGCGGCTCCCGCGCGACCACCAGCAGGGTGTCGTCGCCCGCGATGGTGCCGACCACATCGTGTAGGGCGGCGCGGTCCAGCGCGCTGGCCAGGAACTGCGCGGCGCCGGGCGGAGTACGGAGCACCGCCAGGTTCTGGGAGGAGTCGACAGAGACGAGCAGTTCGTTCAACAGTCTGCCCAGCCGAGAGGTGCCGCCCTCCAGGCTCCGCAGCGGGCTGCCGTCCTCCGGAATCACGTAGACGGCCGCGCCCCCGTCGGCACCACGCAGCTTGACTGCGCCCAGTTCGTCGAGATCGCGTGACAGCGTCGCCTGCGTGACCTCGATGCCCTCGATCGCGAGCAGTCGAGCCAGCTCCGCCTGGCTGCGCACCGCGCGCTGCGTGACGAGCGCGACGATCCGTGCCTGTCGGGCGACGCGGGTCGGGGCCGTGCTTCCCCGAGACTCGGTCATCGCCGTCTCTCCTCCGCCAACAACCAGCACAACAGCGCCTTCTGCGCGTGCAGGCGATTCTCCGCCTCATCCCACACCACGCTCGCCGGGCCGTCGATCACCTCATCGGTGATCTCCCAGCCCCGATGCGCGGGAAGGCAGTGCAGGACGATCGCGTCGGAGTCGGCCCTGGCCAGCAGCGCGCCGTCGATCTGGTAGGGCCGAAACGGTCCGACGCGGTCCTTTCCGTCGTTCTCCTGGCCCATCGAGCTCCACGTGTCGGTGACCAGGACGTTCGCGCCCTCGGCCGCAGACCCCGGATCGTCGGAAAGGGTGACGGAGCCGCCGGTCTGCTCAGCGCGCCGTCGGGCGTCGGCGACGACCGAGGCGTTCGAGTCGAACCCCTTCGGCGCGGCGATCCGCACATGCATGCCCGCCGTGACCCCGCCGAGCATCAGCGAGTGGGCCATGTTGTTCGCGCCGTCGCCCAGGAAGGTCATGGTGAGCCCGGCGAGCGTGCCGTGCCGTTCCCGGATGGTCTGCAGATCCGCCAACACCTGGCAGGGATGGAAGTCGTCGGTGAGCGCGTTGATCACCGGGACGGCGGAGATCGAGGCCATGGCCTCGATCCTCGCCTGCGCGAAGGTCCGCCAGACGACCGCGGCGACGTAACGGGAGAGCACCCGGGAGGTGTCCTCGATCGTCTCCTCCCGACCCAGCTGCATGTTCCGGCCGTCCACCGTGATGGGGTGTCCGCCGAGCTGGGCGATGCCTGCTTCGAAGGACAGCCTGGTGCGCGTGGAGTTCTTCTCGAAGATCACGGCGACGGACTGCGGCCCGGCCAGTGCCCGGTGTCCGAGTGGGTCCTTCTTGAGTTCGTCGGCGAGATCGAGGACCTCCGTCTGCTCGGCAGGGCTCAGGTCGTCGTCCCGCAGGAAATGCCGCAGCATCAGTCACCACTCTCGTTCTCGGCCGCCGGATCGCTCGCATCGAGCACTGCGGGAAGGTCACGGACGAAGCCCTCTGCCTCGTCGATGGTCAGGATCAGGGGCGGGGCGAGCCGCAGGACGTCGGGTTGTGTCGGGTTGACCAGGTAACCCGCCGCACGGGCCTCGTCGGCGACGCGCGCCGCCACCGGCCGGTTCAGCAGAACGCCGATCAGCAGGCCGCTGCCTCGGACTCCGGCGAGCAGCGGATGGCCGAGATTCTCGATCCCGGCGGTGAGCGCCTTGCCGACCCGGTTCACGTTGTCCAGCAGTCCGTCCTCGTCGACGGTACGGAGCACGGCGAGGGCGGCGGCACAGCAGACCGGGTTGCCGCCGAACGTGGTGCCGTGCTGTCCCGGCGCGAGGAGGCGCGCGGCCGGGCCGACCGCGATGCACGCGCCGATGGGCAGGCCGCCGCCGAGCTGTTTGGCGATGGTCAGGACGTCGGGGACGATGCCCTCGCTCTGGAAGGCGAACCAGGAGCCGGTGCGGCCGATCCCGGTCTGCACCTCGTCGATCACCAGCAGCGCGCCGTGCTCGGCGGTGATCTCACGGACGGCCCGCAGGTAGCCCTCCGGCGGCAGCACCACCCCGGCCTCGCCCTGCACGGGTTCGAGCACCACGGCGGCGGTCTGGTCGTCCACGGCCGCGCGCATGGCCTCGACGTCGCCGAAGGGCAGGTGGGTGACGCCTGCGGGCAGCGGTTCGAACGGGGTCCGCTTGGCGGGCTGGCCGGTGAGTGCGAGGGCTCCCATCGTGCGGCCGTGGAACGAGTTCTCCGTAGCGATGATCTTCGTTCGACCGGTGCGGCGGGTGATCTTGAAGGCCGCCTCGACGGCCTCGGTGCCCGAGTTGCACAACAGCACCCGGCCCTGATCACCGAATCCGGTCAGCCTGAGCAGTGTCTCGGCCAGTTCGACGGCCGGGCCGGTGGCGAAGAAGTTGGAGGTGTGGCCGAGCGTGCCGATCTGGCGGGTGACCGCCTCGACGATCGCCGGATGGGCATGCCCCAGGATGTTGACCGCGATCCCGCCGAAGAGATCGAGGTACCGCGTCCCGTCGGCGTCCCAGACGTGGCTGCCCTCGCCCCGTTCCAGGGTGACGGCGGGGGTGCCGTAGTTGTTCATCAGGGCGGCGTCCCAGCGCCGTGCCCCTGTCTTATTGCCGGACTGTCGACTGGTCACCGGTCACCCTCCTCTGGGAGCACCATCGTTCCGACGCCCTGGCTGGTGAAGACCTCCAGCAGGACGGAATGAGCAAGCCTTCCGTCGATGACGTGGGCCCGGGGCACGCCGCCGCGCACCGCCCGCAGGCACGCCTCCATCTTCGGCCGCATCCCGCTGTCCAGATCCGGGAGCAGCCGGGCGAGCTCGGCCGCGTTCAGCCGGTCGATCAACGAGGAGCGGTCGGGCCAGTTCGCGTACAGGCCCTCGACGTCGGTGAGCACCACCAGCTTCGCTGCCTCCAGGGCGACCGCGAGAGCGGCGGCGGCGGTGTCGGCGTTGACGTTGTGGACCACGCCGTCGATATCGGGCGCGATCGTGGAAACGACCGGGATGCGCCCCGCGCGCACGATGTCGAGCACCGCGTCGGGGTTGACCGACACCACGTCGCCGACCAGGCCGATGTCGACGGACACGCCGTCCACCACGGCACCACGACGCCGGGCGGTGAAGAGCTGCGCGTCCTCGCCGGAGATGCCTACCGCGTACGGACCATGGGCGTTCATCAGCCCGACGAGCTCCCGGCCCACCTGGCCGAACAACACCATGCGGACGACGTCCATCGTCTCCGGCGTGGTGACGCGCAGTCCGCCCCGGAACTCGCCCGCGATGCCGAGCCGCTCGAGCATCGTGCTGATCTGCGGGCCGCCGCCGTGCACGACGACCGGATGCAGGCCTGCCAGCCGCAGGAACACCATGTCCTGTGCGAAGGTCCGTTTCAGGTCTTCGTCGATCATGGCGTTTCCGCCGTACTTCACCACGATCGTCGCGCCGTTGAAACGCTGCAGCCACGGCAACGCCTCGACCAGGACGGCGGCTTTGGCACCCGCGTCGGCGAGCCGGTCCTTGGCGTCTCCTGAATCGCCTGGCGTGCTCATGACGAGTACGCGCTGTTCTCTTCGACGTAGGCATGGGACAGGTCGGTGGTGAGCACCGTGGTGCTCTCCTCGCCCAGCTTGAGATCGATGCGGACCTCGATCTCCGGCCCGGACAGGTCGGCGGTGTCCCGTTCGGCGGCCTTCGCCCCGTTCTTGCAGAGCAGGATGCCGTTGATGCTGATGTCGAGGAGATCCGGATCGACGTCGGCACCCGACCGGCCGACCGCCATGGCGATCCGGCCCCAGTTCGGGTCCGAGCCGAACAGGGCGGTGCCGACCAGGTGGTCTTCGGCGACGGTGCGGGCGACCCTCGTCGCGTCGCCCTCACTGTCCGCCCCGCTCACCTCGATGCGCACCCGCTTCGTCGCACCCTCCGCGTCGATCTGCAGCTGCTGCACCAGGTCGGCACACACCTCGGTGAGTGCGCTGGTGAAGACGCCCGCAGCAGGGCTGATCCGGGAGGCGCCGGAGGAGCAGAGCAGGACGGTGTCGTTGGTGGAGGTCGAGCCGTCGACGTCGAGACGGTGGAAGGTGCGTTCCACGGCAGCACGCAGGGCGAAGTCGAGCAGCTTGGCGTCGACCACCGCGTCGGTGGTGATGAGGGAGAGCATCGTCGCCATGTTCGGTGCGCACATTCCCGCGCCCTTGGCCAGCCCGCCGATGCTCCACCCGGCCGGGTGTCGGTAGGCGACCTGCTTGGGAACCGTGTCGGTGGTCATCACGGCGGTGGCGGCGTCGAGCCCGGACCGGGCCGCACTGGAGAGCGCTTCGACTGCGGTGCGGACCCCGCCGTGCACCGCGTCCATCGGCAGCCGCTCGCCGATGAGCCCGGTGGAGCACACCGCGACGTCGATCGCGCCGATCTCGAGCAGCTCGGCGACGCCCTCCGCCGTGGCGTGGGTGTCCTGGAAGCCCGCCGGCCCCGTGCAGGCATTGGCGCAGCCGGAGTTCAACACCACGGCGCGGAGCCGGTGATGGGTCAGGACCTGCTGCGACCAGCGGACCGGTGCGGCGACGACCTTGTTGGTGGTGAACACGCCTGCCGCCACGTCGGCGGGGCCGTCGTTGACCAGCAGGGCGAGGTCCTTGGCGCCGCCTGCCTTGATGCCGGCGGCGACGCCTGCGGCACGAAAGCCCGCCGAGGCGGTGACGCCGAGTTCGCGGTCGAGGGGCAGGTCGCCGAGTTCAGCGGAGAATGTGGTGCTCACGGTGCGACTCCCACGGTGCTCAGGCCGGTGGTCTCCGGCAGGCCGAGTGCGAGATTCATACTCTGGACGGCGCCGCCCGCCGTTCCCTTGGTGAGGTTGTCGAGCGCGGCGACGACGATGAGGCGGCCCGCTTCCTGGTCCACTGCGAGCTGAAGGTGAACGGCGTTGGAGCCGATCGTCGCGGCGGTGGTCGGCCAGGTGCCCGCAGGCAGCAGACGGACGAAGGGCTCATCGGCGTAGGCCTTCCGGTAGACCTCGCGGGCCGCCTGCTCGTCGAGCCCGGCGACGATCGGGGCGGAGCAGGTGGCGAGGATGCCCCGCGACATCGGGGCGAGCACGGGGGTGAAGGACACCCGCACCGGCCTGCCCGCCGCCGCCGTGAGGTTCGAGGTCAGCTCCGGGGTGTGCCGGTGGACGCCGCCGACCCCGTACGCCGACGCGGAGCCGAGCACCTCGGAGGCGATCAGGTGCGGCTTGAGTGCGCGGCCCGCACCGGAGGTGCCGGTGACGCCGACCACGACCAGGTCCGGCTCGACCACGCCCTCGGCGAAGGCCGGGGTGGTCGCGAGCAGCGTGGTGGTGGGGAAGCAGCCGGGCACGGCGATCCGGCGGGCGCCTGCCAACGATTCGCGAGCGCCGGGCAGCTCCGGCAGGCCGTAGGGCCACCGTCCCGCGTGCGGCCCGCCGTACCAGCGCTCCCAGTCGGCGGAATCGGCGAGCCGGAAATCCGCCCCGCAGTCGATGACGACCGTCGCCGGGTCGAGCTGATCGGCGAGGGCGGCCGAGTGGCCGTGGGGCAGCGCGAGGAACACGACGTCGTGGCCCGCGAGCGCCGCCGGGGTGGTGTCGACGAGCACGCGCTCGGCGAGGGGACCGAGGTGCGGCTGGTGTCTGCCCAACGTCGTACCCGCACTGCCGCCCGCGCTGAGCGCGCCGATCTCGACCTCGGGGTGGGCGAGGAGCAGCCGCAGCAGCTCCCCACCCGCATACCCACTGGCTCCGGCGACCGCCACTCGAACCGTCATGCGAATGATTATGCACAGCCATGCAAAGTCAATCAACCGACTTTCGGGTGACACGAGTGGGCGACACGGTCGCCCCTCGAGGCGCGTGCCCGTGGTCACACCTGCGGATTCGCCGCCGAGCCGCCGTCGGACTCGCGCCGCCGGAGTCGCACCGCCACCGCGTCGCAGCGCCGTGGCCCCCGCCCGATCCCCCGTGATTCACCACGCGCCCGGCCGTCTCCCGCGAGGCGTCACCCCCTCGGGAGGTGCGCGGCGCTCCGGCACGACTCGGCGGAGACGGCGGGCAGGCTCGCGGGCAGGCCGAAGGTCCGGAACAGCCGCAGATCGAAGAAGGTGACCACATGGACGATCCCGACGCGCGCCAGAGTCAGCGTCTGCAGGGCGAACGGCCGGTGATCGCCGCGGGCCGCATCGAGCAGGTAGAGCGCGACGCAGGGCGACCCGTTCGCCCTCGTCTGGATGAGGCGAAGGTCACCGGGACCGCCGGGACACCTCGTGACCAGATGGCGGCCGACGTCTCGCCTGCCTCGATACCAGGCGGCGAACGGGGGCATCTCCCAGACGGCGTCGGCGGCGAGCAGGTGCACGACGGCCGGGACGTCCTTGGCCTCGAAGGCCGCGACGTACTGCGCGAGCGTCGCGCGCTCCTCGGCTGCCGACGGCTCGACCAGCTCCTTCTCCGCGATCGAGAGCCGAGCCAGCCGCTCGCGGGCCCGCTGCAGTGCGCTGTTCACCGCGACCGTCGTGACGTCGAGCAGCTCCGCCACCTCCGAGGCCTGCCAGCACAGCACATCCCGGAGGATCAGCACCGCGCGCTGCCGAGGAGCCAGGTGTTGGAGCGCGGCGATGAAGGCGAGGCGGACGTCCGCCCGATCAGTGACGATCTCGGCGGGGTCGGCGAACAGCGCATCCGGCATCGGTTCCAGCCACGGCACCTCGGGTCGGGAGTCCAGCGGGCCGCGCGGATCGGCGTTCGCGCCGCCGAGCCCGACGGGCAGCGGCCGCCTGCCACGCTGTTCCAACGCGGTCAGACAGGCCCTCGTCGCGATCCGATACAGCCAGGTCCGCAGGCTCGACCGCCCGTCGAATCCCGCCCGCCCACGCCAGGCACGCAGCACCGTCTCCTGGACGAGGTCCTCGGCATCGTGCACCGAGCCCAGCAGCCGGTAGCAGTGCGCACGCAGTTCACGACGGAACGACTCGACCTCCCGCAGGAAGCAGCCCTCTGTATCGCTGTTCTCCTCGAGCTGCCGGAGCCGGCTGGTCATCGAAAGTCGTCCTCTGTCTCGGTCGGGTCCCGCGCTGCCGGGGCTCGGCGGCCTGCTGCCGAGGCCCTGTATAGCCGCGCCCACCGACTGATCACCAGCTCGGCGCGTTCCGACGGCGAGCACAACAGACCGAGACGAGACGACGGCGTCGCGATCGGGAGGAGAACACGGGGGCCTGCGCCGCCCTCCTGTCGTCGTCCGTCGGTGAGCATCGGGACCGGGCGTGGGCGAGCTCCGGCGCACTACACGGATGATCGCGGCCACAGACCTACTCGCCCGCCGTCACGTCGGCAGGCGGGGCTGGACCTCGATGCAGGGTCCTGCCATGCGACGACGTCCGTCCGACCGCCGCCGAATTCCGGGCAGACCGCCGTACTCGCCGTCGTCTCGCACATCACCGACCTGCGATCTGTGCTCACGACGCGTTCCGCGCGGTGCTCGACACGATGGACTCCGACGAGACGATGTCGATCGCGACGACCGACGCTCGGCTTCGCGCCGAGACGCGGGGCGCCGGCTTCCACGCAGCCAGGTGCGACTCGCCGAAGACCGCTCGATCCCCGTGGCGATGCGGGATCGGATGATCGCCGAGGCCGACGCGCTCACCCCCGACGACCGATTCGACGTGCACACCCGCCATGCCGGTCACCCGATGTTCCTCCCCCGGGCACCCGAACCGGCCGCCGTCCTGGACTCGCTCGCCTGAGGCGGCGACGGTCGGGCCGCGTCGCGAGCCGCCCGATCGAGCCCGCCCGCCGAGTCCGGGCAGGCAGCGTCGATGACGGGCAGCGTCGATGACGGGCAGCAGCATCGAGCAGGTGCCCCGGCGACGACAGGTGCGCCGCGCTCGGACCCCAGCGCGGCAGGCGACGCGCCGTCACGGACCGCGGCGGTCTGCGAGCAGCGGGACGAGTCCTCGAATCAGGCGGCCCGACCGGGATGCGACCGCCGACGGGGGCGCCGAGTGAGCCTGCCGCGCAGACTCACCACCGTGGTGGACAGCCGAGAGGCACCCGTCCCGGTCGTGGGACGCAGGCGGGAATGCTGCACCGCACTCACCAGCCATCGCCCGTCCTGCCGAATCAACACCCAGGTGCCCCGAGACGACGTCCGTGGACCGGGCTCGGCCTGCCAGGGATAGACGACCGAGGAAAGCGCATGGGCCACCGCGACATGCGCACTCAGGAATCGAATGGATTCCACTTCGAAGACGAGCCTGCTGCCTCGGAACACCCCGGAGAACAGCCGGGAATGCCACCGCTGATTCGATAGTCTGCCTCGGCGAAGCACGCCGTCGGCACCCACGAATTCGCTGTCCGGGGCGAAGACCGCGACGAAGCCTGCCGCGTCCCCTCGTGTCCAGGCGTCGGTGGCCTCGGCCAGCAGGGCTTTGATCTCATCGTCGTCGGCTGCGGGACCGTCGGTGGCCGACGGCGGAATCCTTCGGGTCAGCGTCTCGGTCATGTTCCCAGTTCAGCAGCTCCGCTCGCGACACGCCTCCGGAATTTCCCCGAGATGCCCCGCGATCACCCGGAGTCGCGCCGAAGGGCGGCCTGCACCCGGGAATCGCCCTCGCGAACCGGGTCGACGCCGCCGAGGTTCCCGCGCAACACGGCCATACGGGCGGTGACGAAGCCGATCGCGCGCCCACCACGTTCTGCCCGAGGACGTGCCTGCCGTTCTCGCCCGGCGAAAGGCCGATTCGGCAGGAATTCCACGATGTGGTCGTTCCGATGCGGTTCTGGGCAGCCACCTGTTCGACAGTAGTTTCACCCGCATCCAGCACTCCACGCTATTCGGCGAAGGAACGACATGAGTGGTGCAGACGACGCAGCCCAGGCGCCTGCCGACCGGCCTGTTCCCCGACGGATCACGATCAACGAAGACCGGGCTGCCACCGGCCTCGGCCTCCTCCTGCTGGCGCTGACGCTTCTCGGCGTCATCCCGGTCGGGCTGGTGCCGCGATGAGCGAACGGCAGCTCCCCCCAGGCGAGATCGACGAAACCCCGGACTCGGGACCGACCGCAGGCTCCGACGCCGATGCCGCCCGGAGCGCGGCAGCGGAGCGAACGCCGGACGCACCGCAGTCGGACGGGTCGACCGCAACAGAGCCACCGGCCGCATCGCGCGCCGGGACGATCGGCTGAACGGCGGCCGGGCTGCTCACCGTGCTGCTGCTCGCAACCCTCGTCCGCGTGCTCGAACAGGGTGTGCCCGAGGCGATGGCGGGCACCTGGGCCGAGGAGTTCCTCTCCGCCGTCGAATACCCGGTCTACGCGATCCTGCTCGGCCTGCTCGGCAATCTGGTGCTCACCAGACTGCGCATCCGCGACCGCCTCAGCGGTGCGTTCCGCACCGAGTTCTTCATCAAGACCGGCCCGGTCCTGCTGGGCGCCTCCACCAACCTCGCGGTGGTGGTCAGTGCGGCAGGCCCCGCCATCGCACAAGCCGTCCTGCTGATCACGATCGTCTTCGGGTTCACCTGGTGGCTCGGCGGACGACTCGGACTGGCCGACAAGCTGCGTGCGCTGCTGGCCTCCGCCGTGTCGATCTGCGGGGTGAGCGCCGCGATCGCCGCAGCGGGGGCGGTGCAGGCCAAACGCGAGCAGCTCGCCTACACGGCCAGCCTGGTGATCCTCTTCGCCCTGCCGTCGATCTTCATCCTGCCCGCACTCGCCGAGGCCTTCGGGCTGAGCACCGAGGTGGCGGGCGCCTGGATCGGCGGGAACATCGACACGACCGCGGCCGTGACGGCGGCAGGCGCGATCGTCGGCGAGGAGGCCCTGCAGATCGCGAGCATCGTCAAGGTGACGCAGAACGCGCTGATGGGCGTCGTCGCGGTGGCGTTGACCGCGTACTTCACGCTGAAGGTCGAGCGGAATCCGGACGCACCACGACCGGGCGTCTCCGCGTTGTGGCAGCGATTCCCGAAGTTCGTGCTCGGCGTCATCCTCGCCTCGGTCATCGCCACCTGGTACCAGTCGGCGGCGGACCCGGCGACGGCGGCTGACGTCATCGGGATCGTCAACGACCTGCGTGGTTCCTGATCCTGGCCTTCATCAGCATCGGACTGGAGTTCCGGGTCGCCGCGCTGCGTGAGGCGGGCTGGCGGCCGATCGGAGTCTTCGCCGCCGCGACCGGCGTCAACCTGCTCGCCGGGTTGGGCCTGGCGACACTGCCGTTCAGCTCGCTCAGCGTCTAGGGCTGCGACGAGAGATCGGTGACATCACCAGGGCTGCCGGGCAGACCCGATCGGGCTGCCCGGCACCCTCGGTGATCAGGACCGGAGTTCGGCGCCGACCCGGTCGGCCGCCGCAGCCACCGCGGCGTCCCGCCCTGCGGTGGCCTCCTCGACCGTCAACGTGCGGTCGACGGCGCGGAACCGCAGCGAGAAGGCCAGCGACTGCCTGCCCTCGCCCACCTGCTCCCCTCGGTAGACGTCGAAGAGTCGGACGTCCTCGATCAGCTCGCCCGCACCGGACCGCACGGCCTCGGTCACGTCGGCGGCAGGCACTGCGGCGTCCACCACCAGGGCGAGGTCCAACAGCACCGGCGGGTAGGCGGAGATCCTCGGCGAGGGCCTGGGGTCCGTCAGCGGCAGCGCGTCGAGGTTCAGCTCCAGCGCACACGCCCGCTTGGGCAGTCCCAGCGCCTCGACGACCTTCGGATGCAGCTCGCCGGCATGGCCGACGACCTCGCCGCCCACGGTGAATCGGGCGCAGCGCCCCGGATGCCACGGCGCGAGGTCGTCCGAGGAGACCTGCAGCTCGACGCCTGCGGTCTCCCCGACGAGCAGGGCGAGCGACACGGCATCGGACCAGTCGGCGACCCGTCCCGGCCCCCACCAGCCGGACAACTCCCGCCTGCCCGCGAGCACCGCGGCCACGTGCACCGGCTGCGCGGGCAGCGCGGCGAGCAGCGCGGCGACCTGGGCCTCGGACGGCCGCTGCGTGACGCTCACCTCGGGCATCGGAGCCAGCTGCTCGTCGGGCCGCACGACCTGTCCGATGTGGAACAGGGCCACGTCGCGATGTCCGCGAGCCACGTTGCGCACCACGGCATCGAGCAGGCCGGGCAGCAGCGTGGTGACCAGCTCGCCGCGATCGGCCTCGAGCGGATTGGCCAGCCGCATGGTGCGCCTGCGCGGATCGTCGGCAGGCAGGTTGAGCGCGTCCCAGTCGGCCCGGCCCGCGAAGGGGAAGGGCAGCACCTCGACGTACCCGGCCGAGGCGATCGCCCTGGACACGGCCCGCCTGCGCCGCTGGGCGTCCGTCAGTCCCCGACCGGCAGGCGCGGACGGCAGGACGGAGGGAATCGTGTGATAGCCCTCCAGCCGCAGCACCTCCTCGACCAGGTCGGCGGGCTGGACGAGGTCGGAACGCCAGGTCGGCGGGGTGGCCTTGACGACCGCCGTGCCCTCCGTGGTGGTGCCCACCTCCACCCGACAGCCGATCTGCTGGAGCCGCCGCGCCGTCACGCCGCGCTCGTAGCGGACGCCTGCGACCTCGTCCGGCAGGGCCAGCGGCATCGTCACCGGCGCGGGCACCTGCGGATGACCCACGTCGGTCAGGCCACGATGCAGGCTGCCCTCGGCGTAGTGCGCCAGCGCCTTCGCGGTGCGCTCCGCGGCGACGGCGGGCAGGGCAGGGTCGACGACCCGTTCGAAACGCTTGGCCGCCTCGCTCGGCAGCTTGTGCCTGCGCACCATGCGTCCGACGGTCGCGGAGTCGAAGGAGGCGGCCTCGATCAGGACGTCGGTGCTCTTCGCGCCGATCTCCGTCTTCGCACCGCCCATGACGCCTGCCAGACCGATGGGCCCGGTGTCGTCGCAGATCACGATGTCGTCGGGGTCCAGCGTCCTGGTCTGCCCGTCGAGGGTCTCGAGCTTCTCGCCCGCCGCCGCCTTGCGGACGACCACCGTGCCGCGCACCTTCGCGGCGTCGTAGGCGTGCAGCGGCTGACCGACCTCCAACATGATGTAGTTGGTGAGGTCGACGGTGAGCGAGATCGACCGGATGCCGGAGAGCATCAGCCGACGACGCAGCCACCACGGGGTAGGGGCCGTCGGATCGACGCTGGTGACGCGGCGGAACACGAAGCGGGAGCAGGCGTTCTCGTCCTCGATCCGCACCGGCCAGGCGTCGCCGTCGGACTCGTGCAGTTCGAGCACGGCGGGATCGCGGAAGGACAGGTCGAGCGCGCAGGCGATCTCCCTGGCCAGGCCGCGCACCGAGAAGCAGTAGCCTCGGTCCGGTGTGATCGCCAGCTCGATGACCGAGTCGTTCAGCTCCAGGTGTTTCGCCGCATCGGCGCCGGGCGCCGCGGTGCCGGAGGGCAGCACGAGGATGCCCGAGTGATCCTCGCCGAGGTTCAACTCCTTGGCGGAGCAGATCATGCCGTCGCTGACCCGGCCGTAGGTCTTGCGGGCGCTGATGACGAAGTCGCCGGGGAGCACCGCGCCGGGCAGCGCCACGACCACCAGGTCGCCCTCGACGAAGTTGCGGGCCCCGCAGACGATCCCCCGGATGTCCGGCTCGCCGGTGGCCTCCCGGACCACGGGATTCGGGTCACCCTCGAACGGCCGATCGGCGTCCTCCGCCTGCTCACCGTCGCTCGCGTCGGCCGACGGCCCGCCCAGCCTGCCGACCTCCACGCGACAGAAGCGGATCGGCTTCTTGAACTCGGTCAGCTCCTCGATCTCGACGACCCGGCCGATGACCAGGGGCCCGCTGACCGGACCGAGGGTGTCGACGGACTCGACCTCGAGGCCGATCCGCACGAACGCCTCAGCCAACTGCTCCGGTGTGATGTCCTCTGGCGGCTCCACCAGATGCTGGACCAGCCAGGAAACCGGGATACGCACTAGCTCAGGCCTCTCTTGTCGACCGGGTCGTCCGGGTTGCTCCGTCTGGGCGGATCATGCCGAGACCGTCTCGGCGGGTCACGCCTGACTGCTGTCGGCGTCTCACGCCTGGACGCCGAAGGGCAGGGTGAACCGAACGTCACCCTCGACCATGTCACGCATGTCCGGAATACCGTTGCGGAACTGCAGGGTCCGCTCCAGACCCATGCCGAACGCGAAGCCGGAGTACACCTCCGGGTCGACGCCGCAGGCACGAAGGACGTTGGGATTGACCATGCCGCAGCCGCCCCATTCGACCCAGCCCGCGCCGCCCTTACGCTCCTCGAACCAGACGTCGACCTCGGCCGAGGGCTCGGTGAACGGGAAGAACGACGGCCGGAGTCGGGTACGAGCACCCTCGCCGAACATCGCGCGGGCGAACGCGTCCAAGGTGCCCTTGAGGTGGGCCATCGTCAGGCCCTTGTCCACCGCCAGCCCCTCGGTCTGGTGGAACACCGGGGTGTGGGTGGCGTCGAGTTCGTCGGTGCGGAAGGTCCGACCGGGGCCGACGGCGTACACCGGAAGATCACGAGACAGCAGCGTCCTGATCTGCATCGGCGAGGTCTGAGTGCGCAGCACCAGCCCCGAGTCGGCGGGCGCGACGTGGAAGGTGTCCTGCATGGAGCGCGCCGGGTGGTCCTTGCCGAGGTTCAACGCGTCGAAGTTGAACCACTCGGCCTCCAGCTCCGGGCCCTCGGCGATCTCGTACCCCATCGCGAGGAAGACGTCGGCGACCCGCTCGGCCAGGACGGTCAGCGGATGCCGGGCGCCGGGGGCGTGCCGGTCGACGGGCAGGGTGACGTCGACCGTCTCCTCCCGCAGCACCCGCTCGTCCCGCTCGACGAGCAGCGCGCTCCGGCGGCTCTCGAAGGCGGCGTCGATCGCGGTGCGAGCCTCGTTGACCCGCTTGCCCGCCTCGGAACGCGCAGCGGGCGGCAGCGCGCCGATCTCGCGGCGGGCCAGCAGCAACGGCGATCGATCGCCGAGGTGAGCCGGCTTCACGGCGCCGAGTTCGTCCAGGTCGACGGCCTTCTCGAAGGCTTCGCGGGCCGCATCGACCGCGAGGTTCAGGGTCTGCGGCGCGAGCGCCGCGACCTCCTTCGGGTCGTAGCTGTCATTGACTCCGGACATGAGCGCGGGTACTCCCCAGGGTTGCCAGACGGCTGATCTCCTCCTGCGACGTCGATGCCGCAGGCAGCGGCCCGATTTTAGCCGACGAGCCCGACCCGCCCGCACCCTGTTTCCGGCAGATGCCGAAGCAGTCCGGCAGGCGCGCGGAACCGGGCGGGGCGGGCGACCGGACACGATTCCGCCCGGCACCATTGGATGAGCTGCATCACCGTCCGGTCGACACCCGAGATCTGGCGACACCGTCCGTGGTCACGCGAACACCTGGAGCGCCCGAAATCGGCTTGGCGCGATCTGAGAGCCTTGCCAGATACCGACAGGGAGACGACCCGTGACCGACCGACTCGATGCGCGACCCACGACCAAGATCTATGAACTGGAAGCACTCGTGCGCCAGGCATGGGCAGGCAACGTGCGTATCCCTCACTTCCAGCGCGACTACCGCTGGGGCTCGCAGGATGTGAGTCGCCTGTTCGACAGCATCCTCAAGGGCTATCCGATCGGCAGCCTGCTGTTGTGGATTCGTCCGGCACCGGCCGGGCCGGTTCGGCTGGGCGCACTAGAGATCGAAGCCCCTGCGGAGAATCGGGCGCTCTGGGTCGTCGACGGGCAACAGCGTCTGACCAGCCTCGCCAACACCCTGCACCCGGACGGCGGTGAAGACCCCCGCTTCCGACTGGCCTACGACCTCCGCGAGCGGACCCTGTCCCGGCAGGCGGCCCCTGACAGCCCCTGGCTGGTTCCCCTCTCCGTCATCTTCGACCTGCAACGGCTGCTTCAGTGGTTCGCGGCCAGGCCCGAGATCAGCCATCTGCTCAATGAGGCGAGCGAGGTGGCGACGCTGATCCGTCAGTTCAGCATCCCGGCGTACCAGGTCGAGCACGGCGAGGTCGAGGCGCTGCAGGACATCTTCGACCGGATGAACAACTACGGGAAGCCACTCCGCAGAGCCGAGGTGTTCAGCGCGCTCAATGCAGGCGATGAGACGGCTGATCGACGACTCGACATCCAGGCGATCTCCGAGCAGATCGATGCAGAACTCCGCTTCGGACGAATCGACGACAACACGGTGTTGCAGGCGATCCTGGCACGACGCGGCGTCGACACCCAGCGCGATATCCGGCTCGAGTTCGATGATCACCGGCGCCGAGCCGAGGTGGAATTTCCCGACGAGGATCGAGATGCCGCATACGGCGAGACTCGCTCGGCGTTGGCTCGTGCGGTGTCGTTCCTCCAGCATGACGCAGGCGTCCCTCACGTCGGCATGCTGCCCTACCGCTATCTCCTGGTCGTGCTCAGCCGGTACTTCGCCCACCACCCCGACCCCGTCGGCCGTGATCGAGTCCTGCTTCGTCGCTGGTACTGGCGGGCCGCATTGGTCGGTACCAGGGCCTGGCCCGGCGGAACTGCAGGTGCGACCAGAAAGCTCAACACGCAGATCAGACCAGGTGATCCCAGCGGCTCGATACAGCGGCTGCTCACCGTCACCGACCCGGCCGAGATCGCTCTTCCGGACGGCCGCAGCTTCCGGACCAACAACGCGGCGACGAAGATCATGCTCTGTGGCTGGTGGGCGCTCGCCCCGCGTTCCTGGACGACCGGTGCGCCCTATGAACAGACCGATCTCGCTGCCACGCTCGACGGGAGGACCACGGCAGGCCAGGCCATCGCCCCGCTGTTCCGTCGGGGGGAAATCGACAACGCGAAGCTGTCGTGGTCGGCTAATCAGCTGTTGCTGCTCGACTCGGAACTGATCGAGCCCGAATCCGTCCTCGGTGGTCGACACCCGATGCAGAGCGATCAGCAGTGGGCTGAGACAGCGCGCTCGCACGGCATCACCGTCGATGCCGCCGAAGCCGTCGCCGGCGGCCACCACACCGAGTTTCTCGAGATCAGACAACGAACGCTGGACGACGTCGTCGCCTCGTTCCTCCGACACCAGTGCGAGCACAGATTCGAAGACACCCCGCCGCTCGCGGAATTCGATCTGGATGACGAGGGAGACAATGACGATTCGTGAGACAGCGCACGCGGTCTGGTTGCACGACCAGCGGGTCGGCACGTTGTTCCAACGCGGGGACCACACCCGGTTCGTCCTGCAGGAGGCCTACCGGGAAGATCCCGATCGCGCGGTGCTCGGGCTCGACTTCGAGCAGGACCTGACCCGTAGACATGCCGCACACCTCCGACTGCCGCCCTGGTTCTCCAACCTGCTTCCGGAGGGCAGGCTGCGCCAGTGGATCGCAGTGGACCGGCGGGTGTCAGCCGATCGGGAGATGGAACTGCTCGCCCAGGTCGGACACGATCTTCCTGGCGCCGTCCGGGTACTCGCCGACGACGAACCCCCCGATCTGTCCGAGTGGGACAAGGCGGCCCAGCAGGCACGCTCGCCCGTCACGACGCACCCTGCCTGGCGGTTCTCCCTCGCCGGGGTCGGCCTCAAGTTCTCCATGCTCGCGCAGGGCGAGCGCTTCACCCTGCCTGCTTTCGGTGAAGGTGGCGACTGGATCGTCAAACTTCCGGACGCACACCATTCACAGGTGCCCAGCAACGAGTACACGATGATGACGCTCGCCGCAGCCGTCGGCATCGACGTCCCCGACCGCAGGCTGGTACACCGCGAGGAGTTGACCGGGCTACCACCGGGAACCTGGCCGGGACGGGAGGAGTGGGCGTTCGCCGTCCGTCGCTTCGATCGAGACGAGAACCGCAGACCGGTTCATATCGAAGACCTCGCCCAGGTCCGAGGCTTCTATCCGGACGACAAGTACCACGGCGCCTACGAGACCGTCGCTGCGCTGATCTACCGAAGGCGAGACCCGGCCGCGCTCCGCGAGTTCGTCCGCAGGCTCACGTTCTGCATCCTGATCTCGAACGGCGATGCACACCTGAAGAACTGGTCGTTGATCTACCCCGACCGACGGGTGCCGACGCTCTCACCAGCGTATGACCTCGTCGCCACCGCACCGTATCGAGACCACGTCGACGAGCCGGAGAACCTGGCGTTGAAGTTCGGCCGAGGCAGGCGCTTCAGCGCCGTGAACGCCACGACCTTCGCGCGGCTCGCACACAAGCTGCATGCCCCCGACCTCGCGGACGACCTCGTGTCCGAGTCCGTGACCGTCGTGGACCGGATGCGGGAGCACTGGCCGAGGTGCGGGGAAGAGATCGCCAAGCACCCCGAACTGCACCGGCAGGTGGCGGCGAGCATCGCCGAGCACAGCATGTCCCTACTGCGCACCGGGCACTGACCTCGGCGTTCATCGCCGAGGTCTGTTCAGGCCGGTAGAGGTGGAAAGGCTGCCACGTCCCGCACCGCCAGTCGGCCGATGACCGCGCGCTCGACGAACTCCGGCCGCCGCCAACTGCTCAGGCCCGCTGCGCCCTGGCGGTGGCGTAGAGGCAGACCGCCGCGGCGGTGGCGAGGTTGAGGCTCTCCGCGCGGCCGTGGAGGGGGACGGCCAGCGTCGTGTCGGCGGACGACCGCACCTCGGACGACAGTCCATGCGCCTCGCTGCCGAACAGCCAGGCGGTGGGCGCGGCGAGATCGCCTGCCCGGTCGGCGGCGTCGAGGTCCTGATCCGCTCGACCGTCGGCGGCGACCAGTCGTAGGCCTGCGGCCCGGCAGGCTGCCAGGACCGCGTCGACGTCACGTTCCCTGGCCACCGGGAGGTGGAACAGACTGCCGGTGGTGGCCCGGACGCACTTGCCGTTGTGCGGGTCGACGGCCGATCCCGCGAAGATCACCGCGTCGGCGCCCGCCGCATCGGCCACGCGCAGCACCGTTCCGGCGTTGCCCGGATCGGCGATCTCGACCAGCACCGCGACCAGCCTCGGACTGCCTGTCAGCGCGGTCGCCAACGGCACGTCGACGAGCCCGCAGACCGCGACGAGGCCCTGTGGGGTGACGGTCTCGGAGAGCCCGGCGGCGGCCTTCTCGGTGATCAGGCTGGTAGGGATGCCTGCGACGCCTGCTCGCTGCCACGCCTCGACGTGCCGCTGCGCGGCCTCCGGGGTGGCGAACAGCTCGAACACCCGGCCCACGCCGCGCTCGGCCCAGTCGAGCGCCTCTCGCACGGCCTGGGCACCCTCGGCGAGGAACCTGCCTGCGCGCTCCCGGCCGGTCCTCGTCGTCAGTCGGCGCGCGGCAGCGACCCGAGGGGTCCGCTCCGTGAAGGGAGCCGGAACCGCCTCGGGTCGAGCGGTGCGCGGGTCCGCACTCAGGCCAGGCTCTCCTGATCCTCGGCGGGCAGCGCCGCCTTGGCGGCCTCGGCGAGCACCGCGAACGTCTCGGGGTCGTTCACCGCGAGCTCGGCGAGGATCTTGCGGTCGACCTCGATCTCGGCGAGCCGCAGGCCCTGGATCAGCCTGCTGTAGCTGATGCCGTTGATCCGGGCGGCAGCGTTGATCCGGGTGATCCACAGCTTGCGGAAGTCACCCTTGCGCGCGCGGCGGTCCCGGTAGGCGTAGGTGAGCGAGTGGAGCATCTGCTCCTTGGCCTTGCGGTACAGCCGGGAGCGCTGCCCCCGGTAGCCGCTGGCCTGCTCGAGGATCGCACGGCGCTTCTTGTGGGCGTTCACAGCTCGCTTGACGCGTGCCACGGTTCCGTCCTGTCAATCTCTAGGGGCGAGTGGTGCTGGTGCCCCGGTGGCTAGTAAAGGTGACGGCTCGCGGACTGCGGCGTGAGATCGTTCCGACCTCGCGTTCGCCGTCCCGCCGCGGGCTTCAGCGTCCGAGCATCCGCTTGATGCGGGGCGCGTCGTTGGGAGACACCTCGACGGTGCCCTCCAGACGGCGGGCGAGCCTGCTCTCCTTGCGCTCCAGGTAGTGCCGGTGACCGCACCGCTCACGGCGGATCTTGCCGGTGCCGGTCACCCGGAACCGCTTGGAGGCGCCGCTGTGCGTCTTCTGCTTCGGCATGTCCTGTCCTTGTCTCTTCTTCGTCTTGTTCGCCGCCGTGATCGACGGCCGGCTGTCACACGGCGTGGGCGGGCCGTTCGCCGACGGCCCGTCCCACGGCCACATGAACCGACTACTGGCCGCCCTCGGCGACGGTCTCGTCGGCATCGGCATCGGCGCCGTCGCCGGACCTGCCCCTCGGCGGCTGCTTCTTGTGCGGGGCAAGCACCATGATCATGTTTCGACCGTCCTGCTTCGGCGTCGCCTCGATGAAGCCCAGCTCGGCCACGTCCTCGGCCAGTCGCTGGAGCAGGCGGTAGCCCAGCTCCGGGCGGGACTGCTCACGACCACGGAACATGATGGTCACCTTGACCTTGTTCCCGTGCTCGAGGAAGCGGACCACGTGGCCACGCTTGGTCGCGTAGTCATGCGAGTCGATCTTCGGCCGGAGCTTCTGTTCCTTGATGACCGTGAGCTGCTGGTTACGGCGGGACTCGCGAGCCTTCTGCGCGCTCTCGTACTTGAACTTGCCGTAGTCCATGAGCTTGCAGACCGGCGGCCGGGCCTGCGGTGCGACCTCGACGAGGTCCAGATCCGCTTCCTGGGCGAGTCGGAGCGCGTCCTCGATGCGGACGATCCCCACCTGCTCGCCGTTGGGTCCGACGAGCCGGACCTCCGGTACGCGGATACGGTCGTTGATGCGCGTCTCGGCGCTGATGGGGCCTCCTAGGTTCGTGACGTTCAGACTTGCGCCACGGCAGGCGGAGCACCCTTCGGATGACGAAGGCCCCGCCGCCGGTAAAGGCGATCGGGGCCCGTATCCGACCGATCCGTACGACGAAGTCGTCGCACGCTGTCCGTTCGGTTCGACGTCTGCACGACGAACCACGACAGACCGACACCGATCTGGTCGGCATCGGGACCGGACCCGGCCGCCTGAGGCGGCGACTCGGGTGGGAGCGGGGCTCCACTTGCCGCCCCCGCTGACGCGAAGGCTGGTCGCTCGTGGAAGGGTACCAGCCGTGGATGAGCGGCGACCAGTGGACGGGCAGGACCAGGCCTCGGCGGCAGTGGAGACGGACGAGGTTCGGGAACTCGCCGAGGTGCCCAGCGTCGAGGTGATCAGCCGCGCGGCTGTCATGTTGATGTCGGCGGCGGCGGAGCGACTCGGCCTGGCCGAGGCCGACCCGACGACGAGCCCGCACCGTGACCTGGACGAGGCGCGGCGCCTGATCACCGCGCTGGCGGGACTGGTCACTTCCTCCGTCGAGTACCTCGGCCCGCACGCCGGACCGCTGCGCGACGGCCTTCAGACGCTGCAACGCGCCTTCCGCGAGGGTTCGCTCCACCCCGACGCACCTGGTCAGGGCCCCGGCGAGAAGTACACCGGCCCCGTCCACTGAGCTGTCGTCCCCGACGGGCCTGCGAGCCACGGGGCAGGCTCGGGCGGCGGATCGTCGGCGGGCGACGACCGCGCCGTCTGGAATCCGCAGGCGCGACCGCGTGTTCTCCCTGATCCGCGACGTCGACCGGCGAGATCGTCAGGCACCGTCATTACCCTCCGTCGCGTGCCGACGACCGACCCCCTGCCCGACGCGAGACTCCGGCCGCTCCGGGTCACGCTGCTGACCTGGGCAGCGACAGCAGGTGTGCTGCTGCTCGCCTCGGCGGCCCTGCCGCTGTCACTGCCCCTGCCGCCGTACTTCGGCCTCGGCCTGCTCCAGCACGGGCTGGACACCGCCGGGCTGGCCCTGGTGCTGGCGGGCACGGCAGGCCTAATCGCGACGGCGCTGTTCCGCTCCGGGGCCGATGCGCTGCTCGTCGGCGCCCTCGCCGTCCTGCCCGCCCCGTTGGCCGCCGATCCCGGCCACGTCCTGTTCGCCGAGGAGCCCGGCGGGGCGCTGATCTCCTCGGCCTCGTTCCTGGTGGCCTTCGGGGCCTGCCTCGTGTTCGGCGCGGCGCTGCGGTCGGCGTGGTCGCCGATCCTGGACGATGCGTCGTGGCGGGGCGCGATCCTGCCGGTGATCGCGTTGGCCGCGACCACGCTGGGCGGGACGTCCTCGTGGGTCCCGGCCGAGACGCCCCTGGTCTCGCTCGGGGTGGCGGCATCCGCCCTCGGCTGCGCGGCGTGGGCCCGGCACTCGACGCGGCGCTCGGCGGCTGGGGCGACCACCGAGGCGCCTGCGGCTGTGTCGACCGGGGCGGAGACAAGCACCGACCAGGCGGCGTCGACCGGAATCGACGCACCGGACACGACGGCGACAGCCGACGCCGAGGCAGAACCTCGACCGGAGCGTCTCGGGCGCGCCGAGCCCGCCCGCTCCCCCAGGCCTGGCGCCCGGTTCGCGGTCTGGTCGCCGCTGCTGGCCCTCGTGTCGATCGGGACGCTGACGGCACCGCCGAGCCCGCCCGCCTGGGGGTACCTCCTGGTGGCGGCGGGCGCGGCGACGGCGGCCGCCGTCTGGCGGCCCGGCTCCGGGCTTCGCACCGGATTCCTCGCGGCGGCGCTCCTGATGATGATCGGTTCGGCCGGGCTGCTGCACGCAGGCCGGGCTTCGGCCGAGACGGGCTGGGCGCTGCCCGACGACTGGCCGTTGGTCCTGGCGGGCATGACGCTGCTCGCGCTCGCTGCGCCGGTGGTCGCGCGCGCCGAGGCTCGGCGCCGGGTGCGTCCCGTCGACGGGACGCCGGTGGTCTTCTGCCTCGGCGTCGCCGCCGCTGCGATCGTCGCCGCGATCTCGGCGGCCGCGCAGGCGCAGAACGTGGAGGCGATGCCGGGAGTCGAGCTGAGCCGCGCCTACGCCACGCCGCTGGACACGGTGTTCCCCGGTGACCACGAGCTCGTGGCGACGATCTCGGGGCCTCCGCCCACCGTGTCGATCGGGCTGCTCCTGCTCGGCGGTGCGGCGGTGATCGCGCTGTCGTGGCCGCGACGCCGAGCATGAGTCGGGCTCGCGTGCTGCCGCCCGCGGGCAGTCACAGCCGACGGTGCGATCTCACCGGGCCGAGTCGGGAACCCGACCCGGTGAGACGCCGATCAGAGCACCTGGGCCAGGAAGCGGCCGGTGTGGCTGGCCTCGTCGGCCCGCACCTGTTCCGGCGTTCCCTCGGCGACCACGGTGCCGCCGCCGGAGCCGCCCTCCGGCCCCATGTCGACCACCCAGTCCGACGTCTTGATGACGTCGAGGTTGTGCTCGATCACGATCACCGTGTTGCCCTTGGCGACCAGTCCGTTGATCACGCCGAGCAGCTTGCGGATGTCCTCGAAGTGCAGGCCGGTGGTCGGCTCGTCGAGCACGTAGACGGTGCGTCCGGTCGACCGCTTCTGGAGTTCGGTGGCCAGCTTGACCCGCTGTGCCTCGCCGCCGGAGAGCGTCGGGGCAGGCTGGCCGAGCCGCACGTAGCCGAGGCCGACGTCCACCAGCGTCTTGAGATGCCGGTGGATCGCGGTGATCGGCTCGAAGAACGTCGCCGCCTCCTCGATCGGCATGTCCAGCACGTCGGCGATCGTCTTGCCCTTGTAGTGGACCTCCAGCGTCTCCCGGTTGTACCGGGCGCCTCGGCAGACCTCGCAGGGCACGTAGACGTCGGGCAGGAAGTTCATCTCGATCTTGATCGTGCCGTCGCCCGCACACGCCTCGCAGCGGCCGCCCTTGATGTTGAACGAGAACCGGCCCGGCTGGTAGCCGCGCACCTTCGCCTCGGTCGTCGCGGCGAACAGCTTCCTGACGTGATCGAAGACCCCGGTGTAGGTCGCGGCGTTCGAGCGCGGCGTGCGTCCGATGGGCGACTGGTCGACCTGCACCAGCTTGTCGACGTTGTCGAGTCCGGTCACCCGCGTGTGCCTGCCCGGCACCTGGCGCGCCCCGTTGAGCTTGTTGGCCAGCACCCGCGCCAGGATGTCGTTGACCAGCGTCGACTTGCCCGAGCCCGACACGCCCGTGACGGAGACCAGACACCCGAGCGGGAAGGACACGTCGATGCCGCGCAGGTTGTGCTCGCGCGCGCCGACGACGGTGAGCCGTCGCCTGCGATCGATCGCCCGCCGCTTGTCCGGCACCGGGATGGCCCGACGACCGGCCAGGTACGCGCCAGTCAGTGACTCCTCGTTGGCCAGCAGCTCCTGGTAAGAGCCGCTGTGCACGACCTTCCCGCCGTGCTCCCCCGCGCCGGGGCCGATGTCGACCACCCAGTCCGCGGCGCGAATGGTGTCCTCGTCGTGCTCCACGACGATCAGCGTGTTGCCCAGGTCGCGAAGCCTGCTCAGCGTCTCGATCAACCGGTGGTTGTCCCGCTGATGCAGGCCGATGGACGGTTCGTCCAGCACGTACAGCACGCCGACCAGCCCGGAGCCGATCTGGGTGGCCAGCCTGATCCGCTGGGCCTCGCCGCCGGAGAGCGTGCCCGCCGCCCGGTCCAGGGACAGGTAGTCCAGGCCCACGTCGAGCAGGAAGCCCAGTCGGGCGGCGACCTCCTTGAGAACGCGGCCCGCGATCATCTCCTCGCGTTCGCCCAGGGCGAGTCCTTCGAGGAAGCGGGCGCACTCCACGACGCTCATCGCGCAGACCTCGGCGATCGACTTGTCGCCCTGGTCACGGTGCGCCAGCGTCACGGCCAGGATCTCCGGCTTGAGCCGCGTGCCCCGGCAGGCCGGGCAGGGCACCTCCCGCATGTAGCCCTCGTACTTGTCCCGCATGAACTCGGACTCGGTCTGCTCCTGCCTGCGCTCCAGGAAGGGGATGACGCCCTCGAACGCGGCGTAGTACGACCGCTCCCGTCCGTAGCGGTTGCTGTAGCGGACGTGTACCTGCTCGTCGATGCCGTGCAGCACGGCCTTCTGCACGCGGGCGGGCAGGCCGCGCCACGGCAGGTCCATGCGGAAGCCGACCTTCTCCGACAGCGACTCCAGCAGCCGGGTGAAGTAGTCCGCGGTCTGGCCGGAGGCCCATGGCGCGATGGCGCCCTCGGCGAGCGACAGCTCGTCGTCCGGCACCACCAGCTCGGGGTCGACCTCCTTGCGCACCCCGAGTCCGGTGCACTCGGGGCAGGCGCCGTAGGGCGAGTTGAACGAGAAGGAACGGGGTTCGAGATCGTCCACGGCCAGCGAGTGGCCGTTGGGGCAGGCCATCCGTTCGGAGAACCGGCGCTCCCGACCGGCGTCGTGCTCGGGGAGGTCGACGAAGTCGAGCACGACGAGCCCGTCGGCCAGCCGCAGTGCCGTCTCGACCGAGTCCGTCAGCCGCTGCTTCGCCGAGGCCTTCACGGCGAGCCGGTCGATCACGACCTCGATGTCGTGCTTCTCCTGCTTCTTCAGCTTGGGCGGGTCGGTGAGCGGGTGCACCGCGCCGTCGACCCGCACTCGCGAGTAGCCCTGGGTGGGCAGCTCGGCGAAGAGGTCGACGTACTCACCCTTGCGCCCACGCACGACGGGGGCGAGCACCTGGAACCGGGTGCCCTCCGGCAGGTCGAGGACCTGGTCGACGATCTGCTGCGGGGTCTGCCTGCTGATCGCGTGGCCGCACGTCGGGCAGTGCGGCTTGCCTGCACGTGCGTAGAGCAGCCGGAGATAGTCGTAGACCTCGGTGATGGTGCCGACCGTGGAACGGGGGTTGCGGTTGGTCGACTTCTGGTCGATCGACACCGCGGGCGAGAGGCCCTCGATGAAGTCGACGTCGGGCTTGTCCATCTGCCCGAGGAACTGCCGCGCGTAGGCGGACAGCGACTCCACGTAACGACGCTGACCCTCCGCGAAGATGGTGTCGAAGGCGAGACTCGACTTCCCGGAGCCGGACAGTCCGGTGAACACGACGAGGCTGTCCCTGGGCAGGTCCAGGTCGACACCGCGGAGGTTGTGTTCGCGAGCGCCGCGAACGACGAGGCGGTCTGACACTGTGGTCCCTTCAACTGATCACGTGCCCGAGCGAGATGTCACCGGCCCGAGTCGGTCGAGATTTTCTGTGCGACAGGGTTGCGCACCCGCCGCAGACCTGGGGCATCGCGCTCGGCGAGTCGTACACCCGAGCGGGCGCAGGTCAGCCTCCATGCTAGGTCTGAGCACTGACAGGAACCGGTCTTCGTGACTGCGCGCAGAGGGGCAACCCGCCGTTGGAGTGCCTAGCCTCACATCAGCGACATAGATTGCGACCCTCTGTAATTGAGACGACTCGAAGTAGTGGGCAAGTCCCCGATCGGGTGCTTCCTACGTCAGTCGAATCAGGCATACGCTGGAGGTGCAAGGCACGTCCCCTGAAGTCGGGGAGAGAAGCAGTCATGGCAGAGATCCACCTTTCACATCCACAGCCTCTCGAGGAGAGCCTCGTGGCACCCAGGACGAGCGTCGGCGGCGCGGCAGCAAGCGCCGCGCAAGGCCTGCGCGCCCTGGAGGTCGCCAACCGGGCGTTGTTGGAGGTGGTGGAGAGACTGGATGACACGGTGGTGTCCGGGCCCAGTCTGTTGCCGAACTGGTCCAGGGCACACGTGCTCACCCATCTGGCACGGAACGCAGACGGCCTGGTCAACCTGCTCACCTGGGCTCGCACCGACGTCGAGCATCCGATGTATCAGAGCGCGGCCGATCGCAACGCCGACATCGAGGAGGGCGTCGACCGACCCGCGCGGCTCCTCGTCGAGGACGTCCGCGCGGCGACGGAACGCTTCGACGCGGCGGCGGCGGGCCTGGACGACAGTGCCTGGGCCGCCCAGGTCGTCGGACGCGGCAGGACGTTCCAGGCCGACGAGATCCCCTGGATTCGGCAGCGCGAGGTCTGGATCCACCTGGTCGACCTCGACGTGGGCCCGAGCATCGAGGACATTCCCGACGACCAGATCGAGCTGATGCTCGTCGACGTCATCACCCGGTATCGGGCCAGGGACGACGCGCCCCGCTTCGGCCTGCTGGTCGAGTTGTCGGACGGCACCGAGCGCACCTTCTTCATCGGCTCGGCCACCGACGACGGCCCGCCCGCCGTGCGTGGGAAGGCGAAGGCCGTGCTCGGGTGGCTCATCGGCCGCCAGGACGGCGCCGACCTGCTCGGCACGCTGCCGGTACTGCCGGAATGGGACTGACCAGGCAGGACCCGTGAACCGGCGCGGCCAGGCCCACCCCCCCGTCGAGCCGGTGTCACGCGAGGGTCTGCGGTGAGTCGGTCCTCGTCGGCCGGTGACACGTTCGGCCAGCTGCCTCAGGCAGCCCGTTCCGTCCGGCGAACACCGTGGTTCTAGGCTCGTGGGGTGGACGTGTCGCAGCAGTACACCGGTCATGTCGAGCCCGGCGGCCCGGCCGCGCGCCGTGAGCTGGCAGAACTGAGCATCACGAAGGTGTCGGTCGGTCCGATGGACAACAACGCCTATGTCCTGCACTGTCCGCGCAGCGGCGACGCCGTGCTGATCGACGCGGCTGCGGACCCGGAGCGGTTGTCGGACCTCCTCGGCCACGATGACAGCAGGCCTCGCCTGCGCACCATCGTCACGACGCACAGCCATCCCGACCACTGGCAGGCCCTCGGAGCGGTGGCCGGGGCCTACGGGACGAACCTCGCGGCGCACCCGGCCGACGCCGAGGCGCTGCCGGTGCCCCTGGACTTCCTGCTGGAACACGGTCACACGCTGGAGGTCGGGCAGTCCGAACTCGAGGTGATCCATCTGCGCGGCCACACCCCCGG
This sequence comes from Actinoalloteichus fjordicus, assembly GCF_001941625.1. Taxonomy (NCBI): domain Bacteria; kingdom Bacillati; phylum Actinomycetota; class Actinomycetes; order Pseudonocardiales; family Pseudonocardiaceae; genus Actinoalloteichus; species Actinoalloteichus fjordicus. The sequence goes on from NZ_CP016076.1 coordinate 5,159,533, forward strand.
CTCGATCGCCCTGCTGTACCGGGACCCGCAGGGCTCGCCGCACCTGTTCACCGGCGACTCGCTGTTTCCGGGCGGGCCGGGGAAGACGGGCTCGCCTGCGGACTTCGCCTCGTTGATGGACGACTTGGAGCAGCGGGTCTTCGCCGTTCTGCCGGACGACACCCGGGTGTACCCCGGCCACGGCGACGACACCACGTTGGGCGCGGAGCGTCCGCACCTGGCCGAGTGGCGGGCGCGGGGCTGGTAAACCGCAGGCGGCCTGCTGCGCAGAAGTCGCGAGCCTGCCCGGCGCAGGCTGTTTCGACGACGTGCCCGCCCGACGAACGCGCCGTCGGACGGGCCGGAACGTGTTTCTCGCCGATCAGCCGTCCAGCGGGTTCGCCAGGGCTGCGGCCTCCTCGGGGCCGTACTGCTGCACGAGCATGTCCTCGACGAACTGTTCGACGGGGATGTCCTGCTGCTCGGCCATCATGGTGAAGGTCTCATCGGCGATCTCGACGATCGGTCCGATGTCGACCTTCCACACCTCGTCCTCACGCAGGAACTGGAAGCGATAGGGGATCTCCTCCCCGTCGCTGAACACCTCGGCCGAGGCCGTGTCGCCGTCGACCTCGATGGAGCCCAGCTCGGCACTGTCGATCGCCTGTTCACCGATGAGCCCTCGCACGAAGGCCTCCGTCAGGAGTTCGGTCACCGATCCGCTCCGCAGCAGCTCCGGGTCGACCTCCGCGCGGAACACGTAGACCGTGATCTGCGTCGTCGGGCTCAGGCCGTGAAGCTCGTCGGCGGTCGCGCTCAGGGCGAGATGACGCGCCTCGTCATAGAACCTGTGCACCGGACTGGCCAGGACGGCTGTCGCCCGCTCGCCGTCTCGGGCGAGGGCCGCCTCGGTGTAGATGTCGAACGCCTCCTGAACGTCCGCCGTCGCACCGTCTCGGACCTGTACGGCAGTCGGAGCCGACGGGGCGGTCGAGGCGGGGCCCGCGGCGACGTCGCCGGACGACACGCCCCCGCCACATCCACTGAGCGTGAGAAGAAACAGGGGGACACAGAGGCCGAGCAGGCCACGACTGGACTTGGTCACCAACGAAGAGTAGCCATCCGCCTGCTCCGCGTGACGATGTGTCGGTCCTTGTGCCACGCCGGGCCGGTCTGCGACCCGCCGCAGACCGGACGGGAGCACGGCGGGCGGACGCGGCGTGATCGCCTGTCGGTGCCGACGCCGGTGCCGGAAGTGTGAACAGTGTCGGACCGGCGGGCCGCGCCTGCTGCGTCACGCCCGCGTCGTCGTCTCGTTATCTCCTGCGGACCGGAACCGGCGGACGTGGTGAGGAGCGGAATGGCGCGCAGGATCGGTGGAGCAGGCGGCGGCTCGGACAAGGGCGACCGCAAGAGCAACGTGGTGGCCGCCGCGTGTGTGCTGGCGCTGGGCACGGCGGTCGCGGGCGGGACGACGCTCGGCGGCGGGGCCGTGCTGAGCGGCTCCGGCACACTGGGCGGCTCGGGCATCGCGAGCGGCTCCGGCTCGGTGAGCGGTTCGTCGTTCAGTCAGTCCTTGCGCACCCGGACCAATCAGGCCAGGACCTCCGCCCGTAAGGGCGACGCCGACACCGCATGGAAGCGGCTGGGCCTGCGCTCGACCAAGAAGACGATCCGGCGTGACCCGGAGTGCGTCGGCGCATCGTTCGGTCAGGTGCGAACGTTCTTCTTGCACACGCCGTGTCGCTCGCTGGACCGCGTGCTGTTCACCCTCGCCGCCGACGGCGGCACAGTCCTGGTCTCGGTCGCCTGGGTCGACCTCCCCAGCAGGCAGAGCACGCGAGAGTTCGTCGACCTCATCGACGTCCACGGCTCCGGCGACATCCGGCCGCTGGGCGCGGGTCTGCTCGGCATGGCCGACGTCACCTTCACCGCCGACAACTATCGGTCCCGATCTCTTGGCACGACGGTGACCATCGCCGAGACCGAGCCGGCGAGCGGACGGGTCGACGCGGCGGTCCTGCAGGCGGCGGCCGACGTCGCCTCGGAGCTGCCTCGGCCCTGACGGCGTGTCAGCTCGGTCGCCGAGGGCGGAGCCGGCACGGCAGGCCTGCTGATCGGCTGCGGAACTCGCCCGACTCCGAAGCACGGCAGAGCGGGCGGCGTGGCCGAATTCGCCGTTGTACGACACGGATCGGCACGGCCGTCGGTATCGTTCCCGAGTGCCGACTGAGAAGCCCGAGCAGGTCGTGGAGGTCTACACCGACGGGGCGTGCAGCCCGAATCCCGGTCCGGGAGGCTGGGGAGCCGTGCTGCGGTACGGCAGACACGAGCGAGAGCTGTACGGCAGCGAGTCCACGGTGACGACCAACAACCGGATGGAGCTGACCGCGCCCATCCGGGCGTTGGAGAGCCTGACCCGCCCGGCAGTGGTGCGGCTGTACACCGACAGCACCTACGTGAAGAACGGCGTCACCCAGTGGATGCCCCGCTGGAAGAGCAACGGGTGGCAGACCAGCGCGCGCGAACCGGTGAAGAACGCCGATCTCTGGAGGCTGCTGGACGCGGCGGCCGCCGCGCATCGCGTCGAGTGGCATTGGGTGAAGGGACACGCAGGACATCCCGACAACGAACGCGCCGATCGACTCGCCGTCCAAGGCGTGCGGGAGGCCCGCGGCCCCGAGGTCGAGCTTTCGGCCGTCGTCGCGAAACCCGCTGGGTCCCGGCCGAGATCGCCCCGGCCCGCCGCAGGCGAGACGCGACCGCGCTGTCAGGCGATCACGCGGGGCGGTACGAACTGCCCGACGGTCGCCCGCCCGTCCGGCCTGTGTCACGTGCACGATCCCGCCGTGCAGTGCGGGGCGGTCCTCACGAGCGGAAAGCCCTGCGCCGTGGCGACCGGCGGCGGCCGGTGCGAGCGTCATGCCGTGGGCGAGGAGTCGACGCCGGGGCTGTTCTGACGGTCCGGCTGTCCGGACGGCACGTCGGTTCGCCATCGGGCCGGCCCGCACTCAGTCTCGCGGCCTCGACCGTCTCGTCGCCGCAGGCGGAACCGGCGCACCGGACACGGGCCTACGACGGAGGAGGCGGGCGCACCGGCTTCTCCTCGTCGGCGGCCCGCCGACGGCGTCCAGACTCGTCGGCACCCTGTCGCAGAATGGGCGGATGGCAGCGTCACACCGGATCTCGACTCCCGCTCAGGTGCAGCAGCGTTGGCAGGCGCGGCAGGCGCCGGACGGCGACTTCATCGTGTTCGCCGACGGCAGTCTGTCGGCCATGGAGTTCGAGCGGTTCGTCGAACCGGTCCGATTCCGGTGGTGGGAGACCCTCCGGGCCGAGGCGTGGACGCCGATGGACTGGCTCGAGGTGGACGACGTGCTGGCCTCCTGCACTCACGGCCGCCGACGCGCGTCGGCCGGCGAGTCGGCGGCACACGGCAGCGTCGGCTGGGTCGCCCTGACCAGTGCCGACGGCAGAGACACCCTGGAGTGGCTCGCGGTGTCGCGCTACTCCGACCCGTTCTCGTCCGTCACCCTGGACGACCGTGTTCTCAGTGCCACCAGCACCTCGGGCCAGGTCTGGCGCTTCCCCTGCGACGCCCCGGCCGACGTGACCATCAGCGACGGGTCCGGTTGATCCCAGCGTGGCAAGACGTCGGAGTCGACCGACCGGGGCGGGCACGCATCGAGGTCGACGACGTCGAGCGGCAGGCCAGGAGTGCAGGCCGGGAAGTGTGTTCGGCGAATTCTCGTGCTGTGTCCAGTTCTGGACAGTGCCGAGGTCGTGCGCCGGGGAACATCGAGTCACCAGATCGATGCGAAAGGGCGATTCGTGACCAGTCAGCACACCGACGAGGCTTCTGCTCCGGGAACGTACCTCGGCGTGATGGTGATCGACACCCATCGAATCAGCGCACCCGACGATGTCGGACAAGACAGGCTGACGACCCTGATCCCGGAGATCGTGTCGAGTGCGGCACGACGAGGCGGCGTGGAACGTCTCCTGCTCAACCCGCCGGTCGGGACTCCCAGCGGTGAAGGACTCCTCTTCGGATTCGACGCGGAGCTGCTTCCGCTGGCCGTCGACCGCCTCATGGACGCACTGCAGGGTGAGCTGCGGACCAGGGCTCGTGACCTGCGGGCCGACGGGATCACCCTTCGGATGCGGGCAAGCCTGCACCTGGGGCCGGTGCCGTCGTTCACTTCGCTGTTCGTCGACTCGCCCACCGGAAGGGTCGTGATCGACAGTCACCGCATGGTCGGGGCAGCGGAGGTACGGGCATTGCTGGAGCGCTCCGATCCACAGGCGACGTTCCTGGCGACCGTCGTCTCCGATGCCGTGATGGCGGACGTCATCCAGGCGGGCCACACCGTCCGTCGGCCCTCGGAGTTCGTTCGAACCGCGCTCAGCGTGGCGGCCGAGGACTTCCCGTGCATCGGACATCTCCGGGTGCCGGTGCCCTCCGGTGAGCTGCTCACCGCCGGACTGCTCACCCCGCGGCAGCAGGCGTCCGACGCCGAGAGGCCCGCTCCGATCTCGACACCGGGCCTGGGTGCAGCCGACGCTCGGTCGGGGACAGGCTGGACGAGCAATACGACCACGACGAACGGCGGACACCAGCGATTGATCGCGCAGAGCCGGGACGTGGGACACATCGAGGACCACTCCACCGCCGTCGAGGCAGGCCTGTCCGAGGTGGCGGTCAGCGGGAACAACAACAACATCGCGGGACGCGATCTGGACCAGTCGACCGGCAGGCAGGACTTCTCCGGGACGTTCGACGTCGGCGGGGACGGAAGTTTCGGCAGCCACAGCGGGCGCCGGTTCGGCATCCCCGACCAGACCGAGCGGGACTCGTGACCGGCGCCGAGGGGCGCCCCGAGGACGACGTCGACTTTTTCGGGATGCTCGACACCGCGACGAAGGGAACAGACCTCGGTGCCGAGGGCGTCGGCGGACTCGGCCGGGTTCTCGCCGAGGAGCCAGCCGACGGCCGTGCCGACGCACTCGGCGACGACCCGGCAGAGCGTGCGCCGAACCAGGCGCCGAATCCGGCGGTGGAGCCGTCTGCGGAACCGCTCGCACCAGCTCGAACCTCACCGGTCGCCGAGTCGATGCACCCGCCTCGCCATACCGAGTCCGTCACCGGGATCGCTGGGGACGAGAACTCCGTGGCAGGCAGGGATATCGACCAGTCCCACACGACCATCTTTCAGAACTATCACCAGGTCTTCTCCGCACAGCCCGGCGAACAGGCGGCCGAGATCGCCCGTCCGCGCAATCGGGCCAGGAGCGGGCAGTGGGACTCCGATGCGCTGTCCGCACTGGCCGGACGCTTCGTGACTCCGGCTGGGCTGCTCGACGCGTCGGGAGAGCGGTCCGCGCTCCAGATCCTCACCCACTGGCACCTGGTTCTGATCACCGCAGAGGCGAAGACCGGCGGCCAGTTCACGGCAGCGCTCCGGCTGGCACAGGAACTCCGGCGGGTCGAAGACCCCTCGCTCATCGTCCGCCAGGAGGTCCTCGATCTCGATTTCCGCCTCGATGCGGGTCTGATCCTCGACGTCGACACCCCTGCGGTCGTCATCCTCGACCTGCGCGAGGCGTCCGGCCCGGACGTCATCGAGGTCAGGAACCACCTCGTCGAGTTCGGCCACCACCTGACAGCGCATCACAGCTATCTCGTCGTCATCCTGCCCGTCGCCCAGCGACGCCGCTTCGACGAGCGGTTCCCCGGCAGGTTGCACACCCTTTCTCGACCGCCGGGTGAGGAGGTCTTCGCCCGCCACGTGGAACTGGTGGAGGACCCGCAGCACCTGTTGGACGAGTCCGGACTCCTCGCCCGCGTCGCCGAGGCATGGCCGCCGGAGGCGAAGGAACTCGCCGACGCGGTGTCCGAGGCGCGCAGGGCGGGCATCGAATCGGCGAAGGAGATCGCCGAGCGAATCGCCGATCCGACCGACGTGCTCGCCGAGGAACTCCGTGCGGAGATCACCCGGCATCAGGCGCAGGAGGACGAGGAGGCCATCGGCCTGCTCCTGGCCTGTGGCCTGTTCGAGGGCGCCCCCGCAGACCGCATCCTCGCCGCCTCGGATCTGGTGCTGGGCATGTCGAAGACTCAGGTCCGCCACCCTGATCCGCTGCTCCGGCCGGGCGTGACGACGACGTTGAAACGGCTCAGTCCCGGTCTGTTCAACGTGCGCCGACGGACGTTCACGCTGCCGGATCTCGGCTCTTCGGTGCTCACGTACTTCTGGAACGAGCATCCGGCGCTGCGGCGGACGATCCGAGAATGGTTGAAAGCACTCCCCTTCACGATCGACGACCTCGGACAAGCCGAACTGGAACGCCTCGCCGACCGCGCGGCAGACCTCGCGGCGGAGGCGGGGGTCGAGGTGATCACCGAGCTGGCCCAGGACTGGGCGACAGGCAGGCGGAACCGCGACGTCCCGTCGACGGCGATCCCCAACAGTCGACAGGACCAGACGCGTCGGTCCGTCGCGGTACGCCTGCTGACCAGGACGGCGGTCGATCCGATCCTCGGCAGGGCGGTTCGCGAGAAGCTCTGGGAGTGGTCCAGGACATCGTCTCCCGACCTTCAACTCCTGGTGGCGATCGTCTGCGGCGAGATCGGCCCGGACTTCCCCCGGGTGGCGCTGACCCGGATCAAACACCTCGCGACCGCGACGGAACCACTGGTAAGAGAGAACGCGTCGGCCGCGATGGTCCGGGTCGGCCGTGAGTCGGGATTCGCGACCTTCCTGCGCTATGTCGAGGGCTGGCTCGACCGACCGGACGCCGATCGCATGGAACTACTGGCCTCGAGCATCGAGCGACTGCTCGATGCCGAGCCCCGCAACGTCACCGGCGAGGGCGTACGTGAGTTCTGGAGTCGGGCACTGGACGCGATGCCGATGCACGAGATTCGCCGGGTGGTCGGCGCCTGGCTGCGTCATGGCGCACGTTCGGCCTCACCGTCGGTTCGAGGCGACTCGGTGGAGACACTCGTCGCCGCGACCGAGGGACGTCCACAGCGGATGGCCCGCCTTCAATGGGCCAGCCGGGTGGCTGCCATCCCCCTCGATCCGGCCTTCGTCGAGGACGACCCGGTGAACGCGCTGGTCCAGCTGGTCTGGACCCGGCTGGACGAGATCGATCCCGGACAGATCTGACCGGCCCCGCACCACGACCTGTCGAACGACCAGGATGGCGGAGAGAATCATGCGGCTGCGAAGTCGGCATCCCCGGAGCGCACTCGTCGGGGGCACCAGCCCGGATCATCGCGTGGGGACGACACTGCGGCGGCTCTTCGACGCCCACCAGCGCGGGGACCTCAGCGCCCGCCTGGACGCCCTGGCAGTAGCCCAGGCCTGACGGAGTTCGTCGGCGACGTCCCAGACGTCGCCGACGAACCGGCCTCGTCAGTTCCAGATCGCGTCGGCCCATTCCGGATGGTCGATGAACGGGTTTCGATTGCCCTGGAAGTCGTCGTAGACGACCTGGTTGCGACGCTCCTCGAAGGCGTCCGGCGGGTCCTCGGCGTTCCAGTCGAGCAGCACCGACTGGCGGCCCATGTAGGGGTTGGAGCCGTTGGACACGGTGTCGTTGAGCTCAAGGTCGGCGAAGCCGTCGCCGCCCTCGTAGCGCACGGCCATGTAGAAGATCATCCGAGCGACGTCGCCCTTGACGTCGTCGCGCGGCTCCCAGGAGTCGCCGTCGGTGAGGTTGCCCGGCGCACCCGGCACCGGCGAGCCGCCGTTGTCGAAGTCCTTGTTGCCCCGCGCGGAGTTGACCTGCACGTCGGTGGGGCGCAGGTGGTGGATGTCGGTGCCGGGGCCGGGCGCCGTGCCGATGTCGCCGTGGGACTGGGCCCAGACGTGCTCGCGGTTCCACTGGCCCACGCTGCCGCCGTTGGAGTTCTTGCTCTGCGAACGTCCGCTGTAGAACAGGATCACGTTGTTCGAGTTCGCCGGGTCCTCGTCGGTGGCCTTGAGCGCATCCCAGACCTGACTGTAGGACAGCCTCGTGCTGGTGCTGATGATCTCGTGCAGCTCGTCCTTCAAGGCATCCCCGCTCAGGCCGAGCGCGGTGCGGTAGTACGTCTCGTCGTAGTCGCCGGGGTCCGTGGGCGGTTCGGTGGGCGGCTCGGTCGGGGGCTCAGTCGGGGGTTGGGTGTCACCCGCAGGCGAGAATGCGGTCGGAGAGGTGAGACCGGCGTGTGAGAAGTAGCTGCGCAGCGGGCCGGTGACGTCGAGAGTCGTCCCGAGCAGGTCAGGGTTGGTGCGCAGGCCGTAGTCCGCCCGGAAGGACGCGGTGATCTGCACGTACAGCATCTCGGCCGGGTCGGTCTCGGTGGCCGAGTCGGCGAGGGCGAGCGCGTAGTCGGAGGGGAAGCCCGATCGGACCACGGTCGTGGTCGCCGTCGGCTGCCCCACCACGTGACCGCGCACGGTGCCGGTGCCGCCCTGCTGCGAGATCGCCTCGGCGACGGTGAGCTGGTCGGCGGCGAACGCGGCGGTCGGCACCTGGAATGCCACCACCGCAGCCGCGACGCCGACCAGCGCGGCTAAGGACCTCCACCGACTCACACGGGTTGCTGTCACGACGATGTCCTCCCCAGGTTCGTGCGCCAGCCGATATGTGACGCAGCGTGATCACACAATGGTGATCTCGAGAAGGCTGTCAGAAAATGACCACCCGTTAGTGAAATTTGAGCGGCGGTTTGATGTCGGCGCGATGACGTCGTGCCGGGAGCGCCACCCGGGCGGGTCCACAGTCGACGCGTCGACGGCCGCCAGCGGCGACCGCCCGGAGCGCCGCGTGTGCGCGTCGTCCTGGGCGTGTCCTGTGACGCGACGGCGGCGAGCCGCAGCCCCTGCTGCACGCAGGCTGCGGACATCGTTCACCGGGTGGCGTCAAGAGTTCGACCGATCGGTTTCGACCGCTCCGACGAGATCGACCCGAGATAGACGGCAAAGCGAGCCGCATTGCCCGTGGTTCCTTCGGAGGGCGAGTTCCAGCACCCCGGCTGGAGTATTCCCAGAAGGTGCGTGAAATCCAGTACAGACAATCCGGGCGGACCGCCACGCCTCGCGCTCGCAAGTCCGCCGGGCCACCCGGATGGAGGGCTGATCGGACGATCGCAGCCCGGGAGGTCTGCAAGTGAGCATCCCCGCCGCGCCATGTCTTCGAGCTGCACATCCGGCGTGTCGTAGATCACCGGCCGAAGTGGACACGACCGTGATCACCTCGGCCCCTCGGCCGCCTGGAAGCGCCTGCGAGGAAGGCTCCGACCTCGACGTCGGACGCGCTTTCCCTTTCGTACCTCAAGAGTTGCCTCTTTGTGCCCTCTCGACCCCAGGTATACCTGGGACCAGGCATTCCCACCTGGGGCCGGACTATCTTGGCCGACACCAGAAGTCTAAGGTCTATCACGCTCCATCCTCCGTCACGCTCTGCCTGAACCGAGCACCGATCCGGCGGCCCCGAACGGTGGTCACGAGCCGAGCGTGGGAGGACGAGGGCCAGGCATCGGGGTAGGAACAGACCGCGAAGGGAACCGATGAGCGACTCCGAGTTCGTAAGCGGCACCGCCATGTCGCCGGTGATGATGGGGCAGGGCCAGGCCGTTCCCATGGAAGCCGCGCAGATGACCAGCGTCTCCGCGTCCCAGGAACAGCAGCCCGTGCTGGCCGCGATGAGGGTCGCGCAACTCGCGCAGCAGGTCGGCACGCTCAAGAAGGACATCGAGGCAGGCGATCTGTTCCTCGACCCCGCTGCGGGCGAGGAGATCAAGACGATGCTCCAGGACCAGATGGACCGGGTCGACACCTGGCTGGAGCGGGCCAACGCACTTGCCCGCCGCGCGCCCTTCGGTGCCAATCCCGTCGGCGAGGCGATGGCCCTGAAGTTCGAGGACCGCGCGGGCGGCGAGGGGGTCTCCTTCCGAAGCGTGTTCACCCCGTATCGGGAGGTGCTGCAGGAGGCTCACGAGGCCGTGTCGCAGGCCATGAACCTCTACCAGCAGATCGAGCAGGACAACGTCGACTCCTTCAAGAGAATCCGACCCGACGAGAACCAGGCGGTCTGACCGCCACGCCGAGGACGATCTCGGGCGACGCAGGCGGATTCGGCGCCGCGTCCGCGCGCACCGGGATCATCGGCTCGTCGATGCCGCAACGCCGCGTCGGCACCGACCGTGACGACTCGACCGCGACCGCGGCGATCATCGGCACCGAACCTCCTGTAGCGAACCTCCTGTAGCGAGAGGCGAACATCCGATGTACGTAGAAGGCTCAGCAGTGCCGCGAGGCCACGCGGGGACTCCCGGCGCCCCGGCGCCGGAGAACCACCTCATGCTGACGGACACGCAGAACTGGAGCGCCTACAACCATCGGACGCTCTACGAAGCGGTCCACACCGACAACGATCCCGGTCAGGCAGGCGAGCTCTCCTCCGAGTGGTCGCAGATGGCAAACGAGATCTCCGAGTCCGCACAGTCGATGGGTGATCGGCTCGTCGCGGTGGAGGACGGCTGGACCGGATCGGCGGCCAGGTCCGCACGGGGCGCCATCACCCAACTCGCCGACTGGAGCAACGAGGCGTCGGTGACCGCCGCCACCGTGGGTACCAAGATCGCCGCGCAGGCCCAGGTCATGGAGGTCGCCCGGTCCGCGATGCCGGAACCCGTCGACTTCGACTACGAGGAGATGCTCACGAGGGGTTTCGCCACCGGCGGGCTCGCGGGTTTCGCGGTTGCGGTCGTCGACGTGGAGCGCAAGAGCGCCGAGGCCAACCTCGCGCATGAACAGGCCGTGGCCGTCATGTCCACGATGGAAGAGGACTCACGCAGCATCGACCAGGAGACCCCGCAGTTCACGCCGCCGCCGAACCCGGTCCGGGGCACCATGACGGCGGCGAGCAACGCTCCGATGGGCGTGATGAGCGGCGAAGGCCAGCTCACTCCGATGCAGCAGGGCACCCCGATGGACGAGACGGCGAGCCGGCTCGCCCCGATGCAGCAGAGCAGAGTGCTTGAGGCTCCCGCGCTCGACCCGCAACTGGCGGGCGGCGGCGTCGGTGAGGTTCCCAATATTCCCGGCGGCCCGGGCGGAGCGCCCGGCATGCCCGGCGGCCCTGGCAGCGTGCCCGGCGCACCCGGTGGAGTTCCCGGGGCCCCCGGCGGACCCGGCGGCATCCCGAACATCCCCGGCGGCCCGGGCGGACCCGGCGGCAGCACGCTGGGCACCAACCCGCAGAGCCCGCCCAACCTCGCGCCTGCGGCCTCGATGCCCGACACCGCCGGTTACCGGCCCGGCGGCGCAGGCGGCACGGTGGGTATGAACCCGGGTGCGATCCCGAACATCCCCGGCGGCGGCGCAGGCGGCGTCGGCGGCGTCGGCGGCGCGATGCCCGGCATCGGCGGCGTCGGCAGCGTCGGCGGCATCGGCACACCGCCGTCGGTCAGCCCGCAGAACTCGCCGAAGATCTCTCCGCAGGGCATGCCCGACATCCCTGACATCCCCGGAGCCAATCGCCCCGGCGGCACGGGCAGCGCCCCTGGCAGCGGCACGATGCCAGGCATCGGCGGTATCGGCGGCGGCGTGCCCGGCGCGACCATGCCGCGCCCGAATCAAGGCGGTAACAGCGGCGGCACGGGCGGTCGCCCCGCCACTCCGCAAATCCCCAACATCCCCGGCGGCAGCGGATCGATGCCCAGCATCGGCAGCGGCACGGGCGGCCCAGGCGGTCGCCCCGCCACTCCGCAAATCCCCAACATCCCCGGCGGCAGCGGATCGATGCCCAGCATCGGCAGCGGCACGGGCGGCCCAGGCGGTCGCCCCGCCACTCCGCAAATCCCCAACATCCCCGGCGGCAGCGGATCGATGCCCGGCATCGGCGGCGGCGGCGCAGGCGGCGCAGGCGGCATCGGCGGCGGTGCTCGAGGGTTCGGCCCCGGCGGCATCCCCAACATTCCCGGTGGTGCAGGCGGCGGCGCAGGCGGCTTCGGTGGTGGCGCGGGCGGCATCGGCGGTGGCGCCGCAGGCCTGGCCGCAGGCGGAGCGACCGGCGTCGGCGGCAGCGGCGGCGCAGGCGGCCGGATGGGCGGCATGCCCGGCGGAATGGGCGGTGGCGTCGGCGCAGGCGGCATGGGCGCGGGCGGCATGGCCGGTGGTGGCGGTGCACCCGCCCGCGGCGCCCAGGACACCGAGGACAAGGAGCACCGGGTCGCTTCGTACCTCAAGGGCGAGAAGGTCTTCGAGCGTCTCGGCGATGATCTGCCGCCCGCGGTGATCGGTGATCGGAAGCCGAAGAAGCAGGGATGATCGGCAGGCGACGGCGCACCCGAGAGTCGGTTACGGGAGAAGGACGATGAGCGACACTGAATTCGTGTTGTCGGCCCGCGAGTTCGAGTTCGTGTGGACTGATCTGGGCCTCGGCCGAATCCCCTATCCGCTGGACGTTCCCAGCAGCGGCAAGACCATGGCCGAACGGGCGGAGCTCAGGGCCGAGGTGTACCGCGAACTGACCGATCGGGGCCTGGTCACCGCAGGCACGGTGTCGACCGAGCTGGAGGCGCTGCTTCGGCTGCTGTCGCAGCCGAAGCTGTCGGTGGACGCCGTGGGGCACGTCGGACGTGCCCTGCGGGCGTTGGCCGCCACCGATCAGGAACTGGGCGTGCTCGCGACGCTGGTCGGCGATGAGCTGCGAGTCAGCGAGATCCGACCGACCTCGCTGGCTCGCTCCATCGTCGGTGTGCTGCCCGTCAAGGAGGCGGGGCCAGGCTGGGCGATGTCGGCCCCGCTGCACGCACTCACCTCGGCGGTGGAGCCCGCCGAAGAGGACGACCCCTGGGGAAGCGACGACGACGACGAGGAACGCGCCCTGCGGAAGGCGGGGATGAGCGCCGACGACGCAGCGGCGCTGAGCGAGCTGGCGGCGAACCGGAAGGGCGGCGGCCAGTTCGGCGTGACGGTGGGGGGAGCGACGCAGCGACAGGCGCGGCGGTCCTCCACACTCGTGACCTGGTTCGACACCCATCAAGGTCGATACCTGATGGTGCGTGAGGACGAGTGGCTCAGCCTGACGCCCGCCGACGGCGAACGTATCGAGGGACGGGTCATGGAGGTGCTGTCACGCGCCGCAGGCGCGCCCAACGGTCGGTGACGACACCGACCGTCTTGACAGAGGCCGGGCCTTTCGACGGCCCGGCCCGACGACCCGATGTCGAGCAGTGTTGATGGAGGTTTCACATGACCGGCCCCGGTACGGGTGGCTTCGTGGGCATGAGCAAGGATCCCGCCGAGATTGAGGCGCGGATCGGCCAGTGGGCGCAGGGCCTTGCGGAGAAGGCACAGCGTTACCAGGCCGCGCATGTCGAGACCGAACAGATTCGATTGACCGCCACCAGCGGCGACGGCGCGGTGAAGGCCACGGTGCGGGCCGACGGCAGCCTGACCGACCTGGTCTTCAGTGAGCGCATCCGCACGATGCCGCTGCCCACGATCGCGAGTCTGGTCCTGTCGACCATGCAGCGGGCGCAGGCCGACATCGCCACCCAGGTCGGCGAGACGATGGCCGAGCATCTGGGTGACGAGGACGCCGAGACGCGGGCCGAGCTGCTGGGCAACCTCCGCGAGCGGTTCCCTCAACCGCCCGACGAAGACGAGGTCGAGGCGGCAGACGAAGAGACCGGCAAGAAGTGGGAGTCGATCGAGTCCAGCGAGGAGCCGACTCCGCCGCCTGCCACGAGCCCCGGGCTCTCGGCTCAGTCGCCGTCGACCGGATTCCAGCCCCCTGCGGGATTCTCACCCCCTGCACCACCTCCGCAGCGGCCGGCAGCACCACGTCGTCGACCCGACGACGATGACGACTTCGACGAGGAGTCCGACCCGCTGCGGGACTGACGTCTCGACCGACAGCACGCTGAGCAGGGGCGAGACCCCAGTCGCCGCCACACGTTCGTGAGAGGAGCCCCACGATGGCCGAAGCCTATGACGTCGTGACCGAGGACCTGGTGGCCCACGCCAGTCACCTCGACGCGCTGACCGACCGGTTGAACACCGCGATCGCTGCGGCGGAGACCGTCAGCATGTCCGATGACGCCTACGGTCTGATCTGCCAGTTCCTTCCTCCGACCATCAATCCGATGGAAGAGGAGGGGATCGCGGCACTGAACGCGGCGGTCGAGGGCGTCACGACCAGTGCGGAGAACGTACGGGCGACGGCCGACCAGTATCTCGACACCGACGACGCGAATCAGCAGTCGTTCCAGAAGATCTCGCTGGACCACATCCAGCCGCCCTCGATCGCGGGTGGTGGGGCGGCCGCAGCCGCGGGCGGGCCGACGGCATTCCAGCGGGCCGCCATGCCCGCCTCCGTCGGGGAACCGGCGCAGAGCGTCACCCCGCAGTCGTACGGGGAACCCGCTCAGCAGGCCTTCGCCCCCCGCGCCTTCGCCGAACCCGCTCAGCAGAGCGTCACCCCGCAGTCCTACGGGGAACCCGCTCAGCAGGCCTTCGCCCCCCGCGCCTTCGCCGAACCCACTCTCCAGAACTCCGCCCGACAGGACTACGTCGAACCCACGCCCCAGAACATCGGCGCCCGACAGGACTACGTCCAGCCCACCCACCAGAACATCGGCGCCCGACAGGACTACGTCCAGCCCACCCACCAGAACTTCGCCGCTCGACAGGACTACGTCCAGCCCACGCCCCAGAACTTCGCCGCACAGCCCTTCGCCACCGCCGAGGTGTATCAGAACTCGTCGATGCAACGCACCGAGGCAGAGGCCCTCAACGAGGCTAGGTTCCAGCGCCCTGAGGCCTGAGTCCGGGCTGGCTCGTTCTCCCGGATCACCTCCCGCCGGATGTCGTCACGGCATCCGGCGGTCGACGTCTCGGGGAGGGGGAGCGAGACCGGACACTCGGCGTGGCAGTCCCCCCCATCGACCAGCGCAGCAGCCTGCCCGGCCGCTGCCGTCTTCAGACCAGGTAGAACGTCAACAGGTCAGCCCGAACGGGCGGGAACAACGCGGCCATCACGTCGACGTTCGGGCCCGGATAGACGTCGGGATGGCGGTGGGAGAGCCCGACGATCCCATGCGGGCCGAACAGCAGTGCGGGCACCAGGTCCGGCGCGATGCCCGCTCCACCGACCGAGGCGGGCGACTGGAGCGGCCCACCGGTGACCATCGGTCCGACGACGGCGTCGGTCACGTCGAAGCGCACGTGCGAGCGGAAGAACGAGAGCACCGCCGCGCCGTCGACCCTCGCATGGTCGACGGCGCGCAGCCTGCCCGACAGCAGCGGGCGCAGCCTGTCGAGCAACGCGGCGGGGTCCGCGACCCGCACGTAGTACATCTCCGCGGCCTCGGGTGCCGCGCCGAGGAACTCGGTCAGTGCCCGGCTCGCGATGGTACCCGGCCGGTCGCCCACCCGGACCGAGGCCGACGTCGGCGCGGCCAGGTCGGTGGCCTGCCGCAGCAGTGCACGGGCTGCGGCCTCGTCCACGGCGGCCAGCTCGCCGAGATGGACGTCGTCCTCCGGCGGTGTGCTGCGTCCCGTCGCGACCGCGCGTCCCTCGCGCTCCACGATCCACTGTGTACTGCCGTCCCGGGCGAGCAGCCGGCGCAGACATTCCGGCGAGTGCGGCATCCGCAGGTCGGCGGTCGCCTGCACCGCGTCCTGGAGGGCGGTGATCGCCTCGACATCCTCGATCGTGGCGGCCCGCACGTGGTGGCCGGGCTCCGGCGGCGGGGCGGTGTGCACCGGCCGGACCGGGTGGTACGGGATCGCGTAGGAGTAGCCGAACTGCCGGTAGAAGTAGGGGATGCCGAGCATCACCTGCGCCAGGTGCCCACGCCGCGCCGACTGCTCGTGCGCCCAGGCCATCAGCGCGCGGACGAGCCCTCGACCTTCGTGATCACGGCTGGTCGCCACCAGCTCCACCTGCCCGGCCGGGATGCGGACTCCGCCGAGGATCAGCTCTTCGTCCAGCAGCGTGGCGGTGGAGACCACACGCCCGTCCGCCGCGACGACCACCGCGCAGGAGTCCCAGCCCGCGTCGGAGTCCTCGACGATCAGTCGGAGATCGACGGCGTCGGCCACCTCGCCGCGCTCGGCGAGCAGGGCCTGGATCTGGTCGAGATCGGCCGAGGTCGCCCGGCGCAGCGTGAACCCCTCGGGCAGCGCAGTGGTCTCGGGCGGCGCGGCGCGTCCATGGTCCATCCGAGAGACTCTGCTGGAGGACGCTCGCTCGCACCACTGATTCTTCGGGCCGACCGGGCGGTCGGATAGGACCTACCTGCCCTGGACCGCCGCCCCGTCGGGCGTGCGCCCCGAAATTCGCTGGCGCGGGTGCACCGCTCGCTGCCATGGTGACATCCGACGTCGGTGGTCCGGCTGCGAGTGGGATACGGGTGAGGTCGATGTGGCTGTCCGGCAGGTTGGTGCGATTACGGCCGATGGAGCCCCATGAGGTCGAGTCGCTGTGGCGCTGGAACCAGGACTCCGAGGTGATGCGGTGGCTGACCGCTCGCTACCCCGAGTCGCTGGCTCAGGCGCAGGAGCGGGCGGCCGCCCGGCCGAGCAACGACTACTCCTTCCTGCTGCTCGGCATCGAGGTGATCGCCGACTCCGCGCTCGTCGGGGTCGCGATGCTGGTGGACGGCAGGCCGGAGACCGGTCGCGCCGAGTTGAACATCTATCTCGGCGAGCGTGACCGTTGGAACTGCGGCTACGGCACCGAGGCCGCGCGGCTGCTCTGTCGCTACGGGTTCGACCAGATGCGGCTGCACGCCGTCGAGTTGTCCGTCGTCGCGGAGAACGAGTCGGCACGACACGTCTACCGCAAGCTCGGCTTCGTCGAAGAGGGTCGGATTCGCGACGGATTCCGCCGGGACGGCCGCTGGCACGACATGATCCTGATGGGCCTGCTCGAGGGCGAGCTGCGCGACGAGGAACAGGCGAGCGGCGCCGAGGGCGGACCTCGCCGAGGCCGTCCGCGCTGAACGACACCGCGACACCGCGACGGCTGCGGCGGCAGCGCGCACGGCCGACGTGCCGAGCGGGTCTCGTCGAGGTCCGGGTCTCGGCCCTGCCGGGTACTGCCGCCTGCGGACTCCGCTCGGGTGCCGCCGTCGCCTGCGTCGGAGCGGCGACGCCGACGAGTCGCGGCGCGGCAGGCCTGCTCCACGAGGTGCCACTCGGCCGCGCCGCGCAGTTGATCGAGTCCCGGCGCGACGGCACCGGCCTGCCGACGGCCCCGGCGGCCCGTTCACAGCCCACAGCCGGACCGGAGCGGCCGGTCTGCACGCCGACCGGCTCCGACGCCGAACCTGATCAGATGCCCCTTTAGAGCCTGTCTGTGGTCCCCCTGGAGTCGTGAGCGGGGATCAGCGTGGCTGAGCTGACAGGCGGAGGAAAGAGGCATAACGAAAGTGATGTCGACTGACGACAACGCCGCAGATCGCCGCGCCTGCCCCGCGCAACAGGACAGTGGGGATCACAGACAGGCGCTCAGGCCGCACGGCCCATCGCGGCACCGACCAGGACCAGCCGAAGCGCCCGCTCGGTGGCGTCGGTGATCAGCTCGGCTGCCCTGGCAATCGCCTCGGAGAGCTCGACCGGTGCGGCGAGGATGCCCGCGAAGGCGTCGATCCCGGCCGCATAGTTGTCCCTGGCACCCCGCCCGATGGTGCCCGCCAGCGCGATCACCGGCCTGCCGTACGGCTTGGCCCGGCGCGCGACCTCGGACGGCACCTTTCCGTGCGGCGTCTGGAAGTCGATCGCGCCCTCGGCGGTGATGATCAGGTCCGCCGTGGCCAGCGCCGCGTCGAGGTCGACGTGGTCGAGCATCACCTCGAACCGGGGTCGCAGCCGCGCGCCGAGGACACCGGCGAGCCCCGCTCCCAGACCGCCGGAGGCGCCGCTGCCCGCCACCCTGCCGAGTTCTGTTCCGCAGTGCTCGGCCAGCACGGCCGCCCACCGATCCATCGCGGCGGCCAGCTGCGCGGTCTGCTCGGCGTCGGCGCCCTTCTGCGGTCCGAAGACCCGTGCCACGCCCGCCGGTCCGGTGAGCAGGTTGTGCGGGTTGCAGGCCAGCACCATGCCGGTGTCCGCGAGGCGCGGGTCCATCCTGCCGATGTCGATCCGATGCACCCCGGTCAGCGCGGCTCCGCCCGGTCGGATCGACTCGCCCCGGACATCGGTGAGTTCGACGCCGAGGGCTTGTAAGGCGCCTGCTCCCCCGTCGCAGGTCCCGGAGTCACCGCAGCCGACGAGGATGCGACGACAGCCGTGATCGAGGGCGGCGAGGATCAGCTCGCCGACGCCCCGCGTGGTGGTGCGGCCCGGGTCGCGGAATGCGGGCGGTACGAGGCGCAGTCCTGCGGCGGCGGCCATCTCCACCACGCCCGTCCGCTCCCCGGGGCCGCCCAGGATGGCGATGTGGGCGTCGACGGGTGTGCCGAGCGGACCGGTGACCGTCACCGGGATCATCTCGCCGCCCGTCACCCGCGCAAGGGTCCGCGCCGAGCCCTCACCGCCGTCGACCAGCGGGATCGAGTCGATGACCGCGTCGGGCACGACGCGGCGAACGCCTGCCGCGATGGCCTCGGCGACCGATTCGGCGTCGAGGGACTCCTTGAATCCGCTGGGGGCCACGACGATGCGCAGCGGCGCGGCGGTGCTGATGGCGATCATGAGACGTCTCCTTGCGGGGGTGGGTGAGATGTGTGGGTCCGGCCGTCGGGGCGGCCGGAGGAGGGGAGTCACCTCGCCGGGAACGTCACCGGGCGGCGCGACTCGACGAGGGAATGCGATGGACCGTCTGGCCACGGCGCCTGATCACCGCGCGACCGCACGGCCGCCGACCGCACGGCCGATCACCGCAGCGGGAGGCCGAGGTACGGCCAGCCGAACCAGGCGAAGCCGATCACCAGCGCTGCCAGCAGCGGGGCGAGGAAGACCGACAGCCGCAGCAGGTCGCGGCGGCCGTAGCCGGGGACGTCGCCCAGGTCGGCGAACATCGCCACCGGCTTCGCCGACGACGGCAGCGTGTGGCAGAACCCGGCGGCCGCCGTGGAGGCGAAGGCGACGGCGGCCGGGTTCAGACCGAAGACCACGGCGGCGGGCAGCAGCAACGGGATGAGCACGGAGGATCTCGCCGATCGCGACTGCAGCACCAGATGAGCGGCGGTGCTGAGCGCCACCACGGCCACCAGGAAGCCCGCCGCCGATGCCTCGTCGGCGGCGATGCCGCTCAGCAGGACGGTCATCAGCCAGTCGGCCGCGCCGGAGTCGAGCAGCGCGCCGCCGAGCACCGCCGTCGCGGCCATGAACATCAACAGCGACCAGGGCACCGAACGCAGGGCTGCGGTCAGCGACACGGTGCCGATGCCGGGAGCGGCGACGGCGAGCGCTCCGATCAGTGCGATCACGGCGGGTTCCACCCCGTGCCAGGTCTCGGTGCACCAGGCGACGGCGACCAGACCGACGAGCACCAGCACGTACTTCGCCCGGCGGTCCGGTCGCATCCGGTCCGGTCCGATCGATCCCGCTCCGCGTTGTTCGACGAGATCGGCTCGGCGGACGACGAGCCGCTCCCGCCGATCGGCCCGCCTGGTCATCAGTAACAGCACCAGTTCGGCCGCGAGATGGGAGCTGAGCACCGCGAGCGGCAGGCCCGCCAGCAGCCAGGCGCCGAAGCCGATGCCGCTGCCCGTCGCGGTGCGCAAGACCTCGACGGTGATCAGGTGTGCCCCTGCTCCGGTGAGCGTCGCCACCGCCGACAGCAGGATCACCGTGGGGATCAGCAGCGCCAACGCCCGTACCACCCGCTCCCGTCCGGACAGGGTTCGCGCGACCGCGAGGAACACCGGCAGTGCCAGGGCCGCCCGCCCGGAGGTGGCGGGCACCAGCAGTGCGCTGCCCACCAGGGCGGCGGTGAGCAGATGCACCAGCCCGCGCACCGTCCTGGCCCTGGTCAGCAGCGCCACGGCGAGGCGTTCTGGCAGTCCGGCAGCCGTGAGGCCTGCCGCCAGTACGAACGCGGCGATCAGCAGCCAGATCACGTCGCCGCCCAACGAGCCGAACAGCTCGTCGGCGGTCAACACGCCGATCAACGTGAGGGTCAGCGCGGCGGCCAGCGCCACGAAGGTGTCGTCCCAGCGCGTGCACGTCCAGGCCAGAACGGCACCCGCGAACACCACCAGGGTGACCCTGCCCTCGGCGGGCAGTCCGGCGTCCGGGCCGGGAAGCACCGTGTAGAGCACGGTCAGCGTGATCGCGCCTGCGACCGGGACCAGCAGACCGACGAGGCGCACACCGCTCGCCCGCCGTGTCGACGCAGCCGTCGGGGTGCGCCTCGTCGCGGCGTTCCCGCTCGTCGCCGTGGTGGTGGTTCTGGACCGTGGAGACACTCTCGACGTCGCGGCGGCCGGAAAGGCGCCCGCGCGACCTGCCACCGGTCTCGGCGGCGGGGTGGTCGCGTAGACGGTGAGCGGAGGCTCCCGGTCGGTGTCGAGTTCGGTCACGTTGACCAGCATCTGTCCGCAGACTGATGTCAGGGTGAACGGATCATGAAGGAGTTCTCATGTGCGGCGCGACGGTCCAGGCGCCGCACAGGACTCGTCTGCCGGGCAGGACGCGGACGCGCCGTCCGCTGGTCACCTCGGTCGAGGCGGCCTGCGGCACGGCAGCGCACCAGAGGGGAGCGGGCGGCCCGAGGCGGGCCGGGCCTGCCGGGCGCACGAGCGGGGTTCACGGGCCGCCCGCGCTTAGTGAAAGCGGTAGCCCATGCCTCGGACCGTGACGATGCGATCGGCCCCGAGTTTGCGTCGCAGGGTCCGCACGTAGACGTCCACCACGTTCGAGCCGGGGTCGAAGTCGTAACCCCAGACGTGCGACAGGATCTGCTCACGGGCCAACACCTGGCCCGCATGGCGAAGGAACAACTCCAGCAGCGCGAACTCTCTGGCGGTCAGGTCCACCAGCCTGCCCGGCAGCCGTGCCCGCCGCGTGCGCAGGTCCAGCGAGAGATCACCCGCGTGCAGCACCGACAGGTCCGGCACCCGATCGACCGACCGCACCCGCAGCCGCACCCGCGCGAGGAGTTCCTCGAAGCGGAACGGCTTGGTCATGTAGTCGTCGGCGCCGCCCTCCAGACCGGCGACGGTGTCGTGCACCGAGTCGCGGGCGGTCAGGATGATCACCGGAAGGGTGATCCGGCCGCGTCGCAGTGCTCGCAGTACTTCGAAGCCGTCCCGACCGGGCAGGCCGATGTCGAGCACCATCAGGTCGTGGTTGCCCGAGCTCGCACTCGCGAGCGCCGCCTCGCCGTCGCCGACGACGGTGGTGACGAATCCGTTGGCCCGCAGGCCCTTGTCGATGAACGCGGCGATGCGTGCCTCGTCCTCGGCGATCAGCACGCGGGTCATGTCCGGCCTCCCTCGTCGTGGTGTCCGTCGACGCCGTCCTCCTCGGCGGGCCTGGCGGGCAGGGCCAGTCCGAACGTGGCGCCCTCCCCCGGCCGGGAGACCAGATGGGCCCGGCCGTGATGTGCGTCGGCGATCGCCGTCACGATCGCCAGCCCCAGCCCGGCGCCACCGACCCGTCCCTCGCCCGGCCCTCGGGAGAACCGGCGGAAGATCCGCTCGGCGTCCTCCGGACGCACGCCGGGACCGGTGTCGGTGATCCAGAACGAGGCGGTGTCCTCGGTGAGGGCCGAGCCGAATCGGACGATGTCACCCGGTCCGCTGTGCGAGACGGCGTTCTGCGCCAGTTGCAGGACCGCCTGGGTGACACGCTGCGGGTCCAGCCAGGCCTCCCCCTCACCGATCGCCTCCAGATGCCAGCGCCGATCGGCCAGGCTGCGCAGCTTGATGTCGATGTCACTGCTCAGCTCGGGCACCGACACCCAGGCAGGCGTCACGAAGTCGGGCTGTTCGGATCTGGCCAGCAGCAACAGGTCGTCCACCATCCGAGACATCCGATCGAGCTCGTCGGTGCAGACGCGGATCGCCTCCGCCCGCTCGGCGGGATCATCGCCCAACAGCTCCAGGTGCCCGCGCACGATGGTGATGGGCGTGCGTAGTTCGTGACTCGCGTCGTCGAGGAACTCTCGCTGGGTGCGGAACGCCCGTTCCAGCCGGTCGAGCATCGCGTTGAACTGCTCGGTGAGGGCGGCGATGTCGTCCCGACCGTGCACCGGCAGCCGATGGGTGAGGTCCCGCTCGGTGAGAGCGGCGGCGGCGAGTCGGACCTGTCGTACCGGAGCGAGGATCTGCCCGGCGACCAGCCAGCACACCCCCGCACCCGAGAGCAGCGCGCCCGCGCCGACCAGCGTCAGCGCCCGCAGCGTGTCATCGGCCTGTCTGCGGGAGGGCTCGACGAGGTATCCGGTGACGAACCAGGCCGCCGCCGCCTCGGACTCGGCGGCGTCGACGGGCAGGGTCCCGACCTTCGCCCACCGCAGCTCGCCCTCCTCGGTGACGGCGGTCCCCGATGCGGCGGGGTCCTCGACGACGGAGCGCAGCAGTTCGTCGGACAGGGCGACGTCGCGGACCGACTCGTGCGGCTGCTTCACCGCGTCGAGCCCGCCGGGGGCGTCGACGATGCCGATCAGCGTCTCGTACTCGTCGGGATACTGGGCGCCGAGATAGAGGTCCAGCAGTTCGGCAGGGTCCGTGACGACGGCGCCCGCCCGATCCCGCCCGACGGCGGCGAAGGCGGCGTACTCCTGGGACTCCTGGTTCAGGACGCGCATCACCCGCTGGTCGATGTCGTTGAGCAGCAGCTGCCGGACGACCAGGACGATGGTGATCAGTCCGGAGGCCATCACCAGGACCAGCCAGGCCATGATCCGCACCCGCGCCGAGGGCCCGCGCCTGCGGGCCGCCGAGGCGGGCGGCACCGCTGCGGGCTCGGCGCCCCGAGGGTCGCCGTCGGGCCGGGCCGCCTCGGCGGGTGAATCCGCCGCGCCTGCGAAGCCGGGACCGGGGCCCGCCGAGGCCGGAATGTCGTCCGGCACCGGCCCGACGGTTCGAGTCCCGCCGGGCCGGACGGGCTCAGTCATCGTCATCGTCGTCGTCATCGTCGTCGTCGGAGTCCGGCCGATCGTCGTCATCGTCGTCGGCGTCCACCGGGGGTGGCGGCGGCAGTCGCGTCGGCCCTGGCTCGTCGGGGCCGCCCGACGCATCATCATCGTCGGGGCCGCCCGACGCATCATCACCGTCTGCGGAACCCGGCGCATCGTCGGCATCCGACGAGCCCGCGTCATCGTCTTCGGGCGGCGCGGGCCGCTCACCCGACCCGCCCTCGGGTGCCGACTCGGCGGCGGCGCTCGGCGACGAGTACGACTCGCCGATCCGCACGACGTGCGGGTGGGGCGGCGGTTCGGTCGGGCGGTCGAGCAGGCTGATGGTCGCGACCGCACACAACGGCAACGCGAGGGCGGCGACCAGGGAGAGCACCGTGGAGGAGCGGCTCATGGCCTGGACTCTCTCAGATCGCGAACACCCGCGACTGAAGCCGACATGAAGAGTTCTTCATCTTCGCGGTTCAGCAGGCACGGTCGACCGCACCGTGGACGGCGTCGGACTCCCGCTACGCAGGACGACGGCCCCGTCCGCCACGACGCTCGGGCGGCGGCCCGCCATGATCCAGGGAACGACGAGATCCGTCACCGCACGCCGGGCGTCCACCAGCAGCCGATGGCCGTGGTCGGGGAAGGTCACCGTCACACAGTCAGAGAGCAGCCTCGGCAGCAGCTGCGCCCGGTCGGCGATCTCCGACCGGGCGCCGTACAGGCCGAGCACCGGAATCGGGAAGTCGGCCAGCTCCCGCTCACTCAGCAACGGCCCGGCAGGCACGTCGGCGACCAGCGTCGTGTCTCGCACCAGGGCGCGCATCGCCTCGGCCTGTCGCAGGCCGACCCGGCCGCGACCCGCGCCGAGCCGCTCGACGGCGTCGGGGGCCGTCATCTCCGTCGCCATGTCGTGCAGCACCCGCGCCATCCACCCCGACCAGGACTCGGTGGGCGGCTCGGTCTCCACGGCCGTCACCGACACCACCCGCCTCGGGTGGGCCGTCGCGTAATGGAAGACCACCGTCCCGCCGAAGGAGTTGCCGACGAGCTGGACCGGGCGATTCTGCCAGCCGAGGTGGGCGATCACCGCTGCGAGATCGGCGCCGAAGTCGTCCAGGCGATACCCGGTGGGCGGCCGCTCGCTGTTCCCGTGGCCACGCAGGTCGTACATGGCGACCTCGGCACCGGCCCGGACCAGTGGTGAGCCGATCGTCAGGTAGTAGCTGGCCAGGCTGTCGACCCCCATGCCGTGCACGCAGACCACCGCGGGCTGCTCCGGCCGGGGTTCGGCAGGTGAGAGCAGTTCCAGATTGCAGCGCAGGCCGCTCAGCACGGCAACGGCCATCAGGTCGCCGCCGCCGCGAGCCTGCGCACGATGTACTCGACCAACGAGCCGACCGTCAACGCCGACGTGTCGGCCAGCCTGCCTTCGACGACCAGGTCGACGAAGTTCACTCGCGTCTCGTACACCGTCGTGAGCCGGGCGAACACCGTGACCAGATCCACGCTGGAGAGGGCCAGATCCTCGCGGAGGTCGGTCGTCATGGTGATCTCGTCGATCTCGGGGTCGATCCGGGGGCAGGCCTGGATGATGCCCGAGATCACCTCGGCCAGCACCTGATCCGCGTCGACGGCGAGGTGTCCCGTCATGTCTTCTCCTTCACTGTCCAGGCGACCACATAGCGTGGCGCTGTCTCGAGTTGTCGATCCGTGCCGGATTCGTCGATCATCGCGGTGCGTACGCGATATCTGCGCGAGGCAGGCTGGTGCTGGTCGATGCCCGCAGCGTCCGCTCCCGCACGCGGGCGGTCGTCACCTGCGGGCTCACCACTTGCGGGCTCGTCGGCTGCGATCTCACGGTCACGGCGGTCGCCGTCCAGGCCGCCCACCGTCACCTCCAGGTCGCCGTCCGGCCGGGTCCGCACCGCGAACCGACGAGGACCGCCGGTCAGGCCGGTGCCCTCGGCCTTGGCCACGGCCTCCTTCGCGGTCCAGAACCGGGTGAACCACACCTCCGCCGACTCGCCGGTCAGCCCGACGAGATCCGCGAGCAGTCCGCGTTCGACGGGGTCCAGAGCCAGTTCGACGGTCGCATCGGATCGCGGCAGTACCTGCTCCACGTCGATGCCGACCTGCGTGTCGCCCGGCTCGGCGATGGCGACCGCGATCGTGCCGCTGTGGGCGAGGGAGAGCGACAGCTCCGGCAGCGTCAGGCCGTGCAGTCCCGTCACGTACGGCCTGCCGCTCGCCTCATTGGCCACTCGGATCTCGGCGGGGAACACCCCGTCGGTGCCGACGGCCCGCAGCCGGTGTCGCACCGCGTCCTTCGCCGCCACCCTGCCGAGCAGCCACTGCCTCCTGACCCGCAGGGGCCGCTCCAGGTACTCCGCCCGTTCCTCGGCGTTGAGGACGCCGCCGAGCACCATCTGCCGGGTGGGCAGATCCGACCACTGCTCACGCAGCAGCACCCAGCCGCCCGGACGCGGTTCGGAGAGCAGGTCCCGCTGCGGATTGCGCAGGTACTCCAGGGTCCGTCGATTGTCCGCGAAGACCCGATTTCGCCAGCCGATGATCTCGACGATCAGCTTGCCCGCCACCGTGAGGCGCAGATCCGCGACGGACTCGGTCTCGCTGATCGAGGTCAACTGGGCGATGCAGTCGACCCTGGTACCCGGAGCGGGGAACGGCGCGTGGTAGCGGATCGAGTCCGCAGCCATCGGAAGGGTATGCCGACTCACCGTCGGACTCTGCTGAATCCAATAGCCGAGCAGCTGGGCCGCGCTGTCCAGCAGTACCCCCGGCACGTCAGAAGCGGTGAGCACCCCCCTGATGTGACGCTCGCCGACCGCCAGGATCTCGCTGACCTTGGCGAAGACCGGTCCGTGGAACATCAGCCGTTCGGTGTAGAGCTGCTCGGCGCGATGCCAGGGCTCCGACTCCGCCGGAGAGCGCAGCGTCATCGGCGGTGTCGCTGCGGGGTAGTCGTCGGCGACGGTGACGACCGCCTCGGCGTGACCGCTGACCTCCACGCGATAGCGATCAGTCTCCAGCGCGGTCGCGACGAGCTGCACGTCGGTCGGTGGTGCTGCGTTGATCAGTCGTCGCAGCCGCAGCCCGCTCACCTCGACGACCTGGCGGCCGGGACAGGCCTGCCGGACGAAGTCGACGATGTGCGCCACGATCCCGGTGGCGGGCAGGACCGACTGTCGATCGCGGTCGTCCGGCCAGCCGGGACGCTGCCGGTAGAAGCAGTGATCCCGGAGATGCGGCATCGTCTCGGTGGACACCGTCAGCATCGCGGTGATGTCGGTGCCGCCCTGCGCCGCCCGAGCCTGCGCCGTGGTCGCCACCAGACCGGTCTCGCGGGCGAGGGCCTCGGCGGCGCCCGGCGGCTGCCCAGTCGGCTCCTGCTCACTCGGCGACGGCGGCAGCGGCGGCAGGAGGGTCGGGGCGGCGGACGGGGTCGCGGTGGCCACCGGAGCCCCGATCGCCGGATGCTGCCCCGGAGCAGGCGAGCGGACGACTCCGTCCACACCGGAAGAGTCGGTGGCAGGCGCCCCGGCCGCGACCGAGGAGAGTGCACCGGGACTCGACGACGTCGCCGAGGCACCGGC
The DNA here is from genome assembly GCF_001941625.1 of Actinoalloteichus fjordicus. Lineage (NCBI taxonomy): Bacteria > Bacillati > Actinomycetota > Actinomycetes > Pseudonocardiales > Pseudonocardiaceae > Actinoalloteichus > Actinoalloteichus fjordicus. The sequence continues at coordinate 5,186,214 of NZ_CP016076.1, forward strand.
CTGCGGTTGCTCCGGTGCCGAGCCGATCGGGACGGCGGAGGCCGCAGCCACCGGTCGGTCGTGGCTCAGGGAGTCGAGCACGGACGCGGCCCACTCCGCAGACTGCTCGATCTCACCGAGCAGGGCGGTCAACTCCGTCGCGGAGGCCGTCGTTCCCGCCGGTCGACCGCCGATGCCCGCCGCAGTACCGATGCCTGCCGCAGTACCGATGTCCGCCGCACTGCCCGCGTGAGGAAGAACAGCCCGGTCGAAGAGGTCGCGAATGGCGGCCCGGCCCTCGGCCCGCAGTACCAACGGCTCCGGACCCAGCGCGAGCGGCACCGGAGCGAGGGAACGGGTCGACGACGGCGGTGTGTCCGTCACGGGCCTGCGCGCCGTCGGATAGCCGTCTGCCCAGAGCGCGGCCAGTACCCGGCGGAGCTGTGGCTCGGCGTCCCGACCCTTCTGCGCAGCGGAGATCGCGAGATGTTCGCGTTCGCCCAGGATGTCGTCGACCAGCGCAGGCACCTGTCCCATTCCCGGCTGCACGAACGCCCGAACGCCTGCCGCGTACATCGCCTCCACCAGCTCGGTGAAGCGAACGGCCTCGACGAGGTGCCGGATGATCAGCTCTCTCGTCTGCTCGGTCTCGGCGGGGAACGGTGCGGCGAGCGTGGCCGACCACACCTCGACACTGGCGGGGCGCAGCGTCGCCTGATCGACGTAGGCCTTCAGGCGTTCCGCCAGCGGCGCGAACATCGGGGTGTGTGCACCGGTCCGAAACGGCAGTGCCCAGGCGATGAGTCCACGATCGCGGCAGGCGGCCAGGAACGGCTCGACGTCCTGGGCCGGGCCGCACACGATGGTCTGCCGAGGGCTGTTGTCATGCGAGATCACCAGACCGGGATAGGCCTCGATCAGCGTGCGGACCTCGCCGACCGGTTCGCCGACCAGGACGAACGTCAGGTCCATGAGCGTGATGTCATCGCGCTGGACGGCCTCGACCAGCGACGCGGTCGCATCCTCGCCGATCACCCCGGCGCTGGACATGGCGTTCCATTCGCCGAGGCTGTGACCGGCGATCGCGTCCGGCACCACCCCCTCGGCACGCAGGCCTCGATCCAGCTCTCGGCCTGCGCCGAGGATCTCGAGCATGCGGGACATCGGAGTGGACGTCTCGGTTTCGAAGCCGGTCTCCGTCTCGCTGTCCAGGCCGGGGAAGACGAAGGCGAGCCGCCCGGAGCAGGCTGGCCCGAGCAGCGGTGTCGGAGCGAACCAGATGTCGTTGCGGCCCCGCCAGGCCCGGTCTGCCGCGATCACCCGGCGGGCGAAGGCCAGTCGTCTCGGTGTGGGGTCGACGATCGCCAGCCTGCACGGTCCGCCTGCCGACGTCTCGGCCTCCGGTGACAGCCCGACGCGCAGCACCTCGGCGTCGTCGGCCTCGAAGAGTCGCGCCATGGCGGCCGGATCCGAGGCGACGAGCCGCAGGGTCCGCTCGCCCGCTCCGGCGTCCTGGGTGCGCGTGATCGCGGCGAACCCGGACCGGCCGACCGAATCCGCCTCCTGCTCCAAGACGACGTGGGCGTTGATTCCGCCGAAGCCGAAGGCGTTGACCGCGGCCCGACGTGGCACGCCTGCGGGCGACTCCCAGGGACGTGCCTCCGCCAGGGGTCGGAACCGGGTCGCGGCGAGGTCGGGATGCGGCTGGTCGCAGTGCAGGGTAGGCAGCTGAACCCCGTGATGCACGGCCAGCGCGGCCTTGACCAGTCCCGCGACCCCGGCGGCAGGCATGGTGTGGCCGATCATCGACTTCACCGAGCCGATGACCGCCGGATCGCCCGCAGCGGGGCCGAAGACCTCGGCGAGGGTGCCGATCTCGACCGTGTCGCCGACGGGGGTCGCCGTGCCGTGGGCCTCCAACAGGCCGATCGAGTGCGGCGAACTCGGATCGATCCCCGCTTCGCGCCACGCCTGGCGGACGGCGCGCGCCTGGCCCGCGATGGTGGGGTTGACCAGACTGGACGACCGGCCGTCGCTGGCCAGGCCGGTGCCTCGGATCACCGCGTACACCCGGTCGCCGTCCCGGCGGGCGTCGGCGAGGCGCTTGAGCACCACGACCCCGGTGCCCTCCCCGATCAGCGTGCCGTCGGCCCGCCGGTCGAAGGGCCGGATGTGCTCGCTCGACGACAGGGCCTGCATCTGGGTGAAGACACTCCAGAACGCGATGTGGTGCGAGTGGTGGGAGCCCCCGGCGAGCATCAGATCGCAGCGGTGCCGCTGCAGCTCGCCGACGGCGTGGTCAACGGCGATCAGCGACGAGGCGCACGCGCCGTCGACGATGTAGGCGGGTCCCCGCAGATCCAGTCGGTTCGCGACGCGGGAGGCCATCAGGTTGGAGACCACCCCGATCGCGTTCTCCGGTTGCTCCGGACGCTGGCCTGCTCGAACATGGCGTGTCAGCTCGGACACCGCGACGTCGTCGAGCTCGGGGAAGATCTCGCGCATCATCGACGCGAACTGCGCGGGTCTGGTGATCCGGTCGCTGCGGTCGGTCTGCCTCGTGGACACATAGCCGCCGCGACCGAGGACCACGCCCACACGATCCCGATCCGGCAGCGCCCCTTCACCGCCCGCGTCGGTGATCGCGTCGGCGGCGACGCTGAGCACGATCAGATGATCGGGCTCGGTGTCGGCCACCGACATCGGCGTGATTCCGAAGCGGGAGACGTCGATCTCGGCGAGGTCGTCGATGAAGCCGCCCCGCCTGCAGTACATGGCGTCGGGGCGGGTCCGGCCGACGGCGGCGGGGTCGTAATAGTCCTCGCCCCAGCGGCCCGGCCGGACCAGGCTCGTCGCGTCGACTCCGTCGACCAGGTTGCGCCAATAGGCGTCCAGGTTCCCGGCCTGCGGGAAGAGCACGGCCATGCCCACGATCGCGACGCCGTCCGCCGAGAGCGTCACGGATTGACCCAGCCCTGCGGCGCGTACAAGACCGAGCGAGCGGTGGGGTCGCCCCACAGCAGTTCACGGGTCAGCGCGTCGACACCCGCGTCCGGGTCGATCATGTCCAGCCCCTGACGCGCGAACTCGCGACCAAGCTCGTCGGAGACCATCCCCCGATGCACGCCGTCGGGCACCCACGGTCCCCAGTGGACGGTGATCGTCCTGGCACCCGTCCGCACCGCATAGGCGTTGCCGAGGGCCTCCAACGCGTCGTTGCCCGCCGCGTAGGCCGCCTGGCCGCGATTGCCCAGCACGGCGGAGATGCTGCCGAACAGCACCACGAACCTCGGTGACCTCGGCAGCGTCGCGAGCGAGGACAACAGCGTCGAGGCGCCGGACACCTTCGTGTCGTACACCCGCCGGAACGCGGCGCCGTCGGTGTGGGCCAGCAGCCGGTCCTCGATGGTGCCCGCGCCGAACACGACGCCGTCGATGCGGCCGTGCCGGGTGTACAGCTCCTTCACCAGCTGGTGCACCGACTCCGGGTCGAGGACGTCGAGCTGGTGGTAGGACACGTCCGCCGAGGAGCGGCGCAGCTCCGTGAGCGTCGCGTCGACCTCGCGTCGGGCCAGCACCGCCCTGGCCGCCGCGTCCACCTCCGCCGGGGAGCCCACGGTGCCGCTGGAGGCCAGTGCGGCCCGTAGCCCGGGGAGGTCCGTGACGCCCGCCGTCGCGGCGGACTCCGGCGTCGTCGACAGCGCGGTGCGGCCTGCGAGGTGCACCTTCGCCCCGCCCGCGGCGAGCGCGGTCGCCGAGCGGGCGGTGATGCCCCGGCCGCCGCCGACGACCAGCAGGACGGCGTCGTCGTCGAGGCCGAGCAGCCGGGCCTCTCGCCTCGCGTCCGCGCCCGGCCCCGCTCCCGTCGTCGCGACCAGTCCGAGGTCGGCCCGGATGGGCAGCTGCGCCCGGCGGGTCGATCCGTCGAGCCGGATGACCGGCGGGTCCGTGCGGCGTTCGCCCAGCAGCTCGGTGAGCACCGAGGCCGCGATCTGCGCCGGGTCGGCGGCGGACGCGAACTCGATCAGCCGGACGACGGTCTCGGGGTACTCCCGATCCACGGTGCGCATCAGGCCTCGCAGCCCCGCCGCATTGACCGTGGCCGTCCGGTCGTCGTCATCGGCATGACTCAGCAGCGCGAACCACTTCGGCGGCCGGGCCAGCGCGGCCTTGACCGGACCGAACAGATCGGGGAGCACGGGATCGCCGATGTCCACCGCGTCCAGTCGGATCACTCCGTCGGCAGGCGGCTCCCCGTCGGGCATCCGACCGCCCGCCGTCCCCAGGAACACCGAGCACCCGTGCCGTTCCAGCAGGCCGTGCAGCTCGGTTCGCACCGCACCGGGCGCGCCGAAGACCGCGAACCGGGCGCCCGCCAAGGCCTGCGGATCGACCTCGGTGAGCGAGGCCAGCTCGACGGCGCCCCACACGTGCCGCACCGGCTCCCGGCCGGACGGAGTGGTCTCGATCGGCCGAGCGGCACTCCGATCGTCGCTCGTCGAGACGCCGTCGGCAGGGTGTCCGACCAGCGGGGTGCGGTCCTCGAGCGTGTCCGGGGCCGTCGGGCTCGCCGCGACCATCGACCGCCGTTGCGGATCAGTGATCGCGATGTATCCGGCAGGCGAGGAGTCGCCCGATCCGGCGGGGTCGAACGCGGCGGGGTCGAAGCCGGTGCGACGAGACGTGGCGAGGTCTGCTCCTTCCGGGGCTGCGCCCGTCGAGGGCTCGCGAGACGCGGACCCTCCGGTGATCGCCGGTTCGGTACCCGCCGGTTCGGGGCTCACCGAGCCGGCCTCGCCGTCTCGGCGCCGGGTCAGCCAGGCCGCGATCGCGACCGTCGTCCTGGCCTTGGCGAGTTCGTCGACGTCCTCCTCCGGCAGCGCGTCGACGTCGAGGCCGAGCCGGGCGATCAGCTCGCCCGCGATCTCGGTCCGCTTGATCGAGTCGATGCTGAAGTCGGCCTCCAGGTCGAGGTCCGGATCGATCAGATCCACCGGATAGCCGGTCCGCTCGCTGATCACCGTCAGCACCAGCGCATGGACGTCGACCGACGCGGGCGGCACCACCGGCTCGGTCGCGGGCACGGCGGCCGCCGGGACGACCGCCGTGAGCGGGGCCGAGGGAGCGACCTGCGCCTGCCCGACGGCGGAGACGACAGCGGCGGGACCGGCCTCCGCCGTCCCGACGGCGGCGGGAGCGGCGGCGACCGAGGCGCTGCCGACCGGTGCAGCAACGATCACGGGCGGAGCCCAGGTGACGCTCGGCGGTGCGGCCGGTCCGGCAGCCGAGCCTGCCCCGAGATAGGTCATCAGCACGTCGCGCTGCGCGGCGAGCATCTCCCGGCTCGACCTGAGGAAGTCGGTGACGAGCCGCTCGGCATCGCCTCGGGGTGCTGGGTCGCGTTGGATGGTGATGACGTCCTCCTGGATACGTCGGGCCGGTCGAAGCCCGTCGGGAAGGTGCGCGCCCTCGATCGTGCGGACCGAACGCCCGTCCACGGCCCAGCCGGGGCGCTGCGGCGGGACGTCACTCGTGGTCCCGGCTCCGGGCCCGATGAGCGTTCGGAGGTTCGCGGCGACCGCGCGGTCGCCCGCCCGCGCACCCCGCACCGCAGCGGCGGGCGTGATGACGCGGGCACCACGCCCGGCGGTCAGCCCGGCGGCGCGCACCGGGACGCCCGCCACGGCGAGCCGGGCCAGCAGGACGAGGAAGCCGCCGAGGCCGGGGCGCGAGTCCGCACCGGACGCCGCCAGATGCGGTCGGTCACCCAGCACCGCCGCCGTCAGACGGGTGAGGACGGTGCCCGGCCCTGCCTCGACGAAGACTCGGGCGCCTGCCTCGTACATCGCCTCGATCTGGTCCGCGAAGCGCACCGGGGCCGCGAGCTGCGCGGCGAGTTCCGCGCCCACCCGGGCGGGGTCCGCCGGGTAGCGGTCCGCGGTGCGGTTCGACCAGACGGGAAGCTCCGCCCGCCCGAACCGCCGATCAGCCAGCGCCGCGCCGAATGCGCGACTCGCCGGGTCCATCAGCGGGCTGTGAAACGCGCAGGCGACCGGGATTCGCCGGGCGCCGAGTCCTGCACCGCGCAGCGCGACGACGGCCTCCCCGATCGCCGAGGCCGGACCGGAGACGACGGTCTGGGCCGGGGCGTTGTGATTGGCCACCACGACCTGCCCGGCGAGGGCGGCCGCCTCGAGCACCGAGGCCGTCTCCGCCGGACCCGCCGACACCGCCGCCATCGCCCCCTCGACGTCGCGGGCGGCGTCGGAAACCGCCTCGGCCCGCTGCCGGGTCACCGTCACCAGGTCGTCCGGGCTGAGCACCCCGGCGACGCACAACGCGACCAGCTCGCCGTAGCTGTGGCCCGCGACCATCGTCGGGACGACGTCGACGCGCTGGAGAAGTTCGGCGACGAGCAGTCCCGTGCCGCCGAGGGCCTGCTGCGCCACGGTCGTGTCGGTGACGGCCGCGCGCTGGGCCTGTTCGACGGCCTCGGTCAACGGCGCGGGCGGGTAGACGACGCAGGCGCCGTCGGGCACGCCGCGCAGATGACGATGCAGTTCGGGGAAGGCGATGAGCAGCGCGGCCAGCATGCCGGGACGCTGACTGCCCTGTCCGGGGAAGAGCAGCGCCACCTCCGGCGGCGGGCCGGTGCGCCCGAGTTCCGTGGCGCGGAACAGTCCCGAGGCAGGGTCGTCCTCGCCCGCCGAGGCCCGCCCGACCAACTCGGCCAGCTCGTCGAGGTCCGAGGCGACCAGCGCGAGGCCGACCGGACGATCGTGCTCGTCCTGCCAGGCGGCGGCGGTGGCCGCGAGGTCCCGCAGGCTCCACGGCCTGCCCGCCCGATCGTTGACCTCGAGGTGCTCCCGCAGCCGCGTCAGCACGCGCTGCAGCCCGGCCTCGTCCGCGGCCCGGAAGAGGAACAGCTCGGCGGGCCACTCCGCACGGCCGGAGGCGGGCGGCGGCCCCAGCGGATCGGCACGCAGGACCGCATGGAAGTTGATCCCGCCGAAACCGGAGGCACTGACCGCGCCCGCCCGCTCGGCGGCGGGAACGGGCCACGGCCTGGCCCGGCCGCTCAGGGTGAAGGGGCTCGTCTCGGGGTCGTAGGCGACGTTGGGGCTGCGCACATGGAGGGTGGGCGGCAGCACTCCGGTGTGCAGGGCCAGCGCCGTCTTGACCAGGCCCGCGAGACCGGCCGCGCACTTGGTGTGCCCGATCTGCGACTTGACCGAGCCGAGCGCGGTGCCGCCCACCCGTGCGCCCGCCGCACCGAAGACTGCGGTCAACGACGTGAGCTCCGCCGCGTCGCCCGCCACCGTGCCGGTGCCGTGCGCCTCGATCATGCCGACCTCGGCGGGGGACATCCCCGCCTGGGTGTAGGCCCGTCGCAGCGCCCGCTGCTGACCTTCCGCCCTGGGTGCGGTCAGCCCGAGCGCACGGCCGTCGCTGGCGCTGCCGACGCCCTTGATCACGGCGTAGACCCGGTCGCCGTCGCGGCGGGCGTCGGCCAGCCTCTTGAGCGCGACGCAGGCCGCGCCCTCCCCCAGCACGATGCCGTCGGCGGTGCTGTCGAAGGACCGGCATCGGCCGGTCGGCGACAACGCGCCCACCGAGGAGAACATCAGATAGTCGGAGATGCCGTTGTGCACGTCGACCCCGCCGCACAACACCACGTTGCTGGTGCCCTCGACCAGTTCCTTGCAGGCGACGTCGAGCGCGGCGAGCGAGGAGGCACAGGCGGCGTCGACGGTGTAGTTCATCCCGCCGAGGTTCAGGCGGTTGGCGATGCGCCCGGAGACGATGTTGGCCAGCCCGCCGGGGAACGAGTCGCCGGTGAGGCGCGGCAGCGCGGCGTCGAGTTCGGCAGGGACGTCGGCGAGATAGGCGGGCAGCAGCGACCGCATCGCGAGGGCGCTGCCCAGGTCGCCGCCCGCCTGGACGCCGAAGACCACCGAGGTCCTCCCCCGGTCGAAGTCCCGGTCGCCGAAGGCGTCGACCAGCGCGGCCTCGGCGACCGTCAACGCCAGCAGCTGGGCGGGGTCGATGCTGGCCAGGGCGGCGGGCGGGATGCCGTGCCGGATGGCATCGAAGGGGACGGGCGGCAGGAAGCCGCCCCATTTGGAGACCGAGCGGCCGTCGCCGACCACGGCGTCGGATCGGTGGAACAGCGCAGGGTCCCAACGATCGTCGGGCACCTCGACTACCGAGTCCCGCCCCTCCAGCAGATTCACCCAGAATCGATCGAGGTCGGGGGCGTCGGGGAAGACGCAGCCCATGCCGACGACGGCGATGTCCAGCGGTCGGGCTGTCTCGGTCTCCGACGGCTCGGCACCGGCCGAGAGGCAGGCGGCGCGCTCCCGGCGGAACTCCTCGGCGCCCGAGGTCACCGCCTCGTGCAGGTCGGCCATCGTCGTCGGCTCGGAGCGCAGGACGGCGGCCTGACCCGCCATGAACAGTCCGTCGCGGAGCTGTTCGTCGGCGTCGACGCGGGTGAGGCCCTCCGCCGTCCGGCGGACGCTCTTGGCCGCGATGCGCAGTCGACCGACGTTGAGCCCCTCCAGCTCCGCCCAGATCTGCCGCTCCGGCACGCCCTCGGCGACGAGCCGAGAACGCACGGCCCCGAACTCCTCGGCGAACGGCGTCGCCAGCGCGCGGGTCACATGGCCGGGAGCGGACTCCAGCAGCTCGGTGCCCTCGGCCACGAGCACCTGCTGCTGGAAGACCGGGGTGACGGCGCCGTGGGTCACCGCCTCCTCGGTGCACAGGTAGGCGGTGCCCATCAGCACGCCGACCTCCACACCCAGCGAGGTCAGCGGGGCGGCCAGCGCGGCCACCATGGCGGCGGATCGGTCGTCGTGCACCCCGCCCGCGAAGAGCACCGCGATGTCGGCGGCCTGCGCCACGCCCGCGCGGAGCTGATCGAGCAGCACGCCGACCTGCGCCTCCCACAGCGGGAAGCTGTTGCGCGGTCCGATGTGTCCGCCGCACTCGGCACCCTCGAACACGAACCGCCGGAGGCCTCGGCCGAGGTACTGCGTCAACAGCGTCGGCGAGGGGACGTGGACGAAGGCGCGGACGCCCGCCTCCTCCAGCGCGGCGGCCTGCGAGGGCCTGCCGCCCGCGATGATCGCGTGGGTGGGCCTGATCTCCCTGATCACGTCGAACTGGGCCGTGCGGACCTCGTCGGGGACGAATCCCAGGACGCCGACCCCCCACGGCCGATCGCCGAGGGCGTCCCTGGTCTGTTCCAGCAGCGCCCGGCTCCGCTCCCGGTCGGCCAGGGCCAACGCCACGAAGGGCAGCGCGCCGTTGGCTGCGACGGCGCCAGCGAAGCCCGCCTGATCGCTGACCCTGGTCATCGGCCCCTGGGCGATCGGCAGTCGGGTGCCGAAGGCGCCGTCCTCGTAGGAGACCCGGGCGGGCGGCGGCTCGACGGCGGCCTCCATCGTGGCGGCGAGCACCGCACGAACGGCCGTGCCGACGTCGCCGTAGCGCTCGGCGAACACCGAGGCCAGCCCACCGTCCTGACCGATCGGGAGCGAGTCCGGCGGCGGCGAGGCGAGCCGAGGAGCAGCCGAGGACGAGGCCTCGGACTCCCGCAGGGGGCCGGGCGCGGAGCAGGCGGCCGGTAGATCGACCGCTGCCGGGTCGTCCACTGCCGAGGCGGAGTCGACCGGCGGCGCCTCGACGGGCCGGGTCGGCTCGACGGCGGCGTTCCGTCCCGCACCGGGCGGCGCGAGCGAAGCGGGCAGGAAACGATGTCCTGCCCGGTACACCGACTCGGAGCCGTCCAGCCGCCGCAGCCGCGCGGCGACCGATGCCGACGTCTCGGCCTCCGCGAGCAGGGCGAGCTGGACGTCCAGCACCACCCCCGCCGCGCCTGCGGTGAGCGCGGCGGCGGCGGTGCGCGGGCCGATCCCGCCGCAGATCCACAGCGGCAGGCGGAGATCCGGCTCGGCCAGCAGCCGTTGCAGGAGGATGAGGGAGCTCAGCTCCCCCACCCGGCCGCCCGACTCGTTGCCCCGCAGCACCAGGCCGTTCGCGCCCGCCCACGCGGCGCGACGTGCCTCGGCGATGTCGGTGACCTCGACCAGCAGCCTCGGTACCGCCCCGCAGGCCGGGAGCCGGTCCAGCGCGGGCAGATCGGCGATCACGAGGTCGACGCCCACGAGCATCTCGGCGTCCAGCACCGTCTCCGACGACACCCGGACGCCCCATGGGCCTGCGGCCCAGTCTCTGGCCTTGGCCAGCGCCGTCCGCGCCCGGCCGACCCCGGCGCCGAGGTCGAGCACTCCGACACCCCCGGCCCGGCTCACGGCGCTCACCAGTCGCGCGCTGGGTGCGCCGAGTGGAGTGACCCCGATGATCGCTGCGTCGTCGAGCACTGTTCTGACCCCCGCCGTCCGGCGATTCTGCACTTCCCGGCGCGAGACCCGGGCGAGCAACGGCTCCGCACCCGGCGGCACCGGATTCCCGCCGGATATACCCGGCGGTTCAGCAAAGTACTCGACGTCAGATTCGGAACACAAAATTCTACGCCAGCCACCACTCCATCGAGTGATAGTTCGTGATTTTGAGTGATATAACCCCCCTCTTCCTCGGCTTTTACCGACCCGATAGATTGGCATCTGCCCGCAGCGCGGCATCGCTCGCGTTCGATCCGAGAACCCACGACCCGTCTACATCGCCACCCCGAGAAGCCCGCCGTGGTCTCACCACGGACCCGATAATGCGTGTTCCGAACAATGTCGCAGGTCGCGGATGCGAAGTACGGCGCATTCGTCCGGAATCATTCCGTGATCTGGTGGCCGAACCATTCCCGAGACCGACTCCGCGCGTGGCGAGTGGCGGTCTTCGTCGAGCCGCGCCGCTGGCAGGCGCCCGGTTCGCGGCTCGCGCACTCCGCTGTCTGCGGCCGGTTCCGACGACGCAGGTCGGCGGGCGGCAGCGTCTCGGGCGGTCCGGTCAGCGGTCTGCACCCAACTTGACGTGGGGGCGCGCACGCGGCCAGCCGGCCGAGCGATCACGGCCAGGACGTCCCGGACGGACTCCGGAACCGACTGCAGGCGTCCCTGGTGTCGGGTCGATCACCGTGTCAGCTGATCTCCGGCTGGGTACAGGGCAGATGACCGCACTCCGAGGTCACGGATTCCAGGAGGCACCCATGATCGCCATCATCGCCGCAGTGCTGTTCGGGCTCGCCCTGATCCTCGACATCGCGGGCGCCTCACTCGGGCTGGTCAGCAGTGGACTGCTGACGACCGCAGGCCTGTTATGTCTGGCCCTGCACCTGGGCGGTGTGGGCTCGAACCGCCGGGCCCGACGACGGTGAGCCTCGTCGCGACGGCCGTCTCGGCCAGGAGGCAGCCGACTCGTCAAGTCGAGACCCCGGACCCGAATTCGGGTCCGGATCGGGCCGCCCGCCAGGGCCGTCAGTCCAGGCTGTCCCGCGCATCGGCGAAGAAGCGCTCGACGCCCTCCGCCACGGTGACCCGCCCGTAGCCGATCTCCTCGTCGATGCGGATCAGGGTGCGCTCCACGGCCGAGCCGCCCGGCGGGGGCGGCGGCGGGGTGTCCCGGACGTGCTCCTCGATCGAGGTCTCGTATTCGCCCACGAGACCCGCCGGACCCGCCAGGTCGACGTTCTCCTGCTGAGCCACGGTGGCGGGCATTCCCCGGTCGGCCCCGAGCAGGGCGGCGGCCTCGGGATCGTTGACCAGGAAATCGATCAGCATCGCCGCCTCCTCCGGATGCTCGCTGCGAGCGGAGACGCCCATGAGTGCCGAGGGCTTGAAGTAGGTGCCGAGTTCGTCGGTGCCGGTGGGCATCGGTCCCAGCGCCAGCGGCGAGCCGTAGGTGTTCTCGGTGCTCAGCATCAGCGTGTCCCAGCCGAACTCCGAGGCCGACAGGCCGTGTCCGAGCGGCGTGACCGTGTCGCCTGCGACCACCCGGTCATGCGGCACGACGAGCCCGCGTTCCTGGAGGTCGACGACCATCTCCCAGTACTCGGTGAGGTCTGCCTCCTCGAATCCGAGGTCGCCGTCCTCGGTGTAGAGGCTGGCCCCGCGCTGGGCGAGCCAGTTCTCGAAGAAGGTCAGGTGCTGGCTCCACGAGGTGGTGGGGAACCGCTCCTCGCCGAGATGTGCCTGGAGGGTCTCCAGCGCGCCCTCGAAGTCGGCCCAGCTCCAGCCGACCTCCGGCGGCGCCAGGCCCGCCTCGGCCCAGACCTCGGGGTCGTACTGGAAGGACAGCGAGGTGCGGCCGACCGGCACGGCGAAGTACTCGTCGCCGACCCGGCCCGCCGCCTCCATGCCCGGCAGCAGCTCGTCGACGGCGATGATCTCGCCCTCGTACGGCGTCAGGTCGCGCAGTAGCCCGCGCTCGGAGTACTCCCGCAGGTAGCTGTAGTCGATCTGCATGACGTCCGGCGGATTGCCGCCCGCCGCCTCGGTGGCCAGCCGCTGCCAGTAACTGCCGAACTCGGCGAACGACGTGGCGACGGTGATGCCGGGATTCTCCCGCTCGAACATCTCCACCGCCTCGGTGAGCAGTTCGGCGCGTTGATCGTTGCCCCACCAGGTGTAGCGCAGCTCGACCTGACCGTCGTCGCCACCCGAGCCGCATGCCCCCAGCGCGAGGGCGAGGACGAGAGCCGCTGCCACCGAGGTTGGTCGTCCGCGTCGAGAGCGGTGGATCATGAGCACCTCCGAGTCCGCCGACGGATGCCGAGGCCCGCAGCCGAGCGACGACCCGCCCGTCGTTCTCGCACGTTAAGCGAGAGCCGCGTCACAGCGGCCGTCGCCGGCCGCAACCGGCCGACGCCGGCCCGGCCTCGTCGCAGGCGTTGAGTCCCGCCGGACGGGCCGATACCGTCGAGGGAAAGCGTTTCCCGCAGTTCGGCGGGATCGCGAGGTCTCGATCGACGCCGCGTCGATCCCTGCCCGGCGGCGACGCTGCGGCAGCCGAGGTGAGGAGCGCGCCACGTACCGCCCAGGAACCACCCTCATCCGCGCCGCCGTGATCGGCACCGGCAACATCGCCGACGGCAGGCATCTGCCCGCGCTCCAGGACGCGCCCGACGTCGAGATCGTCGCCGCCGTGGACGTCGATGAGGATCGAGCCCGCGACTGCGCCGCCAAGTGGGGCATTCCGGCGTCCTATTCGGACGTCGAGACTATGTTGACGCGGGAACAGCCCGATCTCGTCGTCATCTGCACACCGCCCGCCCTACACCGGGAACAGGCGGTCGCCGCACTACGCGCGGGCGCCTGGGTGCTGTGCGAGAAGCCGCCGTGTCGGTCGCTGGCTGAGTACGACGAGATCGCGGCTGCCGAAGGCAGCGATCAGACTCAAGCTGCCGAAGGCGACTGTCACGCTTCGGCTGCCGAAGGCGACGGCCACTCCCCGGCAGGCCCGTACGCCGCCTTCGTGTTCCAGCACCGCTTCGGCTCCGGCGCCGAGCACGCCAGGAGCCTGATCTCGCAGGGCAGGCTCGGTGCGCCGTACGTGGCGCTGTGTCAGACCACCTGGTACCGCGACGATGCCTACTACGCCGTCCCGTGGCGCGGCCGGTGGGACACCGAGGGCGGCGGACCCGCGATGGGCCACGGCATCCACCAGGTGGACCTGCTGTTGGAGCTGATGGGCGACTGGGTCGAGGTGCGAGCGATGGCGGGTCGACTCGCCAGGGACGTGCAGACCGAGGACGTCTCCACCGCCTTGGTGCACTTCACCTCCGGGGCCATGGGCTCGGTGATCAACAGCGTGCTCTCGCCGCAGGAGGCGAGCCGCATCCGGGTCGATCTCGCCGATGCCACGGTGGAGTTGGCCCACGTCTACGGCTACACCAACGACGACTGGACCTACACGCCCGCCCGGCACGTCACGGCGGAGCAGGCCGAGGGCTGGGGCACGCCTACCACCGACGAGACGGGTTCGCACGCCGGTCAGCTCGCCAGCCTGCTCGCCGACATGCGGGCCGGTCGCAGGCCGAGGTGCAGCGGCGTGGACGGCAGACGGAGCCTGGAGTTCACCACCGCGATGTACAAGGCCGCGGTGACGGGACGTCCGGTGCGCGCGGGCGAGATCGTCGAGGGCGACCCGTTCTACACCGATCCCAGCGGCGGTCGCACCGACTGGACACTCGCCGCACAGTCGACCGGCTGAATTCGACCACCGTCACCCGGCGGCGGCGGTCGAGCGCGAGACGCGGCGGTGTCGCGGCAGGCGACATCCGAAGACGACAGGAAGAGGACGACGAGCGTGGGCATCCTGCACGTACGGCACGACCTGGGCGCGGAGATCGTCGTGGAGGCGGCGGGCGTGGCGATCCTGTCCTACGTCTACCGGCCCGACCCGATCGCCTTCGAGGCCCCCAAGCCCTACTGCCATCCGCTGCGGACGCTGGCGGGCGACGTGGTGACCGACTACCGGCCCAACGACCACCGCTGGCACAAGGGACTCCAGCTGACAGCGTCGCACGTCTCCGGCGACAACTTCTGGGGCGGCGTCAGCTACGTCCGCGACGAGGGATATGTGGTCAAGGACAACATCGGCCGGATGCGGCATGACGGCTTCGACGCCGTCGACGCTGCCGAGGACCGACTCGACCTGGTCGAGCGGCTCACCTGGATCAACTCCGGCGAGGAGACCTGGGCGAAGGAGGTCCGTCGCATCTCCGTGCACGACGTCGACGTCGAGGACGGCTCGTGGACGCTGACCTGGCGCAGCACGATCACCAACGTGCGGGGCGCTGATCTGCACTTCGGCAGCCCCACCACCGAGGGCAGGCCGATGGCGGGCTACACCGGGCTGGCCTGGCGCGGGCCGCGCGCCTTCCGCGACGGCACCGTGCTCACCGCAGGCGGCCTCGACGCCGCAGGCGTGATGGGGCAGCACGCGGACTGGGTGGCGTACTCGGGCGAGCACGACGAGGTCGACCGGCATTCGACGCTGGTCTTCCAGGAGGGGCCGCGCAATGCGGCGACCCCGGCGCACTGGTTCGTCCGTTCCGACCCGTTCGCCGTGGTCAACCCGAGCTGGGCCTTCTACGAGGAGCTGGCGCTGCCACCCGGCGCGGCACTCGATCGGGAGTACCGCGTGGTAGTGGCCGACGGCGCCTGGACCTCGGAGCGGATCGCAGACACGCTGGCGGCGAAAACCTGGTCCTGACGGCGAGTCAGGTCGCCGCGATGACAGCCTGACGGTCGGACGCGCACGAAGACGACCGGCCGGACCCGAACGAGAGGAGACGACATGACCGCCGAATCGAGTCCGTATCGGGACGGGGACGCCCTGCTGCTGCCCGGCGGCGTGGGAGTGTCCCAGCTGGACGTCTACGACTGGCCGACCGCGGACGACAGTCATGGCGGCTCGCCGCACATGCATCTGACCTGTATGGAGGCCTATGTCGTCGTCGGGGGCGAGGGTGCGGTGCAGACCCTGACGGCAGGCGGGCAGCAGGAGAGCGAGCTGCGGCCGGGGACGACGCTGTGGTTCACGCCGGGCACCATCCATCGGCTGATCAATTCGGCGGATCTGCGCATCGTGGTCGTCATGCAGAACAACGGGCTGCCCGAGGCAGGCGATGCGGTCTTCACCTTCCCCCCGGAGATCCTCGACGACCCGGCGGCGTACGCGCAGGCGGCGACGCTGCCCAGCCCGGCGGTCGAGGGCCATGCGGCGGCCGAGGCGGCGGCCAGGGCCCGACGAGACCTCGCCATCGAGGGCTTCGGTCGGCTGCGGGACGAGATCGCGGCGGGACGGGACGAGGCGTTGCTCCGCTTCCACGAGCAGGCGCTGGCCCTGGTGGGCGGCAAGCTCGCCGACTGGGAGCAGCGCTGGCGGGCCGGTGCACTGGCGGAGGCCGAGCGCACCGGGGCGCAGCTCGCCGCGTTGAAGTCGGGGGACGTCTCGCGGCTGCGGGCCGCCGAGATCCGGCAGATCGTTCCCCGTGATGACCGCAGACTCGGGATGTGCGGCAGGCTCACCACCTACCCGGTGGAGCGCGCGAACGAGGTGGGCGGCACGCGGCCGGACGCAGGCTGACCGGCTGATCCAGGAGCGGGCGCGCCGCCCGCCCGGCGGGCAGGCGGCGGCTCGGGCGTCGGCCCGCCGCAGCGTCTGCGGGCCGGGCGGGAAGCGGCGTCCGGGCGACCCGGCGGGATCGGTCGGTGCCCGAGTCCGGACCACGGCGGTGTCTCATGCAGCGATCCGGGTCCGGCCGGTCGAGGCGCGCGCCCTCGGCTCGTCCGACGACGAACCCGCGCGGCCGGACCGGGAAGCGCCACCCGGCAGGGCATGGCCCGGCGCGCGGCGTGCGCGGTGTGCGGCGTGCGCGGTGTGCGGCGGCTCGCCCGCCGAACGCTGGGCTGCGACCGGCAGCGGAGATCCGGGCACGGCGAGGCCACGCCGTGGGGACTCAGCCACGTCGATGGAATGGCGCGGAGCAGCCGTCAGGAAACGCCGCAACCCGGCGCGCGCCCGTCGGCGCTCACGACGTCGGGACGGCCCGCCCGCCCCGAGAACGACGCTGAGCCGGCCCAGGCGAGTGCGAAAGCTGCCTCGGCGTCCGACCACCGAACTAAGGTCGAAACGACCGGCCCCACGTCGGGCCGCCAGGACCGGCCGAGAACAGCCGGGCCGCAGGCGGGCGCCGGCACAGCCGCCTGCTGACCCCCGACCACACACCAGCTCGACGAGGGAGCACGCATGCGGGCCGCACGGCTGATCTCGCTGGTCCTGCTCCTCCAGGCCAGGACCAGCATGACGGCGGGCGAGCTGGCCGCCGAGCTGGAGGTCTCCGAACGCACGGTGTACCGCGACGTGCTCGCGCTGAATGCGGCGGGCGTGCCGGTCTATGCGGAGCGCGGCGCTGCGGGCGGTTACCGGCTGCTCGACGGCTACCGCACGCGACTCACCGGCCTGAACTCCGCCGAGGCGCAGGCGTTGTTCCTCTCGGGCCTCGGTCGCACCCTGGAGGAGCTGGGGCTCGGAGCACAGGCGGGCAGCGCGCGGCGCAAGGTGTCCGCAGCGCTGCCTCCGACGCTGCGGGACGCCGCGGACGACGCGGCGCGGCGCTTCCTCCTGGACGCGCCGGGCTGGTTCGACGAGGCCGTGACTCCCCCGCTGCTGGCCGAGCTGGCGCGCGCCGTGTGGGAGGACCGGCGCGTGGCGACGCGATACCGTCGAGGCGCGCGTGAGGTCCGGCGGGAGCTGGCGCCGACGGCGCTGGTGTTGAAGAACGGCCGCTGGTATCTGGTCGCCGAGATCGACGAGGGCCACCGGGTGTATCGGGTGGACCGGTTCGTGACGGTCGAGCTGCTCGCGGAGACCTTCGACCGCGCGGGCTCCTTCGACCTCACCACGTTCTGGCGGGACTGCTCGGCGGAGTTCGTCCAGCAGATGCTCACCGTCCCGGTGACGCTCCGGGTCTCCCCGGCAGGCAGGCTTGCGCTGCCCAGAGTCCTGGACCCCTCGTCCGTACGGCAGGCACTGGCCGAGGCGGCGGAACCCGACGAGCAGGGCTGGATCACGGTGACCCTGCCCGTCGAGTCGATCGAGATCGGTGCCGATCTCCTGCTCGGGATGGGGCCAGAGGCGGAGGTGCTCGCGCCGCCGGAGGTGCGCGAGCTGATGGCCGACTCGGCCAGGCGCCTCAGCCTTCTGTACCGCTGAACAGCTCGAACGGCAGGTTGCGTCCCTCGGCGAACGCGTCCCAGAACGGACTGCTCGCGCGGCCGTTGACGTCGGTGAAGCCGTAGTCGGCGGCCAGCTCCACGACCGTGCGCAGCGCGCCGGTGTGGCGGCTGGGATCGGGGTCGGCGGCCAGCGCCGCGATGGCACGACCGATGAACTCCGGCGACTCGGTGTAGGGCGCGGCCTCCGCAGGCATGTTCTCGGTCTGCGTCCAGCCGGGCGAGACGGCCAGCGCCGTGCCGCCGGAGGGGCGGAGGTCCTCGGCCAGGCCGAGCGGCATCCGGTTGACCGCCGTCTTGGCGACGTCGTAGTACAGCTGGCCGTAGTACTCCGGGCCGACCGCCCAGGTGGTGACCGCCAGCAGTCCGTTCCCGGTCTCGGCCAGCAATCGCAGGCCGAACTGGGCCGTGAGCACGTGCGCCCGCAGCCCGGCGATCAGCATCGCGTCGAGCTGGCGCGGATCGGACTCCCACAAGGGCTGCGGGACGATCCCGTCGTCCTCGGTGGTCTCGTAGCCGCCCCAGGCGTTGGAGACCAGTACATCGAGCCTGCCCGAGTCGGCCCGCACCCGGTCGAACAACGCCCGGATCTGGTCGATGTCGGTGTGATCGCAGCGCACCGGGATGCCGGTGCCGCCGCGCGCCGTGACCCGCTCCGCCGTCTCCTCGATGGTCTCGGGGCGCCCGGTGGGGCTGCCGGTGGCCCGGCTGGACCGGCCGGTGACGTACACGGTGGCGCCGTTCTCACCGAGCACCTCGGCGATGCCCCGCCCCACGCCCCGGCTGGCGCCGGTGACGACCGCGATCGTGTTCCGCAGTTGCACTGTCCTGTCTCCTCACGTCGAATCCGAACGTGATCGAGGGTGACAGCGAAACCTGACACCGGCTGTCTGGATTGTCCGCCGGATCGCGACCGTCCCCGGCACCCGACCGGGCCAGGGGCCGGGACGGCGGGTTCAGCCGTTCGCCAGCACCTGCCGGGTCATGGGGCGCAGGCCGAGTCGCCCGTCGGCCGTCGTGGCCTGTTCGAGGCGCACCTCGGCATGGCGGCCCCGGATCGAGACCGTCGCCACCTCGTTGCCGAAGTAGGGCCCCGCGAGTCGATCCCAGCTCAGCGGCGGGTCGGCGACGCCGGCTCGCCGGGCGGCGAATCGGGTGAGGCGGACGAGCGCGGGCCACCAGCCCATCCGGAACAGCCAGCGCATCTTCCTGGGTGCCGCGTTGTGCAGGGGCGAGCAGGTGAGCTGGTAGACGGGCGCGTCGGGGGCGTCGGGATACCGGGCCTTGGCGATGTAGCTGTGGTGGACGTCGCCGGAGAGCACCGAGGCCGTCGCCGTGCCGCTGCGCACCGAGCGCAGCAGCAGCGCCGAGAGCCGGTCGAAGGACTCGCGGAAGGCCGCCCAGTGCTCCAGGTCCAGGCCCTGCCGAATCCGCTCCCCTCGCTCGCCCCGGCTGCCGGGACGCGCCGAGGCGACCTCGTTGTGCGACTCGACGTCGCTGATCGCGGGCGGCAGCAGCCAGGGCAGAGTGCTGGCGAGGAACAGGTGCTCGACGTGATCCGGCGTGCTGACGGCGTTGTGCTCGATCCAGTCGAACTCCTCGTCACCGACCATCTTGCGGACCCCCTCCGCGACGACGCGGCCCGCCCGATTGTCGATCACCACCAGCCGCACCGGCCCGTAGTCGCGGCGGTAGCTCCAGCGGTAGGCCGTGGCGCCGTCCGCCTCGGAGTCCGCCCATTCGGCGAAGTCCTCCAGCAGCTCCAGTGCATCGCCGTCGCGACCGGAGCGCAGGACCCGCGCGTACACCTCGTCCTCGTCGAGGTCGACCGGGCGGAGATTGCCGAGATGCTGATAGATCCAGTACGAGGCCAGTCCGCCGCGAATCCGCTGCCGCCACCACGGGGTGGCGGCCATCTCGCGGCGCCAGGCCTGCGAGGTGTTCCAGTCGTCGCGGACGTCGTGATCGTCGAAGATCATCGCCGTCGGCACGGTGGAGAGCAGCCAGCGCAGCAGCTCGCCGGACCACGCCTCGCGGTAGAGGTAGGTGTACTCCTCGAAGTCGGCGACCTCGGTGCCCGGCGGCGTGGTCAGGTCGCGACGGGTCGCCAGCCAGTCCTGAGTCGCCGGGCTGGTCTCGTCGGCGTAGACCTGGTCGCCGAGCAGCAGCAGCGCGTCCGGCCAGTCCTGCTGGTCCTGGGTCGCCATCCGCTGTGCGTAGGCAGCCAGCGCGTGCGGACCGAGCGTGTCGGGACGGTCCACCGGGTCGACGCGCGGGTGCTGACAGGAGCCGAAGACCAGCGTGAAGTGCTCCGGACGCTGCGCCGAGGTGCGGATGCGGCTCGGCGGCAGGGTGGAACCCGGCGGCGGCCAGACCAGCTCCCCGTCGAGGCGCACCTCATACGGCGTCGCCGTGTCCGAGGGGAGGTCTCGCAGCACCACCAGCGCGTAGTGGTGGCCGCCCACCCCGAAGGTCGGCGTCGTGGTGCCCAGCACCTCGACATCACACGCCGCGTCGGTCTCCACCCACACCGTGGCGGAGTCGGCATCCGCGTAACGCAGTACCGGTCCCAGCAGTAAGCCCGTCACTCGCACTGCCTAGCGGAGGAAGTCGTCACCCACAAGGGTTGCGCGCAGAGTGCGATGCTCGGCACCAGGCGTGCGACGCGCGGACCGCCCCGCCTGCGGCCCGTCGCCCGAGGTGCGGCGACCACTCCACCGTGTGATCGTCGAGAAATGATCTCCTTCGGTTACACTCTGTTCACCGAGCAGGCACCGCCCCGGCAGCTGGTGTCCGACGCCGTCGCTGCCGAGAAGGCCGGTTTCGACTTCGCGGTCTCCAGCGATCACTACTTCCCCTGGCTCGACTCTCAGGGCCATTCCTCGTACTGCTGGAGCGTGCTCGGCGCCGTGGCGCACGCGACGAGCCGCCTCGAGCTGATGACGTATGTGACCTGCCCGATCATCCGCTACCACCCGGCGGTGGTAGCCCAGAAGGCCGCCACGCTGCAACTGCTGTCGGAAGGTCGGTTCACCCTCGGTGTCGGTGCGGGCGAGAACCTCAACGAGCACATCGTGGCGCACGGCTGGCCGCCGGTGAACACTCGGCACGACATGCTGGTGGAGGCGCTGCACATCATCGGCGGGCTCTTCGACGGCGGCTACGTCACGCACCGTGGCGATCACTTCCAGGTGGACTCGGCGCGGGTCTGGGATCTGCCGGAGCAGCGCGTGCCGATCGCCGTCGCGGTCTCCGGCGGACAGTCGATCCGGCGGTTCGCGGCGCTGACCGATCACCTGGTGAGCACGGAGCCGAAGCGGGAACTCGTCCAGAGCTGGGACAAGGCCCGGCCCAGCGGGGCGGCCCGCAGCCGCAAGATCGGCCAGCAGCCGGTGTGCTTCGACGCCGACCGCTCGGCGGCGATCGACCGGGCCCACGATCAGATGCGCTGGTTCGCGGGCGGCTGGAAGGTCAACTCTGAGCTGCCCTCCACCGCCGCGTTCGCCGCCGCCAGCCAGTTCGCCAGGCCGTCCGACGTGGCCGAGTCGATCCCCTGCGGCGACGACGTCGGCGCGATCGTGGAGTCGATCCGCCCGTTCGCCGAGGCGGGCTTCACCGACGTCGCGCTGGTGCAGATCGGCGGAGCGCATCAGGAGCCGTTCTTCCCCTTCGCCCGCGACCGGCTGCTGCCCGCCCTGCGATCGGAATTCGGCTGATGTCCGGAACGACCCCGCCGCCTTGCGAAGCCGACCGACCGAGACGAGGATGACGATCATGGCAGCCGAACCGCTTCCGCCGCATGTCATCGCCCTGCTCGAGGGCGCAAACCCCGCCGTGATGGCCACCCTCCGTTCAGACGGCACGCCCGTCTCGGTCGCCACCTGGTACCTGTTCGAGAAGGACCGGATCCTGGTCAACCTCGATGCCAAACGCACGAGGCTGACCCACCTCCGTCGTGATCCACGGGTCTCGCTCACCGTGATCGAGGACGGGAACTGGTACAAGCACGTGAGCATCCAGGGGCGGGCGACCTCCATCGAGGACGATCCCGAGATGACCGACATCGACCGGCTGGCCACCCGATACACGGGCGGCCCCTATCCGGATCGCACCCGTCCCCGCGTCAGCGTCTGGATCGACATCGACCGCTGGCACGCGTGGAACGTCGACTCCGGGTCATGATCCCGGCGCCGAGGCGGGTGGCGGTGGACGTCGCCCGCCTCAGCCGATCAACGGCCGGACGGCGTCGGCCAGATCGGTTCCCGGCCCGCCGAGCAGTGCACGCAGGTGCGGACTCGCCGTGGCGAAGACGCCGTTCTCGCCGAATTTGATCATGCTGAGCAGGGCGCCCGCCGCAGCCTCCGGCATCCCGGCGGCGGTCAGGACCGGCAGCAGCTCGGCGTCGGACGCCACGGTCCGCCGCACCGGCCGGTCGGCCGCCGCCGCCACGGCCGCCGCCAGCTCGACCAGGTCGAAGCTCCGGTCGCCGGTCACCTCGAACATCGGTCCCGCGTAGTCGCCGGTGAGCGCCGCGACGGCCGCCGCGGCGAGATCCGAACGCCCCGCCGCCGCGAACCGGGCGGACCCCTCGGGAGCGGGCAGCTCGCCCGTCTCGGCCGCGTGCCGGATCAGCGGGCGGAACGTCTCCAGGGCCAGGCCCAGCCGGAGCACGGTGTGCTCGACGCCGATCGATCGAAGATGTTCCTCGGTCCGCGCGTGGAAGACCATCGGCGAGAGCTGCGCCGCGACGACGCTGAGGTAGACGACCCGCGACACGCCCGCCGCGACGGCCCGGTCGATCAGGCCCGCCAGCAGTGCGGCGCCGCCGTCCGCTGCGCCGGTCCCGTTCGCTACCGGAGCGATGAGCACGCCCTCGGCCCCGTCGAACACCGCGTCCTCGGCCAGTGTCTTCTCGATCTCGTCACCGGAGAAGGCCCCGCCTGCCGTCGAGACGCCGAGATTCACGGTGCGATGGGCGATCCCATCCCCGCCCAGCCGGGCGAGGGCGGCGACGCCCAGCAGCTGATCCGCACCGACGACGACGATCATGACGGACTTCCCCCGATTCGATGGGTGTGGCGACGACGAGGCCACCGTAGTCGGCAGGTGGCATCCGGGAGGACCGATCCGGCGTGCATCGTGATCACGATCCCGCACCGGGCGCCGCCTCACCGCCCCCCGCCTTGCGGTCCAGCCATCGGATCAGCAGCGGAAGGACCGTCAACAGCACCACCAGCCGGATGAGGTGCATGCCCGCGACCACGGCGCTGTCGCCGCCCAGGCTCGCGGTCGCCGCCACCAGCTCGCCGACGCCGCCCGGGACCATGCCGAACACCGCGACGGTCTCGTCGACGTCGCCCCAGTGCGACAGCAGGGCGCCGAGGCCGACCCCGACGCCCAGGATCGTCACCACGGCGAGCAGGCCGGGTAGCAGCAGGCTGCGGAAGACCCGGATCAGCGATGGTCCCAGCGCCGAGCCGACCACGGTGCCCACCACCACCTGGGCGGCGATCTCCAGTGCCCTCGGCAGGTTCTCCGGCGTGCCGGTGATCGCGTGGAACGCGCCTGCCCCGGCGATCGCTCCGATGAGCGGCCAGAGCGGAACCCGCCCCAGCCTGGCGAGCAGTGCGCCGAGTAGCGCGGCGGCCAGCAGTCCGATGACCGTCACGCGGGCCCCGAGAACCAGATCAGCAACGGCATCACGACCAGCACCACCGCAGCGATCCGTGCGAGGTGGACGGCGACGACCACCTCGGCACGCGCGCCGACCTCCGTCGCGACCGCCGCCATCTCGCTGAATCCACCCGGCGAGCAGGCCAGCAGGCCGGTGCGCAGATCGATGTCGAAGCGGCGGGAGAGGAGCAGGGCCAGGCCGACGTCGACCGCCAGCAGGACGAGGATGCCGATCAGCACCGGCAGCGCCAGGTTCGCCAGGGCGGCCAGGCTGCCGCCGTCGAGCCGAGCCCCGGCCACGCAGCCGAGTAACAGCAGGCCCACTCGGCTCAGCCACCGAGCGGGCCGGTGGCCGGACCAGCGGATGTTCACCAGGGCGCTGCCCGCGACGGCGCCGAAGATGCCGCCTGCGGGCACCTGAAGCAGCAGGGCGACGGCGGCACCGAGCGATCCGCCGAGCAGCAGCCGCAGCGTCGGCAGCAGGCGGCGCACGGCCCCGGCCCCCCGCGCCCCGTCGTCGGCTGTCATCGAGCGCGGCTCCTCCGTCGGTGTGGCGGACCTGACCGGTCCGGATTCAGCAGGCAGGCAGGCAGGCAGGCAGGCAGGCAGAGGTGAGACTTTCACGCGCCGCGGGTCCGGTGCGTGCCTTCGTGGCCAACGCGACAGCCCTCGACCGCGTCAGCGGCCTCGCCTGCCTGCGAGTGGGAGCGGCCGAGCGTCTCGATCCGACCCGTCCTGGGCAGCCGAGGCATGACGGCGGCCGTCGCCGAGTCCCGTCGACGGTGACGACGCTGCTACGTTGAGTGCAGAGACGATCACCGACGCTCAGAGATCGACGTTCGGGAGGAGCACGACGATGGTGGACTCGGTTCTGGTGGCGATCGCCGCAGCGGTGGCGCGGCAGGCCTCCGGTCTCCTCGCATCCGGAGCACGCAGCGCCGTGGCCGCGTTGGCGAAGACCATCGGAGATCGCTTCGCCGACGATCCGCAGGCGACGGCGGCGTTGACGGCGGCCGCCGACGACCCGCAGGACGACCAGCGCGTCGAGCGACTCGCGGAGACGATCGACCGGGCCGCCCAAGAGGACGCCGCCTTCGCTCGGCGCGTGCAGACGCTCTGGGAGGCCGCCCGCACCGAGGGCACCGCGACCGGCGGCGGGGTCGTCAACCAGATCTCGGGTCGGGTGCAGGGCAACGTCGTGCAGGCTCGCGACATCCAGGGCGGCATCACCTTCGGCGGCTGAGCCGCGCGGTGCGTTCCGCGGCTGAGCCGCGCGATACCGCCGCCGGCCGAGCCGCGCCATACCTCCAGTGGCCGAGCCGCGCCGCCGGCAGGCGAGCCGCATCCTGCATTCCGCCGCCGTGCCGCCGCACACCTTCGGCCGGCGCCGGGTCGTCGACGGCCATACTGACGGGATGAGCGCCGTGCCGCCGCCGTCCGAGGAGTCGCTGCTGGGACACGTCTTCCTGGTGCCGCACCGGGACGACGAGCGCACCCAGCACGCGGGGACGCGGACGGTGCTGGCCGCGCTGGGCGAGGCCTCCCCCGCACCCACCGTGGTGGCCGCCTACACGGCCCTGCTCCGGCCGTACTACCACTCGCTGTGGTGTCCACGGGCGATCCTGACCGCGCTGGATCGCAACTCGGAGCAGCGTCCGTATCCGATGGGCGCGGGCGCCGCCGCCGATCGGCTGGCCGAACAGGATCGTCGAGAACGCCATGCGGGCCAGGGTTCGTCTCGTGGCAGGCAGGCCGACGATCGCAGGCTCACCCCGTTGGAACGGGTCGTCCGCTCTCGGCTGGGCGACTGGAATCGGTCCCGCCCGCCGATGGAGGGCTTCCGCTCCATCGAGGAGTTGGCCGAGGCCCTGCACCGGCGAGCCCGCAACGAGCATCAGGCCGTGGGCCCCGTCGCGGCGCCGGGCACCCGAGCCAGAGCCGCCGCCAGATTCCGCAGGCCCACCAGGGCTGATGCGGTGCGTCGGGTCCGCGAATCGCAGGACAAGATCCGCAAGGCCCTCGACAGCCTCGGCCCCGCCTACCTCCCGCCGCCGTCCGCCATGTCACCACCCGAGGCGACTCGCCGGGCCTGGGAGACGACGCAGGAGGATCGCACCAGCTACTACCTCGATCAGGAGGTCTCCGCCGCCGAGCTTCCCGCCGTGCGCGCGCTGCGCAGTCACCGCGCCAGGCCCGACGGGGAGGCGCTGGACGAGGCCGCCCTCGCCGAGCTGACCGAAACCGCCCGCCAGGAACTGCTGCGTCACTTTCGGCGGCGACGGCGATCCTCGCGTTTCCGGGTGTCGATGGACGCGATCGGCGGCTATCTCGATGCGCTCGGCGACGACGATCCGCAGCGCCGTTGAGCCGCTCGGCGGTCCTGGAGACGTGCGCCGAACCCGGGACCGTCCGCCCTCCAGGTCAGAGTGGACAGCCGGACGATTCCGGCGGCGTCCGGGACGAGTGATCGGGCGCCGTCGCCGCCGTCACGACCCGCCATGCCCGCCCGCTGCGGCTACGGCATCGCCCTGCCCGGCCTGGCGGCGAAGGGGGTCGCCGTCGCCTCGCCCCACCGCGAACGGCTCCGGTCCGTCGCCCGGTCCCGTCGCCCGGTCCCGTCGCCGCCCCGGCTACCCGCCCTCGGTCAGGACGCATCCCGACCAGCCGATCATCGCGCCGGATGCCTGCCGCGCTCGGGCACCGAGACGGCCGGGTGCGTCTGGTCGCCGTCCCGGCGCAGGCAGTGCCTCCTCGCCTGCGATCCGACAGGCAGCGGCCGCCGCAAGCCCGATCACGACCTGTTCCCGGCAGGCGGATGACCGACCGCGGGCAGCACCGCCTCGTCGACGATGCGCGCCAACATCGCCTCGTCCGGCGGGCTGCCTGCATCGGCGAGGTGCTTCAGGACCAGCGCCTCGCCGATGTCGGTGACCACGTCGGTGATCCGGGCCGGGTCGAGGTGCCCGTGCTCCGCGTAGTGCACCAGCACGGTGCGGGTGAACCGCCCGCCCTTCTGGTCGAACACCCGCTCGTACAGCGCCCGAGCCAGCTCCGGGTGGCGGCCCCGCTCGACGACGATCGACTCCACGGCCCGCGCGGTGGGGGTGGCGAGCCACTCGACGAGGAACCCCAGTGCTCGGATCAGATCGCCGCGCAGGTCGTCAAGGCCGGGTGACACCGTCTCCTGTGGATAGCTGTGCTCCAGCGCCTCCAGCAGAATCTCGGTCGGGCTGGACCAGCGACGATGCAGCGAGGTACGGGCGGTGCCCGACCGCTGGGCGATGCCCGCCATGCTCATCCGGCCGATCCCGACCTCGCTGAGCTCCGCCAGGACGGCGGCGCGGATGGCGGCCAGCATGTCCTCCTGGCTGCGACGGGCCCTGGCACTCATCGTCACGTGCTCCTCACCGGTCGGGGTACCTGCTCAACCTAGGAGGGCGGCCCGACGCCGAGACAGGCGGCACACGCGGCCGACGTGCCGACGTCAGGCCAGGGCGACCACGGCCGTGGCACAGGGCCCGAGCACCACCACAGAACCCTCGGTCACGGAGGTCCTGGCCGGTCCGTCTCCCGTGCCGGTGTCCACGACGGTCACCCGCTCCGGGCGTCCCGCGTCGGCGAGGTCCACCGTGACGGACTCGGTCGAACGGTTGACCAGCAGGATGCGGCGGCCGCTCCCGGTCTGGAAGCCCTGAGCGTGCACGGGCGGCTCGGGTGCCAGCTCGCTGCCCGCGCTCGTCGTCACGAGCCGGTCGCCGGGACCGAACTGATCCAGGAGCAGTTGGAGAACCCGATAACGCGCGTTGGGTTCGCCGGTCTTCCAGTCGACGAGGCTGACGCCGGGGATCACCGTCGGGTAGCCGAGGAACTCCGCGGCGCCCACCAGTTCGATGCCCAGGTCCGCCAGCCGGGACCACAGATAGGCGATCACCGCCCCGCCGAGAGCCCAGTACTCCTCGGGGATGTCGGGCTCGGCGGCCATCACGTCGGGGGCGAAGCTGCCGATCTCATTGATGTGCGTCTCGGTGTGCGGGCTCAGCCTGCGCTTGATCGACTCCACGAGTTCGACCTTGTCCAGGAACCCGTCGGCCTGGGCGAAGAAGGTCGCGGGCCAGGTGTCGAACGGAGCGTTGCCCTCGGTGCCGACGGCGTTGCCCAGGGCGGGAGAGGCATAGAAGTGGTGGGAGACGGCGTCCACCGAGATGCCGGGCGCGTGATTCGCCGGGTCCAGGAAGTGCCAGAAGTAGTCGGCGTTGCGGGTGATCGGGCTCAGCGACAGGCCAACGAAACGCATGTCCGGGTCGAGCCCGCGCAGGCGCTGCACGACGAGGTCGTAGAGGCGGGTGTAGGCGGCGGGCTCCCAGGCGTGGCCCACGTCCGGCTCGCATAACACCTCCCAGTAGGCGAACCGGTAGTCGTGGTCGGAGACGTGACGGCGGCCGCGTTCGTCGGTGAAGCCGCCGTCGATGTACCACCTGGCGATCCGCTCGAAGTAGTCGGCGATCTCAGTCAGGGACTCGTCCCTCGGCGGGCCGCCCTGCTCGTAGTCCCAGATCGTGGCGTCCGGATCGGTGCCCAGCTCCGGTGCGGAGTCCTGGAACATCCAGCTCGGGATCGCCGCCAGATTCGCCACCACGGGCCTGCCTTCTGCGGCGGTCATGAAGTCGGCCAGCAGGGGATCGAGGTGGGCGAAGTCCCAGGACGTGCCGGTCTCGGTCGGTGCATGCAGCGCGGGCACGCCGAGGTGCGGATGGGTCCAGAACGACAGGAACCGGGCCTTGTCCGCTCGAAGGTCCCGCAGCGCCGCGAAGGCACGTTCGCTGATCGGCGAGCTGCGGCGCAGGGGCGGCGCGGCCCAGGCATGCGTGGTCAACGTGGTGCGCGAGACCCGCGTGACGTCATCCCAGTCGACGCGCACCGGGATCGGGGGCAGGGCGTTGTTCGCAGACATGTGTCCGTCCTCAGGTCAAGGAGTG
The DNA here is from genome assembly GCF_001941625.1 of Actinoalloteichus fjordicus. Taxonomy (NCBI): domain Bacteria; kingdom Bacillati; phylum Actinomycetota; class Actinomycetes; order Pseudonocardiales; family Pseudonocardiaceae; genus Actinoalloteichus; species Actinoalloteichus fjordicus. Next base: position 5,214,541 of record NZ_CP016076.1, read on the forward strand.
TCCGATATGGACGGACGCCACAATAGCTACACCATCGTAGCTACACAAGTGTAGCTACGATGGTGTGCGCCTAGCCCTCTCGCGCGCAGTGCAACCCGCAACGGACGTCGGTCCACCGCGCCGACCGGGCCACGAGCCCGAAACAGGCCCGCTCAGTCGCTCGACGCAGGCAGGACCTCGCCGGTCTCCAACAGGGTCTTGAGGCTGGACAACAGCTCCGGCCAGGACTCGGCGTAGACCGCGAGCTTCTCGCTGCCCGACTCGAAACCGTCGTGGATCAGCGTGAGCCGTACCGTCGGTCCGGCCGCCTCGATCAGGAAGGTCGTCCTGGTCTGCGGCTCCTTCAGCGCGTCGGCACGCTGCCGCTCGTCCCAGCCGAGCTGATCGAGATGCTCCGGCGGCGGCGTCCCGTCGGTGTAGGACAGTCGATGATGGGGCTCGGACTCCAGGACCACCGCGCCGAGATCGCGGAACTCCTCGCCTGGCACGATCTGCACCTTGACGGGCGATCCCACCCGCCAGTCCGATTCGTAGGCGACACCCCAGTAGCGACGGGTGAACTCCGGCTCGGTCAACGCCTGCCAGAGTCGTTCCGGCGTGGTCTGGACGTAGATGGTGTAGACGAACTCCGTCGCGCCCATCGGCGGCCGCTCCAATGCTGTCGTGAGATCCGCGAGCGCCTGGAGCCGCCCGTGGTCGTACTGACTGATCCAGCGCCGGGTGACGGCGTTGATCGGCGCGGCGTTGAGGTAGTGCAGCTTCTCCCTGCCTCGCCACAACGTGGTCACCAGGCCTGCGGCGGCCAGGACCTCGAGATGCCTGCTGACGGACTGCCTGGTCATGGTCAATCCGACGCACAGCGCACTGAGGCTCAGTCCGCCGCGCTCGTTCAGGCTGTCCAGGAGCCGACGGCGACTGGGATCGGCCAGCGCCTTGAACACCTCGTCCACGTCCGCCCCGCCCGCTTCATGCAGCCTTCTGACTGCATGAAGATAGGCAGCCGAAAGGCTGCATGTCAACGGAAGGCGGAGTCGAGCGAGGCGACAGGCGAATCCCGGCTCGCGTTCGGCGGGCCTCGACGACCGCCACATCGAGCGCACCGCCGTACGGGAGCGGACGACGAAATCCGGGATGCCTGCGAAAGACGTCGAATCGACGAGTGTCTCGAGCGGCCACGCCTGCCCGGCCCCGCCAGGGACGGCGACGCCGCCGTCGTCTCCGTCGCGGCGGGCAGGCTTGTCGACGGCATGTCTCGTCCCGGCCCGACCGTGCCGGGCCGGGGACGTCGTCACCGTCCCAGGGCTCTGCCGAGTTCCGCCTTGCTCATCGTCGAGCGGCCCCGGATGCCGCGCCTCCTGGCGTCGTTGTACAGCTGAGCCTTGGTGGGCCCGCCCGGCCCCAGCCTCTTCCCGGATCGCTGACCGCCGCGCTTCTGCGGCGACATGTCCTGCACCGAGGTCTTGCTCCTGGTGCGCGACTCGCCGGAGCGGGCCCGGTTCTTGTTGACCGTCCGCGCCGCGATCTCCTCGGCGCGGCCCTCTCCCGTGCCGCGCTCCCGCTGCGAGTCCTTGATGTGGCGATACTGACGTTCCCGCCGGTCGTTCCACGACTGCTGAGGCACGATGATCATCCTTTCGCTGGATGGACGACATCCGTGGCGGTGACGGATTCGCGACAGACGTCGCTACGCCGCCGGGATGCGGACCGCACGGTGCCGACGCCGACGCCGAGACCGGCGGCGGTGTCGTGGTGGCGTGCCCGATCGATCAGGTGTCGGCGAGTCCCGCGATGGACCACGCCCGTCAGCCTCCTTCGACAGGCGGGCACGGCGACCGCCATCGGCATCGTCGTCCCTGTTCACCGCGTATGACGGCATCACTCGCGCACCTCCGCGTCCTGCCCATCGCGTTCCCTGCGGCCTCTTCGGTGAAACGTGCGCATCGGGACGGCCGGAATCATCCTGCCGCCGGATGCCCGTCGACCGACGCCGGTTCGGCTCTAGACCGAGGACGGCCGTTCCGTGGCCGGGGAGAGCCTGCCGTGCCGCTTAATAGTCCGGGAGCGCAATGGGCGCGGTGGCCGTGAGCCAGCGGGGCTGGAGGTTGAGCCGCAGCCCCAGATCCACCGCCGGAAGCAGCATGCGCAACGACTGCTCACGCAGCCAGACGCCTGCCCGTCCTGCGCGGGGTGCCGCCATCGCGATGTCCAGTTCCCCGAGCTCCTGGCTGCCGACCACGAACTCGCGCATTCTCCGTTCGTAGGCGGCGAAGGCCACGTCGTGGTCTCCGCGCGCTGCCTTGAGCTCGCCTGCCAGCACATAGGCGCCCGCCAGCGCCAAGGTGGCCCCCTGCCCGGACATCGGGTCGGGGCAGTGCGCGGCGTCCCCCGCCAGCGCGACCCGGCCGTCCCGCCAGGACTCCATCCGGACCTGCACGCACGGCATCAGGCGGAAGTCCTCGGACGAGCGCATTGCCCGCAGCAGGCTCGGCACCAGCCACTCGTCGCAGGCGAAGACACGGTCGACCTGCGCCCACTGCTCCTCGCGACTCAGGTCGGGGCTCACCGCCGACTCGGCGCGGCGGATGAGGAACAGCCCCTCCAGTTCCGTGTTCCCTGGGAAGGTGGTGATGGCCGCACCCCGATAAGGCCAGGCGTGGAAGCGGGAGACATTCCGCCAACCCAAATGATTGTCCATCGTGAAATAGGCCTGATCCGCCCCGAGATAGTGCAGGAACCGGTCATGCTCGCCGAACACCAGTCTCCGCACCTGGGAGTAGAGCCCGTCGGCACCGATCACCAGATCCACGTGTCGGGTTTCGCCGCTGTCCAGATCGACCTCCACCCCGGCGGGTCGCTGGCGGATCGCGGTGATCGAATCGGCGAAGAGGTAGGGAATCCGGTCACGGACTTCTTCGTACAGAATCTCGCCGAGCCGAGTCCGACTGACGGCCAGCCGATCACTGCGGGGAGACTGGTCGGCCGCGCCCACGCCGACAGCCGGGACACGCACCGGTCGATCGGTCGCACCGACGTACATGGTGGCCTGCGGCTGCGGTCCACCTGCCGCACGTACCCGGTCCAGCAGGCCCATCCGGCGCAGGACGTGCTGGCCTGCCTCGGACAGCTCGATCCGCTGCCCCCCAGAGCGCGGGCGCGGAGCTCGCTCCACGATGGTCGGCTCGAAGCCGTACCGCCGCAGCCAGAAGGCCAGGGCAGGACCGGCCACACCGCCACCGGAGATGAGCACACTGGTCGGGTGTCGGTCGGTCATGGGTCGCCCTCGCGCTCTCGTATGTCGTACGACGGTTTCCCGCACCCTATCCGGCAGAGAACCCCTACTCGCAATTCTTTCGCACTACCAGTGCAATTACGTCACTCGCCACACGGACTGCGCTTTATTTCATCACGAATCAATGGTCATGATAGGATTTCATGACCAGGCGGCAAGCGTGACGAAATGATGCGAGGCGACGCGATGGCGGCATGCGTCCAGTGCGGACAACGGTTTACGCCCGCAGCTCGCGGGCGGCGGCGACACTACTGCTCTCGATCCTGTCAGGCCCGGGCCTACCGAACCCGCGTCAGGACCCGTGCCGAGCCGACCGCGGACCAGGTCGATGCGGAAGGCACGCGGGGAACGGCGGCCCGCACCACGTCTCACACTGAACAGGCGCATCCCGACGGCGGCCTGTCGACACCCCGCATCGTCGCGGTGGCCGTGTGGATCGCCGACACTCACGGCCTGGATGCCCTGTCCATGCGACAGGTGGCGGCCGAGTTGGGCGTGGCGACCATGTCGCTCTATCACCACGTCCGGGGCAAGGACGAACTGGTCGAGCAGATGGTGGAGGCCGTGTTCCGCGAGGACGCCGACGCCGCGCATGGCGAGGGCAGCACGGTACGGCATGACGTCGATCCCTCCGGGGCAGACTGGCGCGACGAACTGGAAGCATGGACACGGCGGGAATGGAGGCTGCTGTCCCGCCATCGGTGGCTGCTGCGGGTCATCACCGACTTCCCACCGCTGCTCCCGCCCGGCCTGCTCGCCGACGTCGAACGCGTCCTCGCGGCGTTGGTCGACGCCGGGTTGGACCCGATCACCGCACACCAGGCCTTCCAGAGCGCCAGCGGGCTCGTCGAAGGTCTTGCCCTGCTCCAGGCAGGCACCGACAGGGCGGACCGCCGTGGTCTGACCCATCGATGGCGGACCACGGAGGTTCCGGCGATCCTGGAGCGGACCGGCGCGAAGAACTACCCGCTGCAGGCAGGCCTGATCACGTCACTCGATGCCGCACTGGATGTGGACCGGATGCTGGAGTTCGGCCTCGCCCGCCTCCTCGACGGCATCGCCCACCACCTGACCAGCAGGGCCGCCGAGGGAATCGGCTGATCACCTGTAGACGATTCGACCCCGGCAGCCAGGTGTGTGCACGCTCAGACGGGCGGGCGCAGGCAGCCCGGTGAGCACGAGGTCGTGCCGGATCTCCGCGATCGCACGACACTGCCGCACCGCCGAGCCGGGACGCCGTTCACGCTGGACTGCCACGCGCTCCGCGCAGAGCAAACCCGGCCCCTGCCTGCGCTCACGGAGTACCCGGGAAACGTCGCACCCGTTCCTCCGGACCGGTTGAACGCCCTTCGTCGTGATCGCCCTGCCGGCCGCCGCCTCGGCAGCGGCCGTTCTGGCGACCGCGCCCACGACTACTACCCCAGCACGATCGAGACCAGCGGGCCGGCGAAGCCTCGGCCAGCTGGGCACCGGCTGACGTCGCGTCACGGCCGGTCGCGCGGGAGCCTGCGTGGTGCGTGCTCGAGGAGGGTCTCGGCGGCCGCGCAGGCATGGCGGCCGTAATCGGGGTCGCCGAGCACCATCGCACGGCTCGCGACGCCGTCGGCGAGCGTGGCGAGCTGCTCGGCGAGCAGTTCCGGCTCGTCGATGCCGAGTTCGTCCACCAGATCCGTCACCAGCGCCAGCATGACGAGCTTCTGCTCGCGGGCGAGGGCGCGCACGCGACCGGCGGGGTCGGGGTGCTCGACCGCCGCGTGGATGAAGGGGCATCCCCGGACGGTTCCATCCGGCCAGGGCTGCGCGACGAACATCGCAAGGAGCCGGTCACGGGGCGGGACATCGGCTCGCCGCAAGGTCTCCAGCAGCGTGTACCCGGACCGCAGGAGGTGGTCCAGTTGCGCCAGGACGAGGTCCTCCTTGGTGGGGAAGTGCGCGTAGAGGGTCCGCTTCGAGACCGGAGCCTTCGCGGCGACGTCCTCCATCGTGGTCGCGGTGATGCCGCGCGTCGCGAACAGGACGCTCGCAGCGGCGAGCACGCGTTCCCGGCCGCCCCGCCCTGCTCGCCGCACGGGTTCGTCACTCATGAACCCAACGATACGACAGCGTTTACATAGGACGGTCAGTCCACTATGGTCACTTAGGTAAACGATACCGTGTACCTAAGGAGAAGGTGTGACAACGGTGACGAGTGGGCTCCCCGATGCGGCCGAGCAGCTCATCCGGGGTCGGCGCGCGACCAGGGCGTTCCTGCCCGACCCTGTTCCGGACGAGACGATCGAGGCCGTCTTCGCCCTCGCCGGAGCAGCGCCGTCGAACTCCAACGCGCAGCCCTGGCAGGTCGAGGTGGTCAGCGGCGGCGCACGAGACGACCTCGCCGAGGCGCTCATGTCCGCCGATCGGGCAGGCAGGCGGACGGTCGACTTCCCCTACAGCGAGGACATCTACTCCTCGGTGCACCACCGCCGACGGGCGGCGTTCGGTGCGGCGGTGTACAGCGCGCTCGGGATCGGCCGCGACACCCATGATCTGCGGGCCGCCTACGACGCCCAGAGTCTTCGCTTCTACGACGCTCCCCACGTCGCGCTGCTGTACGCGCCGGAGTCAGGCGACGCGCGACTGACCGCCGATGTCGGCATGTACGCGCAGACGCTGCTGCTGGCCATGACCGCATACGGGGTGTCCAGTTGTCCCCAGGCACTGCTGAGCTTCTACGCCGACACGGTGCGTGAGACGCTCGGCGTCACTGGCGGGAAGCTGCTGTTCGGCGTCTCGTTCGGCTACGCCGATCCCGCCGCTGCGATCAACGCGGTCACTGTCGGCCGCGAGTCCCTCGAGGAGACGACGCGCTTCCATCACTGACCGGATGTCCTGAGGCTGCCGCAGGGAGACCGTCCCCGGCCACTGCCCCGGAGCCGCTCGCCTGACAGCCCCGGATTCCCTCCGGATCCGCTCAGGATCGCACCGCTACGCCTGCTTCATTCTCGTCACCGTCGAGCCGGATCCCGGCAGGTTCACGCAAGAGCCCGCCGATCCTGATGAACAGGTCGCCGGATTCCACGCGAGGTTCCGGCGGGAACGATCCGTCAGCAATACCGAGCCGAACGACCGGAATCGCGACGCGTCCTTCGCTCATTGCCGTGCACATCAGCAGCAACCCTGCCAGTGCGGTGGTCACCGTGTCTCCACGGCAGAGACCCCGTCCCGAAGTGCTGCGACACCAATGGATCGGCGACAGGTTCGGCGGCGTCATGGGCGCCTGTTCTCAAGGGGCATCCGACCCGTGATCGACACCATGGTCACCGCGCTCGACACCCGCGGGCAGCACCATGGGGGCAGAACCCTCACTGACCACTTCGGCACCGCAGGCGTGGCTGGCACCCCTACTCCCATACTGCTCCCACCAGCGAGCAACGGCCCGCCGACAAGGATCGTCGACGGGCCGTTGACCAGGGAAGACATTCTGTGGGCGATACTGGGATCGAACCAGTGACCTCTTCGGTGTGAACGAAGCGCTCTCCCCCTGAGCTAATCGCCCTGGGCTTTCGGGGCGTCCCCCGGCAGCGAGGAAACCATACATCACCACGGGACAGAGGTCTCGCACCGGGGGGCGTTCTCCGCTTCCGCCCAGGTCAGCCGTTCATAGGACCGCTGGCGACGATGTCGCCCGACGGGGCGTCCGGCATGTCCCGCCCGGACTCCAACGAGATCGCGAACGCCGTCACGGAACCCATCTCCTCGGTCATGTCGTGCGACCACCGGAGCGTCTGCGCGGGCACCCGTTCCCGCTCGATCCCGACGTCGAAGCCCGCCATGGGGACCGGCTGGTCACCTTGCAGCGCCCAGAGCACGTACATCTGTTCGTCGTCGTCATTACGCGGCAGGCCCGTGGACACCACGGCGCCGTGCGCGCCCGTGGCGAACAGGACGGCCGCAGTCTGCTGACCGGGATCGTGCAACACGACCCGATGCATGTCGGGGTCCGCGGCCATGCGCAGCGCCGTCTCCATCGCCGCACTCTGCCGCGCCTGCACATCCTGCTGTCGAACCACCTCGACGAGCCGAATGCCCAGCCCGGCCGACACCGCCGCCAGCACCGCGACTGCGGTGGTGAGCAGGGCCATGACCACCCGCCCTCGCCGCCCCGGCCGTCGGGTTCCGCCGGGTCGCCTGGCTCGCTCGCCGGGACTGCCCGGCGGCCGAACCTCGGCCCCGGCCACCCTGCCCGCCCGATCCGAGGCGGCAGACTCCTCTGGTCGCCCGGCGGCAGGCGTGGCGACCACGGGAGCCTGCCCGCGTGGCTCGACCTCCTGTTCGACCTGCTCGATCTGCGCGAGCAGCCTGTCCCGCAGGCCGCTCGGCGGCTCGATCTGCGGCACTGCCGCGCCGAGCAGAGCGCCGATCTCCTCGGTCTCGGCGACGGTCTCGCGACACTCCGCGCAGGAGGGCAGATGCTCGGCGAACCTCGTGGCCTCGTCGGCTTCCAGCGAGGACAGCGCCCATCCGACCGCAGTCTCGTGCTGCGGACACTGCCCGTCCTGCTCCCGCTCGCTCACGTCCGTCCCCCCTTCCGGTTCCGTCGCGGAGCGTCGTCGTCGGTGCCCAACAGGGACGAGAGCATTCCGCGCAGTCTTCGCACCCCGGCGAAGGTGCGTGATTTCACCGTGCCCAGCGGCACGCCGGTCATCGCGGCCACCTCGCCCTGGGTGTAACCGCCGTAATAGGCGAGCGCGATCACCTGACGCTGCTCGTCGGGAAGACGACGCAACGCCTCCTGAACCTGGCCCCCGATGACCCGTCCCATCGCCTCCTGGTCGACGTCGGGCCCGGCGGCGGCCTCTTCTGCCACCGCGTCGCCTTCGGCAGCCGTACGGCGGCGTACGGCGCTCTCACGCCGCACCGCATCGACGGCGCGATGGTGAACCAGCGTCAGCAGCCAGGTCGAGAACGAGCCGCGATCGGCACGGAACCCCTGTGGCCTGCGCCACAGATTGAGAAACGCCTCCTGAACGACGTCCTCGGCGATCTCCGGATCCACGCACAGCCTGCGGGCCAGTGAGTAGGCGGGCCGGGAGTATCGGTCGAACAGCTCAGCGAACGCCTGGGCGTCACCTTGCGTGACCAGCTCCACCAGATCGGCATCAGTAGGTCGGCGCCGTGCCTGCGGCGCCGTCGTCGGCTCCTCCTCGGTCCGAGACCAGGAGGAAGATGTTGGTGGATCGGCCACTACGAGAGCCCTCACAACCCAGCGTTCGCACAACGGGTACGTTTCGGTTCATGTCCCGCCGACAGAGCGGACCGTGAAGAGTATCGCCCTCAGGTCGCCGCCCCACCCACCGGGAACGGACACGGAGCGCAGCGAGACGGTAGCCCAACGAATTAGTTCTGACCCGTATGGGTGATGTCTGGCCCAAAGGCAAGCATTCGAGGGTGCCTGGGCGTCACAACTGTTGTGGTCGAACGTTTCATGGCCAGTAGGGAGAAGGAAAGGGCGACGACAATGCGCAATGATCACGTAACACTCTGTTCACGAGCCGTGTTTGACCTCCTCGCTCCGAGGACACCTGCGGTGCCGGTCAACGTCGAGCTCAGGTACGACACCCGCGACCCCTACGCGGTCGTGGCCGCCTTCCAGACCGGACGAGGCGGCTCGGTGGAGTGGGTGTTCGCCCGCGATCTGCTGGCCGACGGCCTCATCGCGGAGGTCGGCGACGGCGACGTTCGCATCCGCCCCGCGGTCGACAACCCCGAGGTGGTCGTGGTCGAACTCAGTTCGCCCTCCGGACACGCGATGTTCGAGGCCTCCGCACAGGAACTCGCCGACTTCCTGGACCGGACCTACGACGTCGTCATGCCGGGCAACGAGAACCTGTGGGTCAACGTCGACGACGCGCTTGCTCGGCTCCTGCCGCACGACCGGTCCTGAGCTGCGAAGACGACGGGAGGCGCCGCGAAACGGGACCCCGATTTGATCCTGGAACGCGGCGTTGGGTAAGGTTCTGCCCAACAGCACGGCGGTGGTCGAAAAGCCGAAAGGCTCGGAGATCAAGCGCCTTGCTTCTGCGGACGTGGCGCAGTGGTAGCGCATCACCTTGCCAAGGTGAGGGTCGCGGGTTCGAATCCCGTCGTCCGCTCGACTCGGCCTTGACGAGGCCGACGTCTCAGGGTCAAGGCCTGGCTCTGGGATTCGGCGGAGTGGCCGAGTGGCTTAGGCAAGGGCCTGCAAAGCCCTGTACACGGGTTCGATTCCCGTCTCCGCCTCGGGCGATTAGCTCAGTGGGAGAGCGCTACCTTGACACGGTAGAGGTCACAGGTTCAATCCCTGTATCGCCCACCAGTTATATGCACTGGTCAGATGCCCCGTCGGTGTTCATCACCGGCGGGGTTTTCTGCGTTGGTGGGAGCATTGTGGGAGCAACTGATCATGGGGTGATTCTGCTCTCGGTATGTGTTCTGGGGAGTCGGTCTCGGTAGTGCTCACCGTGGAACGCTCCCACCGTCGCTGGAGTCCGTCGAGCATCCGGTCGATCATGCCCTGCGTCACATGCGAGTAGATGCCTGCGACGCCGCGCATGCGATGTCCGAGTCGCTTGTGTTGCAGAACCTCCGGGACGGTGTCCTCGATGAGCCACGTCTTGTGTGTGTGGCGTAGATCATGGAAGTGGAATCCGGGCAGCAGTGGCGCCCATCCCCGTCGAGGAAGCCCCGCCACGGCGGGGACCCAGAACCGGTCGCGGAAGTTCGACCGGCGCAGCAGACCCCCGTCGGCCCCGGTGAACACGTGCTCGTGGTCCTGTTCGGTTCGGTGGGCACGCAGGGAGTCACGCAGCACCGACGCGGGTGTCTTCGGCGGATCCAACTCCACATGACCGCCGATCTCGTGCAGGGCCTCGAAACGCGCGGCGATCCCCAGCTGCCATCTGGCAGGGGCAATCCTGCTGGCCTTACTGATCCTCGCTTCCGGTCTGGCGCTGGCCCGCCGTTGGCCAGGTCAGCACAACGTGCGGCAAGCAGTGTCTCGCCCTCGCACGTGGGCATCTCAAACACCTGATCACCGCTGGACGCTACGACAGGCGGCCTCGCAGGCGAGCGGTGCAAACTCGTCGTCATCACCACAGTCCCGCAGGCCAGTAGCGAGTTCGAGCGGTTCGTCGTCGCCTTCCTCGGCGACGCGAGCTTCATGCGCTACCTCGTCGACCTGCAAATCACCCAGGCGCGAGATCGGGCTAACCGCGAACCAGCCGACCGCTCCCTGGTTTTCGGGGCTGGATCCAAGCTTCGCCCAGATGCTCACCGACCGGGCCGTCCGCAGATCGATCTCTTCCAGCAGCGAATCCACCATCCGCACCGCGCCGGAAAATCCATGACAGCCTTGGCGTTTCGGCAGCGTCGTTCGGATCATGGCTACGGCCTGCGGGAGTGCCCCTGCCCGGTGACGATCTGGCTTGACTAGGTCGTCCGGTTTGACGAGAACCCTCCAGGTGCGGGCGGGGACTAGTGGTCCTCAGGCACGACCGTGGCGAGTCCGGCCGCAGGGGCCAGGCTGGCGGCGAGCTCGGTTGCAGCCTCGCGAACGCGCGCTGCGAAGTCCGCGGGTTCGGGCTCGTCTGTCCACCGCTCGAACGCGGTGCGGAAGACGGCGATGCCGACCTGTGCGAGCAGCGTCGCTCTCGACGTGGGGGTACCTCGTTCCCGCAGTGCTTCGGCCAGCGCGTCGGTCACGGCCGCCAGTTTGGTTCGCTCGCGTTCCTGCAGCTCGGGGCTGGACGCGATGACCGCGCGTCGTCGTGCGGCGTGCGGAACCAGGTCAGCGAACCATTCACCGATGTCAACCAGAGCGACGAGTAGAGCCTGGAAGGGCGGGAGCGCGGCGTCGGCGCGCCGGACGGCGCCGGACAGGACGCCAGGGATCTGCTCCGATCCGGCGAACAGCACGTCGCGTTTGTCGGTGAAGTAGCGGGAGAAAGTGCGCCGGGTCAGCCCGGCCCGCTCGGTGATCTGTTCGACGGTGACGTTCTCGTATCCGTGCTCGACGAACAGCTCCAGCGCGGCATCGCCAAGCCGCTCCTCAGCTCTCGGGTCCCACCGCGGCATGCCGCGATCATAGCAGTGATGTCTCATCGAGACATCACTGCTATGGTGATGTCTCACTGAGACATCGTAGCGGCACTACTCCCTGGAGGATGGTTCATGTCTCTGATTGACCAGCGCGTCGTCATCGTCGGTGGCAGTTCGGGCATGGGGCTGGCGACGGCCCACGCAGCGGCGGCGGCAGGTGCGTCCGTCACGATCGCATCGAGCAGGCGAGAGCGATTGGACGCGGCTCTGGCCGAACTACCGGACACCTGCGAAGGGTTCGTCACCGACACGCGCGTCGAGGCGGACGTCGCCGACCTGTTCGAACGGGCAGGCACACTGGACCATCTCGTGTACACGGCGGGTGACGCGCTGAATCAGCGGCCGTTGAAGGACCTCCCGCTCGATGAGGCCCGGCACCTGTTCGACGTCCGCTTCTGGGGCGTGATCGCCGCGGTCAAACACGCAGCGCCCCGCATCAGACCGGGCGGTTCGATCGTGCTGACGTCTGGGATCATCGGTGTCAGCCCGACGCCCGGCGCGGCGCTCGCGGCCGGCTCCGCCTGCGCCATCGAGGGCCTGGCCCGTGGCCTGGCCGTCGATCTGGCCCCGGTCCGCGTCAACACGGTTCGGCCGGGCTCGATCCGCACGCCGATGTGGGACGGCATTCCGCAGCCGCACCGTGACGCGATGGTCGCCGCATTCACGGAACGAACGCTGACCAAGTCGATCGGCACGGCAGATCAGATCGCTGCGACGAACCTGTACCTGATGGAGAACGGTTTCGTCACCGGCACCGTGCTCACCGTCGACGGGGGCCTCATCCTGAGCTCAGGCTGACCGAGCGTGCCGACGAGCCCGGCGTCACAAAAGTGATCTGTCCACGGCATTGACCCTCCCCGGTGGGGAGCACTGTCGGGGTGGCGGGCTACCACGTCGCGCCCGACGTCTCCCCGCCTCGTCCGGCGGGCGGGGTCCGGTCGGGGTTCGCGTTGGTCGGCATCGGTCTGACCGCGTCGGCAGCCTGATCCAACACTGGGGCGACCGACCGGCCGATCGACCGCCGTGATCGATCGACGAACAGCGGACGAGGCAGTTCGGTCGGCGGCCGGTGAGCCGCTCGCTCTCGGCCGCCTGTCTGTCGGACTCTTCAAGCAGCGCCGCTGCGGCCGCCGGGTCGTCGCGGAGTTCGGGAGGACGGCGAGCGTGACGCCGGACGAAGGGCGTCTGCCTCGCCGCGGCATCCGACTTCTTCACCGGACACCCGGCCCGAGGAAGTGGCGCGACTCATAGCACTGCGGGGTTGAGTGTGCCGCTACGGCAGGGGTTCTGCTGGTGGCAACTCGTTCACCGTGCTGAACCCGCTGGTCGGGAGGAACCATGATCTGTCGAGAGAGCTGTCTTCGTCGGGGTGCATCATGAGCGGCGGTTCCGGCTCGCCAGGAGCGGTCGGAGCAGGCACACCGGGAGAGCGACGACGACTTCGGCCGTTCCGGCGCCGAGAACTGCTCCACCGCTGGCTCTACACCCTCACCCACCACGGTCCGGACGGCCCCGGACACGTCTGGACCGTCGACGTCGACATGACCGACGAGGAATGGGCGGCCGAGCTGTACCTCGACGGCGAACGGCAGCAGCGAAGCGAGATGCCCGCCGCCTTCCCGGTTCCGGGCGGGACGATCGAGGTCAACGCCTCTCTCTACGGGATCACTCGGATGCATCTCGTTCACGAGGACGGCCGGGAAGAACGACTCGCCCCCGTACGGGGCACCGCAGAGGACCTGCGCGGCAGGCTGGCCCGTCGACATCCAGGGCTGAGCCGGTCGATCGGACGGCTGGCGATCGGCATCCTGATCGTCAACCTCCTCCTGGCCGTTCCGCAGGCACTGGAGATCGCCACCCGCATCCCCAGGATCGCCGAGAACCTGGGCACCTTCACCTCGCCGATCATGCTGCCTGCGTGGCTCAACATCACGCTGCTCGTCGCGGGAGTCCTCGCCGCAGTGGAACGGATTCTCACCCTGCGGCACCACCGCCTGCTCGACGTCGAGACGATCTGGTCTGGCTTCTGACGCCCGCTGTGTGCAGGTCGCGCCCGCCCCGTGGAGACGGTGCCCGGCACCGAACTCCCCGGGATCGGGCGAGCCTCGACTACGAGCTGGGCCCCGTGATCGTGGCGATGCTGACGGCGGCACTGCCCGCCGCGATCGCCGCGACGGTCCTGGCCACGGCGTCGTTCACCGCCCCGGCTGCCCAGCTGCCCTGCTCCAGTTCCTTCGCACGGTGGTAGGTCCTGCTCGACCACTTCGGCGCGGGGTCGAGAGTCGGCAGGGTCCCGCTCGCCGACAGCAGCGCGATCACGGCCCCGAGGTGCGGATCGGGGCTCCCGCCGTCCTCTAGTACCGCGCACACCTTCCGCCGCAGCTCGGCCTCGTATCCGTTGTCCTCGGCAGGCAGTCTCGTCGTGGGGAACAGTCCCAGCACCCGCCTGCGCTCCTGACGGAGGTGGCCACGCTCGAGGAGCCGCTCGATCACGGGCTGGTAGAGGCCGCTGCCGACGGCGTTGAGCAACGGCTGGACCCGCTGGGTCTTCTCGGCGATCTTGTCGTAGGCGGACTGCAGCAGGGGGTCCGCGAGCGGCCCGTCCCCGACGGTGGTGATCTTCGGACCGTTCAGGGCAGGTCCCTCGTCCGCCTCAATTCTGTCGAGCAGAGCCAGCTCGAGGAGCACCGCGCCGCCGAGGGTGTAGTAGAGAGTGCCTGCGCCTGCCGGGACCCCCGTCTTGTCGTCGAGCATGAGGAGCATCAGATCCTCGATGATCAGCATGTCGCTCTGCATCGTCGCTTCTTCCTCCCTGTCATCGCCGGTTCGGGCGGCGGAATTCGTCATCCATCGAAGTCGGGGTTGTCACCGGCCCGGCCCGGCGCATTCCGCACCCGTCGTGCGGAAGATCCCGAGTCGTGCGCCTCGCGCGGAAGGCGGTTCTCGCCACGAGAGACGGGGAGTCGGCCGCCAGTGTCCTTCCGGCCGCGCGGCATCGCCAGTGACACCACGTCATGACCTCACCTCGAGAAATGTCATGGTCAGGTGATGACGTGGTTCCACTGGCCGACGAGCAGGTCGGCTGGTGAGATCGACGCAGGTCAGGTCGACCGGATTCCTCGGCACCCCAGGAGATCGACCGGCGGTCGACCTGTCGGGCCCGGTGGATCGGTGGCCCGCGACAAGCGGGCGCTCACCAGGACGGCGCCCACCGTGACTCTCTCGATGACGGCCCATTGTGGCGCGACCGGCCCAGATACGGGTGGCGGCCCGACGGTCGCCAAGCGGACGGCGAGGTCGGTGCGACCCGTGGCGAGCAAGCCACGCAACTCGACCTCGCGGGTCGTGAACGGGTTGAACAGCATCGATTCGCCCGCATGGCGTTCAAGGAGCGGGCGGTGGTTGCGCAACGCCTCGTCGAACGCTGGTGTGGCACCTAGTTCGCCAGCCGCACGGGCCAGAAGGATCAAGGCCGCACCACGAGCGTCGGCCACAGCTGCAACGGTCGCGGCGTGCTGAAGGCGCACGACTGCGGCCTTCACGTGACCAGCCTTCCGCAGCTCGTTGCCGTGCCTCGTCAGGGCTTGGCCGAGCATGTCGGTATCGCCGATCCGCTCAGCGACACGCACACCTCCACCGGTCCACCGGGCGGCCGTGGACAGTCGCTCCTCGGGAAGGATCGTGCCGAGCGCGACGCCGAGTTCGACACGCGCGCGTCCGAAGAACACGGCCGTCGCCCGGTCGATCCTGCCCTCGGCTGCGCGGCTTCGAGTCTGGCGACAAGGGGCCACAGCTCGGCAGCGGCGTCAGCGGCGCGGCCTGCCTGGCGGGCGAGGGTAGCGAGTCGAAGAGTCGAGCCAGCGAACTGGAGCATCGCGGCGACGTCAGCATCATCGGACTCAGTGACGCCGAGAGCGTGGGCGGGTAGGCCGAGAACGCGGGCGATGTGGCGCCGGGATCGGACATCGGTGATGGCTCGGCGACCGGTCTCGATCATCGAAACGTAACTCTTGTCGTAGCCCAGCATCACCGCAGCCTGTTCCTGACTCAAGCCAGCTGCGCGGCGCCAGGCGCGGAGGATGGTCGGGAGGTCGCGGGTCGCCGCAGCGACGGCGTTGTCGCGTTCGGCCCAGAGCCAGGGGGCGGGACGCCGGACGAGGGTCACGACGTTGGGGTGTGGAGGCGCGCGGACCAAGTGGCGATCGACCGCTTATAGCCCTCTGGCATCCGAAGATCGGCGACCCCGGCAACTGGAATGAGCGCGATCTCCTTGTGTTCGTGGGAGAGCACGGGGGCTGCATCGGTGTCGGGATAGCACCCATAGGTCACGATGAGCACGGTCTTGCGCGCCACCGCGATGTGATAGGGCCAGGCGTCGAGGATCGGCCCCGTCGTGACCGGCCACGACGCCTCTTCGGCGATCTCTCGCGCCACGCATTCTTCCGGGGTCTCGCCGATTTCAAGGCGACCGCCGGGCAACTCCCATTCGTCGCGCTCGTTGCGCAACAGGAGTACGCGCCCCTCTCGGAGGACGACGCCCTTGATCGAAACGGGGTACATGCCGGGGATCGTCATCGAGTGTCTCCACAGTGGATAGCCGTATGCGGAACGTAGCAGGTAAGGGGCACCATGGCTGCGGATACAGGGATGACAGATTGTCAGTGGACATCCTCGGTGACCAGCGGTGAGCTGTGCTCGGAGGTACCAGATGAACACAATTAGTATCCCCCGCGTCAAGGCGGAAGACACCGACACCGTCGCGGCCTGCCTCGCCTCAGCCGGCGCCCTGCTTCTCACGGGACTGCAC
This sequence comes from Actinoalloteichus fjordicus, assembly GCF_001941625.1. NCBI lineage: Bacteria > Bacillati > Actinomycetota > Actinomycetes > Pseudonocardiales > Pseudonocardiaceae > Actinoalloteichus > Actinoalloteichus fjordicus. Next base: position 5,230,752 of record NZ_CP016076.1, read on the forward strand.
GACCGGCACACCGTTCTGTCGGCTGCCCGTTCCCTCGGCCGCATCGTGCCGCATCGCGACAGCGACGCCGACGGCATCACCGTGATCGCCGACCGGCCCATGATTGCGGGTGCGGGTCTCGCCGGGTTCAGCTCCGCCGCACTCGCCCCGCACACTGACCGGTCGGGTGTCGCCGTGCCGCCGCCGCTCCTCCTGCTCGCCTGCCGAACTCCCGCCGTTCGAGGCGGCGCGTGTGTGCTCGTCGACGGCTAGGCGGTGTACCGGGACCTCGCTGCCGAAGAGCCCGAGGCGGTGCGCGATCTGATGACAAGTCGATCGGTGTTGTTCGGCGGCAGCGCGGGCCACCTCGGCGCGATCTTCGAGCCGACGGGTCCGGGACTACTTGGTGTGCGGCTCAGACTTGATGGATTGGCTCGCTGGTCGCCGCAGGCCGCTCGGTGGCGCGATCTGCTCGTCGCCACGATTCGGCGTCACGAACACATCATCCCGTTGGCAGCGGGGCAGGGCTACGTTCTCAACAACAGAAGGTGGCTGCACGGACGGCGGGCATTCACCGGGCAGCGCGTGATGTACCGGGCCGTCCTCGAACCGCAGACGCCGATTCCGGCGGGATGGCCACGATGACCTACCCGGCGGAGTGGGTCTCCTTTGTCGCGCGCGTCTCCTCGTCGAGCAGCGTCACCACCGCAGCCGCACCTGTCCGCGTCATCGGCCGGTCGGGCGGTGGACGCGAAGTGGGCATCGACCTTGCGCCGTCCGACGCGCGGGATGTTCTCGCTGACGTGGGCGCGGGATGCGCCGGGTCTGAGCCCGGCTGGTGGGACGACGCCGCGCGTCGGCTACAGATCGCCGGTGACGCCGCCCTCACTGTGATCATCAGTGACCCCGTGGCCCCGCTCGGCCGGAGGATCGTCGCTGGGAAGCACCGTTCGGGACTCGCGGTGACACTTCGCACGGCGATCACGAGCGCCGACAACGCCGCCCATGGATCGCACCGATGATCGGCCCGTGGCTCGCCAGGACTGCCCGGTGACCGCCGACGAGCGGGAGATCGCCGACGAGCCGCTGATGATTTGTCCACTGGTGACGGACACGCTCGGATATCGGTTCGGAGTGCCCCGGCGTGGCGCCCGACGCTTCCCCTCCTCAAGCGACCCGGACCCGCCGCTCGGCCTTCGCGAGGACGGACCGGCGGTGGTCCTCGCCCACCGAGCCGGTCGTCTCTCCCGCCGACGAAGGCCGTGGCACGCGCGAATGAATGATCGACGACGAGCAGGGAGTCTCGCTACGATCGGCGAACCGGCAGGCGAGTCGGCCAGGGCTCGACCGGCTCGATCCGCACCACACGCCAGATCGCGGCTCGCCGGGGCCATTGTCGGCTCTTCGTCGTGGTCGGTGGTCTGACGTTCGAGGGAAGGGCGATCGATGGAGATCGAAGAACTCGGCGAACGGATCGAGACGCATCACACGGACAGTCCCAGACGGCTCCGCGTCGCGGTGTCCTGCCTGGTCGTCGCGGCCGTAAGTCTCGGCGTCGGTATCCCGCTGACCATCGCCCACTTCCAGCCCTGGGGTCCCGCAGGCCAGGACCCGCGGTCCTGGGTGGGTTCGGGAATGCTGCCCGGCGCGCTGACGACGCTGGGCGTCCTCGCGCTGGGCGCCGGGATTCTCACGCTGCTGAAGTACCTACGCACCAAGGACGAGTACTTCGAGGTCCATCGCCAGGGGATGATCCACCACGTCAGCGGGGCGACCTCGGTGATCCGATGGTCGGACGTCGCCTCGGTCCGGCCCAAGGGGGCGGTGTCGGACCGTGGCGGCGCGCGTCATTTCGGCGCCGACTTCTCCTGTCTCGTGGTGCTGACCGACGGTCGACGGATCAGGTTCAACACCTTCATCGAGGACGCGCCGCAACTCGCGGAGGCGATCGTCACCGCCGTCGACCCGTCAGCGCGTTCCTGACGGCCGACGCGCGCACCAGTCGTCCCCGCCGCTACACAGCCCGCGGAGGTCGGCGGCGTCGACGGTCCCGAAACCGAGTGTCCCGTTGGCAGGATATGCCGCCTGATCAGGCACGATCCGGTTGTTCCCTGCCTAGCGCCGCAGGTCGGGCGTGGCCGCCAGGCTACTGCCGCTCTCGACGGCGGGAGGTTCTGCCGTCCCCGGGCTCGACAGACCCTCCCACCGCAGCGCCGAGGGGTGTTTCGTCGCTGCTGACCGGGGCAGCCAGACAAGGAACCTCGGGAGGGCCGCAGGCGGGGGTGCCCTTCCGGGTGACGCCGGGTCACCCCGGTGTCGAGCAGAGGAGCAGTGATCGTGAAGCACGCCATGCTGAGGGATCTGGACGTCTCCCGCATCGGGCTGGGCGCGATGGGCATGTCCTTCGCATACACCGGCGCGGGGACGGACGACGCCGAGTCCGTCCGCACCATCCATCGAGCGCTCGACCTGGGCGTCGCCCTCATCGACACCGCCGAGATCTACGGGCCGTTCGTCAATGAGGAACTCGTCGGCCGGGCGTTGCGCGGCCGCCGCGAGGGGGTCGTGCTGGCGACCAAGTTCGGCATGGTCTCCCATGCGGGCGGCGGCGCGAACATCCTCGACAGCAGCCCGGCGAACGTCCGCGCGGCGGTGGAGGGCTCGCTCAGGCGGTTGGGCACCGACCACATCGACCTGTACTACCAGCATCGGGTCGACCCGAAGACGCCCATCGAGGACACCGTCGGAGCGCTGGCCGAACTGGTGTCCGAGGGGAAGGTGCGCCACATCGGGCTGTCCGAGGCGGGGGTGGCGACGATCCGCCGAGCCCATGCCGTGCATCCGATCACCGCGTTGCAGTCCGAGTACTCGCTGTGGACGCGCGATCCGGAGCCTGCGGTGCTGCCGCTGCTGCGGGAGCTGCGGATCGGCTTCGTGCCGTACTCGCCGCTCGGCCACGGCTTCCTCACCGGGAAGATCCGTTCGCCGGAGGATTTCGGGCCCGACGACTTCCGGGCGACGAACCCCAGGTTCACCGGGGAGAACTTCCAGCGCAATCTGCGCATCGCCGACGAAGTCGAGGCCGTCGCGGCCGAGGCAGGCGCGACGCCCGCTCAGGTGGCGCTGGCCTGGCTGCTGGCCAAGGGCACGGACATCGCCCCGATCCCCGGCACGAAACGGGTCTCCCGCGTGGAGGAGAACACCGCTGCGGACGATCTCGCGTTGACCGAGGAGCAGATCCGCACGCTCGACGGCCTCACACCGCCGGAAGGCGACCACCACAACGACGAGCAGATGAAGATGATCGAGCGTTGACCGAGCCTGCCCGCCGCGCCGCGCAGGCTCGGCCATCGCCGAGGTGACGAGGAGCAGGAACGATGACGACGTGGACGCCGGACGAACTCGCCAGGATCGACGGAGCCGACGAACTACAGGTCACCACGCTGCGCGGTGACGGATCGCCGCGCAGCCCGAGGACCATCTGGGTCGTCCGCGACGGCGACGACCTCTACGTCCGGTCCGTCTACGGCGTCACATCAGTCTGGTACCGGGGGACCCGGACCCGCCATGAGGGCCGGGTCCAGGCGGGCGGTGTGGACCGCGACGTGACCTTCGTCGACGTCGGCGACGAGCTGGATGAGCGCCTCGACGCCGAGTACCGCAGCAAGTACCGCCGCTACGCCGCCTCGATCGTCGACTCCATCACCAGTGCCGAGGCACGCGCCGCGACCATCCGACTCGTGCCCCGGTGACGCCGTCCATGCTCGCCCCGAGTCCGTCGATCCGGAACAGCAGCGGTTCCTCGTGATCAACCGCTCGACGTCGGCGAGATCGGCCGCGTCGCCTGCCCTGCCACGACGACGCCAGGAAGGTCTGGGACGGCAGCCTGCGTGGCGGGCGGTGGCATCTTCAGCGGCGGAACGGCCGGTGTCACCGGTTCCGGCGCACTGCCGCAGCGAGGCTGCTCACCACGCCTCGGGGAGAGGCTCTCGTCGGCAGTTCGGGGACATTCCGCAGTTCAGGAACAGGACGACACTCGTCGACCACCCGAACCGGTGATCACCCGCCAGGCCGGACAGCGGTCGCGTCCCCCCTTCGCGGCCACAAGGTCGGCGACCAGGTCATGTGCACCCTTGCCGCCGCCTGCGCGACCGGATGGAAGGCAGGCGGCTCCTCGGCAGGCTCCGCAGCGACGAAGCCCAGGACGTGTTCGGCGTCCCGCCGGGACTCCCCGCACATCGCTGCGGCGTACCGGCCACGGTGGCGACCGGTCACGACCCGTCGCGCGGCGGGCGGAGCTGCTGATAGAAGTGATAGGCCACCGCTTCCGGCTCCGGCGTCCGCCAGTGCCTGCCGAGCAGCATCGGCAGCGGGGCACCGGCATCGAGCACCGTGAAGCCGTGTCGGGCGAAGAGGCGGCGCAGCGAATCCGCCTCCTGATCGACGGTGACGTTGCCGAACCAGACTCGAACCCCTCGGTCCCGCAGCCGGTTCTTCGACTCTTCCAGCAGCCGTCCCCCGATCCCCTGCCCCCGAGCCTCCGGCACGACGGCCAGCAGTTGCAGCTGACTGTGCCTGTCGAGCACCGGACCGAAGTCCAGCTCGCGGGGCATCCGCTGGCCGGACATGAGCCGCAGTGCGCTGCCGACCGCGATCTGCGCGCGGCAGCTGAGAGCGGCGCCGAGCAGACGTCCGGTCTCGGGGTCGTGGTACTGCAGCACCAACGGCGCGTAGAGCTCGTCCAGCTCGGTCATCGGCACGGCGGTGGGCTCGACCTTGTCGATGACGGCCGTGAACAGGTCGAGTACGTCGCGTCGTCGGGGGTCGGTGTCGGCCTCGGAGATCATGGCGAGAGTGTCACCCGAACGACACGCGGCGCTCCACTCGGCCTGCGCGAACGACCGCTTCGGCTCGGCCGCGTCCGGCCGACGCCGACGGCCGGAGAGCTACGAGCGGGCCCGTCGACGTCGCCGGGCCCGCTCGTCACACCTGCCGATCTCCTCGGCCTCGATCAGGCCCCGGCGCCACCCCGGAACGTGGCCCACTCCGACCAGGCTCCGCCGCCGGGGGTCCCGTCGGCGGGAATGGTGTGCCACCGACCCAGGACGCCCTCGGTCGCCGCGAGGAAGACCTCGATCCGGCCGTCCACGTTCACCGTGGCGACGAGGTCCGATCCACCGGAGCCGAAGTCGCTCCACGGCGACCAGGTTCCGTTCAGGTCCGTCTGATACCGGTGCCGAACACCCGCCGAGGTGGTGGCGAACTGTTCCAGCCGACCGCCCGGCGCCAAGGCCACCGTCAGCCGCGCCGCACCGGGACCGCCGGTCTCGACCCAGTCCGACCAGGCACCGCCGCCCGGCCTCCCGTCGGCCGGACTCGTCTGCCACCGATGCCGAACACCGCCCGCATCGGCCACGAAGACCTCCAGCCTGCCGTCGAGGGCCGTGCTGGTGACGATGTCGTGCCCACCGGGACCGAAGTCCGACCAGCCGGACCACGCGCCCTCCACCGTCATCTGGTAGCGGTGGCGAGTGCCGTTCGAAGTGGTCGCGAACTGCTCCAGTCGACCATCCGGGGCCGCGTCCACGATGACCTGTGCGCCCGCCGGGCCGCCGGTCTCGACCCACTCCGACCACGCACCGCCGCCCGGCCTCCCGTCCGCCGGACTCGTCTGCCACCGATGCCGGATGCCGCCGCCGTGTGCGACGAAGACCTCCACCCGACCGTCGCGCGCCACCGCGGTGGCCAGGTCGGTTCCACCGGGGCCGAGAACGCTCCAGCCGGACCAGGCGCCGTCGAGATTCGTCTGAAAGCGGTGATGCAGGCCGTCGGGAGTCAGGGCGAACTGTTCGAGTCGGCCGTCCGGCGCGCGGGAGAACGCCAGCCGCGCGTTCGCCGGTCCGCCCGTGTTCACCCAGTCCGACCAGGCTCCGCCGCCCGGTCGTCCGTCTGCCGGGGCGGTCTGCCATCGGTGGTGGACGCCCGCCGCGTCGGACACGAAGGCCTCCACCCGACCGTCCCGCGAGGTCGCGGCGGCGACCGAGGAGCCCGTGGTGGTGAACTCCCGCAGATTCTGTGCGGGCGGCGGCCCTTCGGCGACGAAGTCGAACCTGATCGGCTGGTAGGTGGCCTGGGTCTGCGACCAGGTGTACTCGTTGTAGGTCGCGCGCGGCGGGGTCTGCTCGTATACCCAGTACCGGCTGCGCGCGTCGTCGAGCCAGCCCCCGAAGAGGCGGATGTGTCCGATCTGGCCGTCGCCCTGCCAGTGGCGCCAGTTCAGCGCGTCGCCGGGAAGCAGCTCGTCCTTGGTGATCTCGTGGGAGACCTGATAGATCGTGCGGGTCGTGTACGAGGCGCCGGTGTTCCAGGCCAGGGACACGAAGCCGGAGCAGTCGGTGCGATATCCCTCGTGCCACCGGCTCATGCTGTAGGGGACGCCTGCGTCGACCCAGGTCCTGCCTCGAGCCATGATCTCCTCGCGGGAGATCGGGTTCGCCGCGAGCGGGGTGACGTCACCCTCGCGGATGTCCTGGTGCGCAGCGGGTTCTCGGGGCTCGCCGATGCCGGTCGGCGCGGACTCCCGGGGCGTCGTGGCGAACGCGGTCGCCGCCCCCGGTACTTCGGCCGGGACGGCGGCGAGCAGCAGGGCCAGGGCCGCGCCTGCCACGGATCTTCGCAGGCGGGATGATGTCGTGCGCATGAACTCTCCTTCGCCGAGTCTGGAGTGGGAGGGATCGGCTACCGCGTCTGCGCGGACGGCTGCGCAGGCCGGGCCTGCGTGGACCGGGCCTGGGCAGACCGGGCCTGGGCCGAGAACGCGCCCCAGCCGGACCAGGTGCCGCCGCCGGGAGTGCCGTCGGCCGGAATCGTGTGCCAGCGCGCCTGCAGAGCCCCGGAATGCGCGGCGAGGAAGACCTCGATCCGGCCGTCGGCGTTCACGGTGGCGGCCAGGTCGGAGCCGCCGGGGCCGAAGTCGGTCCACGCCGACCAGTTCCCCGCCAGGTCCGTCTGATACCGATGTCGGATGCCGCCCGAGGTGGTGGCGAACTGCTCCAGCCGACCGCCCGGCGCCAAGGCCACCGTCAGCCGCGCCGCGCCGGGCCCGCCGGTCGCCACCCACTCCGACCAGGCACCGCCGCCCGGTCTGCCGTCCGCCGGACTCGTCTGCCACCGATGCCGAACACCGCCCGCATCGGCGACGAAGACCTCCAGCCTGCCGTCGAAGCCCGCGACGGTCGTGAGGTCCGTGCCGCCCGCGCCGAACTCGCTCCACGAGGACCACGCGCCGTCGAGGTTGATCTGATGGCGATGCCAGGTCGCGGCCGAGGTGACGGCGAACTGCTCCAGCCTGCCGTCCGGCGCCACGTCGAGGACGACCTGCGCCCCGCCCGGCCCGCCGGTCTCCGCCCATTCCGACCAGCCGCCGCCGTTCGGTCTGCCGTCGGCCGGACTCGTCTGCCACCGATGGCGGATGCCGATGTCGTGCACGACGAAGACCTCCAGCCGACCGTCCCGCGAGACGGCCGTGGCGAGGTCCGAACCGCCGGGACCGAACTGCGACCACCCGGACCACGCACCGTCCAGAGTGGTCTGGAAACGATGCCAGAGTGCGTGGGGAGTGAGCGCGAACTGCTCGATGCGGCCGTCCGGCGCACGGGAGAGAGCGATCCGGGCGTCGGCCGGTCCCCCGGTGCTCACCCACTCCGACCAGCCGCCGCCACCGGGCCTGCCGTCGGCGGGCGCGGTCTGCCAGCGGTGCAGCGTGCCGGAGCCGTTCGAGGCGAACACCTCGATCCGGCCGTCCACCGAGGTCGCCGAGGCGACCGCCGAGCCGGTGGTGGTGAACTCTCGAAGATCCTGGGCGGACGGGATGCCCGGTCCGACCGCCAGCCTGGCCTCCTCGATCATCGCCCTGGCTCGTCCCTCGGCCTCGTCATACCGCCACGGGCAGCAGGAGCGCTGCACGCTGTCGGCGAGCAGGCCTGCGCTGAGGTCCGGGTGTCGCGGCTCCATGATCTTGGCCTGAGTGAAGAAGCTTCGGGAGGCGTAGGAGACGTCCATGATCTGGTCGGGGGTTCCCCAGCCCTGCGAGGGTCGCTGCTGGAAGACGCCGAGGGAGTCCCGGTCGCCGCAGGGCAGGTTGTTCATGTGGGACTCGACCCAGCCCGCCTCGAAGCCCGCGAGCATGACCTTGTCGGACACCGACATGGACAGTCCGACGCGGTAGACGGTCTCGATCACGGCGGGATCGTGATTGGGCGGGATGCTGGGGCAGGCCAGCGGCGAGATGTCCTGGGCGTTGGTCCTGGGCCGCTCATCCTCGGTCTGCTCATCGGGCTGGCCGGGTCCGGCCTGGCCGGTCGGTCGTGCGGTGGACTCGCCTGCGACGGCGGTGCCCAGGGTGCCGCCCAGCAGGGCCAGGACGGCGATCGGCACGATCATCAGCCGCCATGGTCGGGGTCTGTGCCTGCCGTGGGGAGGTCGATCTGCTGCGGACATGAACGTTTCCTTCCTCGCCGAACGGCGCACCGATGTCGATCGGCGACCGGGGGTCGACCGCCGAGGAGGACGTTCGGCGGCGACGTCGATCAGGGGTGATCCGACCGACGACCGGCGGATCCGCAGAAGGCGGCCGGGCTCGCACCGACGAGCCGACCGGGATGGGCCCGCCGAGACGGGCTCGCACGCAGGTCGCGCACCAGGCGCAGCAGCGGAGTTCTAGTCGAGCGGCTCGAGGACGACGTCGTCGAGCTGGATCCAGACCTCGCCGCCCGAACCGGCCCATCCGCCGCAGAACACCTCGGCCTCGCCTGCCTCGTCGGCGGTGAACTCCACCGTCAGCGGGGCGTAGTCGGCGACATGCCCGAAGGGCGCCTCGGCGATCGTGCCGCCGCCGTCGGGACGGCGGACGCCTAAGTAGCCGCCGTCGGTGGCGGCCGAACTACGCACCCAGCCGGTCAGCCGATGGCGGGCGCCGGGTCGGACCGCGACCTTCTGAAAGAGGTCGTTCCACCCCGCGTCGGCCCGAATCCAGCCGTTGTTCTCGCCGGAACGGGCGTATCCCAGCCCCTGGTCCACGCCGCCTCGTCCGTTCACCCGCCACGGACCGACCCCCGCTCCCGGCGGTCGATCCTCGAATCCGCCGTCCTGCACGAGGTTCGACTCGACCGGCAGCTCGTCGGCGGAGAGGCTCATCAGCCGCACGTGGTACGGGGTCCACTGGGACATGGCGAAGTACAGTTCACGGCCCGTGCTGGCGGGATGGAGGAACGCGCCGTAGAGGCCGCCGAAGTCCTGCCCATGGGCGACGATCCGCCCGCCCGTCCACGGGCCGTTCGGCGCGGGCGCGGTCCGCGCCACGATCGCCGCGCGGCTCTCGTCCAGGTACAGCGCGACCCAGCGGCGAAGATGTTCGTTGTAGAGCACGGAGAGTTCGCCGACCGGGCCCGCCAGCACCGGCACCGTCCGGTCCAGTCCCGTGCGGTCCCAGCCCTGAGCGGTCCAGTACTGGTAGCTCGCCGGATCGAGCAGGCGATCCGTGGCGACCCTCGCCAGTACGACGTCGCCGAACCGGCCCTGCGGCGTGCCGAACAGGTAGACGGTGTCGCCGTCGGCGGCGAACGCGCCGAGCTGGAACCTCGCCCCGCCGCCGGTGGCGGACCAGCGGTTGTTCACCGGCTTCGCCCAGGTCTGGCCGCCGTCGTCGGAATAGGCGAGTCCGGCGTAGTTGGTGACCCAGGTGCCCGCCGCTCCCCAGTGGCGGACGGACATGTAGTGCAGGACGTCCCGGGAGCCGACGGCGATGCCCGCCGTGGGGATCACCGTCTCCTCGGCGACGCTGGTGTCACGGGCGAGGATCTGGGCAGCGTGGCCCGGCCGATCGGTGATCATCGAGTCGATGCGCAGGCCGTCGGCGAGGCTCGGGTTCGAGGCGTGGGCGAGGACGTTGCAGCGCCAGTCGGCGGTATGCGGGCCCGCACCGTTGCCGCCCCACCCGGGCCCGTAGGTGTCGCCGAAGGCGATCGCGACCCGGCCTCGGCCGTCGCGCCACATCACGCCGAGGTCGGTGGCGTGCACGGCGAAGCGGTCCCGCGTCTGATTGACGTCGTCGGCACCCTGCCCGGCGAGCAGGGCCACTGCTCGGGCCGGGAAGACACGCTGCCACGGAACGGCGGCGTCCCAGCCGGGAACGGTGGTGGGCGCGGCGGTGGCGGCCGCCGCGCCGGTCGAGGTCAGCACCATCGAGGCGGCGGTCAACGCGGCGCCGCGAAGCACGTCGCGTCGTCCGATCGTCGAAGGCCGGGGTGCGGGCTCAGGTCTTCGTGGCACGGCAGGACTCTCCCGTCGCTGGCGTGAATCGTCTCCACGTTCACCGCGGCGCCGCAGGCGATCCGGTCGTCGCCGCCGGTGAACGGGACACTTCGGATTCCTACCGTGGGAAACTAAACAACTACTACACGAAGTCGGGCAGGGTGGCCTCGCGGCCCCCGCAGGTGGCTCGCCCCGCAGCGACGGCGCTGCGGCTGATCACGCGGGAACGGTGATCCGCGTCCCGGTCCGACCGACTCGCGTCCACCGTGGTCGACCCAGTGAGCCGCCTCGGCGAGGAGCGCGCCGGTCCCCGGGCCGGGCCTGGGAAACCTGGAACACCGCGATCCCCGCGTCAGGCTGATCGAGCCGATGAGGGCTAGTGCCTGCGGCGACGCCGAGGGGGCGCCGTGCCGAACAACGGCCCGCCCACCACCCGCGCCGAGACAGGGCCGTCAGGCACTCACATTGTCTCGTCGTCGAGCCGGATGATCGCCTCGACGATGGCGGCGACGTCGGAGCGGCGCATCGGCGTGGAGTCCATCGAGTCGTGGATGGTCAGGCCCTCGACGAGTGCGTCGAGGGCACGGGCCGTGCGTTCGGAGAAGTGCGTGCTCAGGCTGGCGCGGCTGGCCGCCATCCAGTCCCGCATCACCTCGATCAGCTGCGGCCGTCGCGAGGTGTACGCGTAGAGCTCCAGGGTGAGCCGCTGTTCCCGGGGCGTCCCGTACGCGGTCCCGGCGATGATCTCGACGACGGCGGCGCCTGCCTGCTCGCGGGTCCGCGCCTCGACCAGCAGGCGGCGGTAGCGACGGGACATCGAACGGGTCAGCTGAGTGAAGGCCTCGAACAGGACCTCGTCCATCCCGGTGAAGTAGTAGCTCATCGAGCCGAGCGGGACTCCGGCCGCCGCCGCGATCCTGCGGTGCGTCGTGCCCGCCACCCCGCGCTCGGCGATGACGTCGAGGGCCGCCTCGATGATCCGATCACGACGTCCCGGGTCGGGCGGGCGACGCGCGGGACTGGACACGGCGACCCTCCTCGATCAGTCGCACCTCGCCGAGATCTTCTCACGCGCCGCCCTCGCGGGTACCCTTCGCTCGCGAATGTACGTTTGTACACTCACCGAGCCGCTCGCCCGGCTGCCCCCCCCGGCCCCCCGGCCCGCCCGACTCGGCCGACCGGCCCGACCCGGCTTGCCTGCCACCCAGCCCGCCGCGACCGAAGGCCTCTCATGGACTCCGCCCTGCGCAGACGCCGCTTAGCCCTGCTCCTCGCCTTCTTCATTCCCGGAATCTCCATGTCGTCCTGGATCACCCGTACGCCCGCGATCCGCGACATCCTCGGCGCGTCGACCGGCGAGATGGGTCTGGTGCTGTTCGGCCTGTCCATCGGATCGATGACGGGCATCCTCAGCGCGGGCCCCCTGGTACGCCGCTTCGGGACTCGGCCGGTCACCGCCGTCGGGCTGGCGCTGATGATCGCGGGCATGGCCACGATCGCGGTCGGCGCGGCGACCTCGATCGCGGTCGTCGTCGCGGCGGGACTCGCGTTCTTCGGCGGCGGGATGGGCTCCGCCGAGATCGCCGTCAACATCGAAGGCTCGGTCGTCGAACAGATCCAGGGCCGTCCGCTGCTGACCACGCTGCACGGCTGTTTCAGCCTCGGCACCGTCGCGGGCGCGGTCGTGGGCATCGGTCTCACCGCGACCGACTTCCCGGTGGCGCTGCACCTGACGCTGGTCGCGCTCGTGACGATCCCGGCCGCGATCTGGGCCGTGCACGCCATTCCGGCGGGCACGGGCATCAAGCCGCGCGCCGCCGACGCGTCCACGGCGCCGAGGGCTCCGCTGGCCGTCTGGCGGGACGCCCGGCTGGTGCTGATCGGGCTCATCGTGCTCGCGATGGCGCTGGCCGAGGGGGCGGCGAACGACTGGCTGCCCCTGCTCATGGTGGACGGGCACGGCTTCGACGCCGCCTCGGGCTCGCTCGTCTTCGCAGGCTTCGCCGCGTCGATGACCATCGGTCGTTTCTCCGGCGGGTTCTTCCTGAGCCGGTTCGGCCGGGTCGCCGTGGTGCGGGCGAGCGCGATCTTCGGCGTGATCGGACTGGCGCTGGTGATCTTCGCGGGAAATCCGGTCCTCGCCGGGCTGGCCGTGGTCTTCTGGGGCCTGGGGACCTCGCTCGGCTTCCCGGTCAGCATCTCGGCGGCAGGCGACTCCCCGCACGATCCGGCCGGTCGGGTCGCTGCCGTGGCCACGGCGGGCTACGTCGCCTTCCTCGTCGGGCCGCCGCTGCTCGGGTTCCTGGGCGATCAGTACGGCCTGCGCGGGGCGATGATCGTCGTCCTGGTCTTCGTGGGCGCCGCTGCCTTCCTCGCCCCGGCCGTGCGTCCCGCGAGTGCCCTGCCCGCGAGCCGACCGCAGGCCGAGGACGACGTCGGGGCGGCGCCGGAGTGATTCGGGGCCGCGAGGCGCACCCGCCCGACCTCGTCCATCGGGACCGGCCGACGCGCCCCGGCAGCAGGGCCGGGCTCGCTCGTCACCAACGCGACACTCCGGCCGAGCGGGGCGGTACGCGCGCCGACCCGCGCCGCAGGCCGTCGCCCTCGCCACCGCCCGTCGGCCTCGCGCTGTGGCAGGATCGGCGCCCCAGGACCGAGGAGGCCGTGATGAAGCTGGGCGAGGCGCTCGCGGTGCGTGCCGAGACGGCCCGCCGGATCGAACAGGTGCGGGCCCGCATCATCGACAACGCCCGTTATCAGGAGGGCGAGACCCCGGCGGAGAATGCGGCCGATCTGCTCGCCGAGGCTGAGCAGGCCTGTGCCGAGCTGGAGTCGCTGATCCGCCGGATTAACCGCACCAACTCCGCGACGCGACTGGGCGACGGCACGATCACCGACGCGCTCGCACACCGCGACGGCCTGCGGCTGCGCCACAGCGTCATCACCGACGCCGCCGATGCGGCAGCCGGGCGGCGGGATCGCCGAGGCGGCGGCCGACAGCTTCGTTCGGAGCTGTTGTTCCTCGCCGCTCTGCCCGTCGCCGAACTGCGGGCACAGGCCGACCGGGTCGCCCAGGAGATCCGCACAGTGGACGTGGCGATCCAGCGCAGCAACTGGGAGGTCGACCTGCTGGACTGATCGGCATGTCCGACTCGGCGGCAGCAGGTAGTCGTTCGAGAGGCGAGCACCAGCCGAGGGTCGGCGGTCTTCCGACTCCTCCTGGTGCGTGGTGGGCAGCGCAGGGGTTCAACTCCCCTCTTCACTCAGCAGCCCAGTACCTCGCACAGGCGAACGGCGCATGCCGTACCTCTCATCACCAGGTGCTGGTCTCGGACGACGAGGGCGGGGCAGGGGCAGCCCGCCGACGTCGGACATGCCGAGCGCGCGGCGCACCCGAGGAGCCGCGACTCGGGTGGCATATCGGCCTGCCACGCACGGGAAAACCGCTGGAGTGGGCGCCATCGCGTCGCGTAGGGTCCGCCGATGCCGTTGACCGCGTCGTTTCGCACGCTGTGGGCCGGAAACGCCGCGGGCAACCTCAGCGACGGACTGATGTTCGTCGCGCTGCCGTTGATCGCCGCGACGCTGACCCAGGACCCGCTGCTGGTGGCCGGTCTGTCGACGGTCTACGCGGCCGTCCGGCTCTGCGTCGTCCTGCCGATCGGGGCGCTGGTCGATCGGTGGGACCGCCGGACGATCCTGTGGTCAACCAATCTGATCCGGGCCGTCGCGCTGGGCGGGCTGTCCGTCCTGCTGCTCGCCGGGTTCGGCTCGATCCCGGTGCTGTATCTGGCGATCGCGCTGGTGGGCATCGTGGAGGTCGCGGCGGACAACGCGGCGCAGGCGGTCGTGCCCGCGCTGGTCTCCTCCCGAGACCTCGACCGCGCCAACGGCCGCATCTCGGCGGCACAGCTCATCGCCGACGAGTTCGTCGGGCCGCCGCTGGGCGGGCTGCTGTTCGGTATCGCGGTGGCGCTGCCGATCTCAGTGGCCAGCGCGTTCTACGCGGTGGCCGGGCTCCTCTTCCTGGCGCTGCCCCGGACACCGCGTCGGCCGCGCCCGGCGGCACGGCCCGCTCGCGGCTCGCTCTGGGCCGACACGATGCAGGGCGCGCGCAGGCTGGCGGGCGACCGACTCCTCGGCCCGCTCGCGATCATCGGCGGGGTGACGAGCATCGCCTACATGGCGCCCTTCGCGATCCTGGTGGTCTACGCGGCGGACGTACTCGACGTGACGCCCACCGGTTACGGCGTGATCCTGGCCGTCTCCGCGCTCGGGGGCCTGCTCGGCTCCCTCGTCGCCGCGCCGATCCGGGCCCGGATCGGCTACCGATGGACGATCGCCGGAAGCCTGCTGCTCGGCGCGGCCTCGATGGCGGGGCTGGCCGGGACGACGTCACCCTGGCTCGCGGCGGTGCTGCTGGCCGCGTACATCCTGCATGCCGTGCTGTGGGGAGTCTGCGTCAGCTCGCTGCGGCAACGGCTCGTGCTCGACCGTTACCGGGGCCGCGTCAACGCGGCATCCAAGCTGCTGGGACTCCTCGGTCTGGCGCTGGGCAGCGCGCTCGGCGGCGTCCTCGCGGGCGTCTTCGGGCTCGCCGTGCCCTTCCTCGCGAGCGCGGTGCTCTTCCTGGGCTGCGCGGTGGCGGCGCTGCTGCTCTTCCGGCCTCGGTCCCGACCTCTGCCGACGGCCGTCGGCTAGCCGGTCTCGCCTGCGGCGGCCCACGGCCACGTCGACGAAGATCGGCGCCGGTGCCGACCGGGGTCGGTGCCGTCAGCAGGCAGGTCGGGTGACGGTGATCTGCCGGGGCCGCCGTGCCCGGCGGATCGCCCACGAGCACCCGCCGAGCACGCGGATCACCGGGTCGACATGCTTCCCAGCGAGCGGCCAGATAGTCCCGCTCCGCATCGTTGTCCGCCAGTTCCCACGCGGCGCGAGAGGAGTCGGCGGCCTCCCGACGTCTGCCGAGCCGCGTCGGCGCGGATCGACGTGGCGGTCGCGGTCGGCTGCGTCGCGTAGGAGCTGACGATCCGGCCCCCGAGCTCCTAAATCCGCTCCGGAACCCGCACATGCGCCGCCATGACCTCCGGCGGCATGTCTGCGACCCCGTTCGGCGTCTCACGCTCGTAGATGAGTACCGCGTACTGAGCCATCAGGCTGTCCTTCCCTCATTGTCGTCCCACTTCGACGACGAACGGGGCGGCGCGAAATCGACAGGCTCCCGCGATCGATCTCACCCGGCTGCCGGGACCTCGGCGTCGTCCGCTCGTTCGCCTGCTCAGTCCAGTGTGGACTTCGGTCGACGCGACGATGCTCGGGGCCGATCCCGCGAGGAGGACTATCCCGCCGTGCGCAGCAGCTCCGCAGGGGCGATCGGGCGTCGCTCGGCGATCGAACGCCACACCGCCTCGCCCGCTGCGACCGCCGAGGCGCCCTCCTCGGCGGAGGCCACCAGGCCCAGCTCGACGGACTCGCGGGTCGGGCCGACGAAGACGTCGTGGCGCAGCAGCGGATCGGCGCCCTCATGTCCGCCGCTCACGGTGTCGACGTCGATCGTCGAGGGCGGGCCGAAGAGCGGGCGGTGGGTGATGACCGAGGACCCCGGCAGCGGCTCGCCGCCGGGCAGCCGTCCCGTGGTGGTCTCCAGCTGTCCGTGGGTGCCGTTGACGACCAGCCGATATCCCTCCCATGGCGAGGAGAAGTCGATCGTGTAGGCGAGGCTGGCCCCGCGCCGGTAGGCGAGCAGCGCGCTGTAGGTGTCCTCGATGTCGATCTCCTCGTCGTACAGGTAGAGATCGCGGCCCGCCGGGTACTGGTGGGCGTAGCCGAGGCCGAAGAGTCCGAGCCGGTCCGACTCGGCGTCGGCGTGGAAGGCGCCGCTGCCGAGTTGGGCCTGGTAGTAGGGGTCGTGTGCCCGCAGCTGCGCCCCCTCGTACGGCTGGCCCTCGGCGTCCCGAGGCCGGTGCGGGCTGTCCGGCCCGTAGTAGTTGCGCCCGCCGAGGGCGAAGACCTGCTCGGGGGTGTCGTCGAGCCACCAGGACACCAGGTCCAGATGGTGGGTGCTCTTGTGCACCGAGAGCCCGCCGGAGTACTCGCGGCGCCGGTTCCAGCGCAGGAAGTAGCTGGCTCCGTGGCGGACGTCGACGTGGTAGTCCAGGGTCACGTGGGTCGGTCTGCCCACCGCGCCCGCGCGGATCAGCTTCTTGATCTGCCGATGCCGCTGGGTGTAGCGCAGGTTGTGGGTGACCAGGACAGTCGCGGACGACGCCTTCTCGGCCGCGAGAACCCGCGCGGCCTGGGCGGCGGTGGAGACCATCGGCTTCTCCGCGACGACGTCGATCCCCCGTTCCAGCGCGGCCACGATGTAGTCGACGTGGGTGTGGTCCGGTGCCGTGACGATGACGACGTCGGGCGAGGTCTGCCGCACCATCTCGTCGAAGCGGTCCGGGGCGAACCTCGGTACGGGCGGATGACCGGCGGGCAGCAGGGAGTCGTTGAAGGCCGCCACGCGAGCGGCGTCGGGGTCGACGATGCCCACCAGGTCGCCGTGCGCGGAGAAGTCCTCGTCGCCCGCGCCGAAGCCGAGGACGGAGTCGCTGCCTCCCCTCGCGCCGAGCAGGGGTCGGACGAAGCTGGCCAGGCCTCGGTTGGACAGGCCGCAGACGACGTATCTCCGGTGGGACACCACTGAGGACACTCCCTTGCAAACGCGTGCTGGCATGTCAGTGCCGTTCGTCAACGGATGGCACACTACCTGGTCCTATTGATTAAACAAGCGGTTGCGGTATCGTCCTCGGCGATGACTGATCTCGGGTTCAGACCCAACCTGGACGGGTATCACGACGCCTCGTTGGACCTGCTACGCCAGGTGTACGCCCGCACCGAGCGCCGCATCGACGAGTGGCGGGCGGTCACCGACGGCGTCGCCACGCCCGCCGACGTCGCCGCGTATCAGGAGCGGGTGCGTGCGGCCGTCCACCGAGGCGTCGGCGGACTGCCCGTCTCCGAGCATCCGCTCGGCGTCCGGTGGCTCGGCTCCGTCGACGCCGAGTCGTGTCGCATCGACCGGCTGACCTTCGAGAGCCTGCCGGGCGTCGTGGTCCCCGCCACCCTGTACCGCCCCGCCGAGACCGGGCTCGTCGATGCGGCCGAGCCGACGACCGCAGGCGGGACCGCGACGGCCCGCAGGCCCGCGATCCTCGTCACCTGCGGTCACAGCGATCTCGCCAAGGCCGATCCCGAATATCAGCACGTCTGCCGCAGCCTGGCCGCCGCGGGATTCGTCGTTCTGATCTTCGACCCGTTCGGGCAGGGCGAGCGCCACGGATACCTGCGACCGGACGGCACCGCCGCCGTCGCGCCGGGCACCGCCGAGCACACCTATGCGGGGGTGCAGAGCTGGTGGCTCGGCCAGTCGGCCGCCCGCTACTTCGTCCACGACGCCCGCCGCGCCGTCGATCTGCTCGCCTCGCTGCCCGAGGTCGATCCCGCGCGCATCGGCGTGACGGGCAACAGCGGCGGCGGAATGCTGTGCACGCTTCTGATGGCCGTGGAACCCCGGATCGCGGCGGCGGCGCCCGGCACCTACGTCTGCGGCAGGCGGGGCTATCTGTGGTCCGGCCAGCGGCAGGACGCCGAGCAGATCCTGCTCGGCGGCACCGAGGCGGGCGTCGACCACGACGACCTGCTGGCGGTCATGGCGCCTCGGCCCGTGTGCGTGCTGGCCGCCGAGTACGACTTCTTCCCCTACGAGGCGACCGTGGAGTCGGTGGCCCGCGCCCGGCGGATCTACGATCTTCTCGGTGCGGCCGAGGCGTTGCGGCTGGTCACGGCGCCGACGACGCACCGGTACGGGTCGCAGCTGGCGGCAGCGGCCGTGGCGTTCTTCACCGAGGTGCTGTCGGCTCCGGCGACGGACACCGCACGGGAGGGCGCACCCGGGCGGGGCCGCGACGACGAGACCCGGCCCCGCGACTCCCGGCCCGAGGTCACCTCGACGGACCCCGCACCGCTCCCCACACCCACCGCCGTCCTGCCGCCGGCGTCGCTGCGCTGCACGGACAGCGGGCAACTCGCACTGGAGCCGGGCGGCGCTGCTCGGCTCCTGCCCGATCTGACGCGGACCACGGCACCGGCGCAGGCCATGCCGCTCGCCGACGAGCAGGTACGCGACTGGCTCACCGCCAGGGTGCAGGCGCACCGCGACGTGCCGCCCCGACCGCAGACCCGGTGGCTGCCCGGCCCCGAGGGCACCGACCACGTCTTCTGGCGAGCGGAGCGAGACCTCTGGGGTGCGGGGGTGGTACTACCGGCCCGGCCCGACACGCCGGGGCCGCTGCACGTGGTGCTGCTGCACGAGGGCACCGCCGAACTCACCGCCGACCATCCGGTGACGAGGCTGGCCGGCCTGGTCGTCGTCGTCGACGTGCGCGGACAGGGTGCGCTCGCCGTCCACGACCGGGACGGCCTGCCCGCCGAGGATCAGGCGAGCGCGGTCTACAAGCTCGGCTGCGACCTGCTGTGGCTCGACGACAGTCTGGCCGCCGCCCGCACCTTCGACGTGCTGCGGGCCGTCGACGTGCTGCGGAGGGAGGAGCCGTTGCGCCGCAGACATCCCCGACTCACCGAACACAGTCCCGTCCACCTGCACGGCTACGGCCTCGGCGCCTTTCATGCCCTGCTGGCGGCCGTGGTCGATCCCGCCGTCGCCTCCGTGACCGTGACCGACCCGATCGTCGACACCGACCGCATCCGCACCGAGCGCCTGCACGACGAGGGGCGCGGCGGGTGGCAGGCCCTCGTGCCCGGCCTGGCCGGGATCGCCTCGACCCGCAGGCTGGAGCGAATGCTCGGCGACCGGCTGCGGACGGCCGACCGATGAGCGTGGACGGGCGACGCATCAGGACCGCGCTGGCGCACGGCACGCCGCTGGACTGGGTCTTCACCGGAGACAGCATCGTCGCCGCCGTCCACTGGACGGGAGTCGAACGCGGCTATGTCGAGTTGTTCACCGAGTGGCTCCGGTACACGTCGGCGCGCCGTGCCGACGTGGTGATCAACACGGCCGTCAGCGGCTGGCGGATTCCCGCGCTGCGCGCGGCCCTGGACCACGCCGTGCTGCGGTTCTCCCCCGACGTCGTCGTCATCGGCCTCGGCACCAACGACGCCAGGGAGGGCGCGGTCGGACTCGCGGACTTCCGCCGGGACTACGGCGCGGTCATCCAGCGCATCCACGAACAGGGCGGCGCCGTGGTACTCCAGACGCCGCCCGGCGTGTCGTCCTCGGCGGTGCAGGCCCCGTCGATCGCGGCCTACGCGGCGGCCGTGCGCGCGCTCGCCGCCGAGCACGGCTGCCTGCTGGTCGACCACCACGCGACCTGGACGGCCCCGACCGCGCGTCTCGACGAGTGGCTGGCCGATCCGATCCACCCCGGTGGAGCGGGCCATCGCGTGCTGGCCGACACCCTGATCGACACGCTCCGGTCCGGGGGGCCGTCCGGCGCCGATCAGGCCGCCGACTCCGCTCCGTCGGGCCGATAGACGATCCGCTGCCGCGAACCCCGAAGCCGGGGATCGGCCACCGGCACCGCCGAGAGCAGCGCGCGCGTGTAGTCGTGCCTCGGGTTCTCGAAGACCTCGGCGGCGACGCCCTGTTCCACCATGGTGCCGAAGTACATGACGGCGAGGCGATCGCAGACCCGCTCGACGACCGAGAGGTCGTGGGAGATGAACAGGTAGGTCAGCCCGAACTCCGACTGGAGGTCGGCCAGCAGCTCCAGGATCTGGGTCCGCACCGACACGTCCAGGGCGGACACCGCCTCGTCGGCGATGACCAGGCGGGGTTCGGTGATCAGCGCGCGGGCGATGCCGATCCGCTGCCGTTCCCCGCCGGAGAAGGCGTGCGGATAGCGGTTGATCACCGATCGCTTCAGCCCGACGCGCTCCAGCATCGCCTCGACCCGGTCGGACAGCTCCGAACCCGAGGCGATTCCCGCCGCGCGCAGCGGCTCGCCGATCACCTGCCGAATCGTCATCCGGGGGTTGAGCGAGCCGTAGGGGTCCTGGAAGACCATGCGGATCTGCCGCCGGTAGGGCAGCAGGCGCTTCTCGTTCAGCGTGGCCAGGTCGACCTGGGTGCCGTCGTCCTGGCGATAGAGCAGCCTGCCCCTGGTCGGCTGATACGCGCGCATGACGCAACGGCCCAGCGTCGTCTTCCCACAGCCCGATTCGCCGACGAGGCCGACGGTGGTCCCCTCCGGGATGTCGAGCGAGACGCCGTCCACGGCCCGTACCACCTCGCGGCGGCGCCTGCCGCCGAACACCGAGCCGGAGACGGCGCCGAACTCCATCGCCAGGTCGTCGATGCGCAGCAACGGCACGTCCGTCGTCTCGCCGCCTGCACCGGAGACCTGCGGTGCGTCCCGGTTCTCGACGATCGCGGGGCCCGGCGTGGCAGGCTGCCGCGTCGCCCGCTCCGGCGCGTCCGGCTCCGCTGTAGCCGACCCCGCAGCAGCAGGCTCCGCAGCAGCAGGCTCCCCAGCGGCAGGCCCGTCGGCCGCACGCCGAGCCGAGGCCGACGAGCGGCCGGGCAGCGAGGCGAGCAGCTCCTTGGTGTACTCGGCCTGCGGATCGTGGAAGATCGCGTCGACGCTGCCCTGCTCGACCACCCTGCCGTGCCGCATCACCACGACCTCGTCGGCGATCTCGGCGACCACGCCGAGATCGTGGGTGATGAACATCATCGTCATCCCCATCGACTCCTTCAGCTCGGCCAGCAGGTCGAGGATCTGCGCCTGGGTCGTGACGTCGAGCGCGGTGGTCGGCTCGTCCGCGATGAGCAACGAGGGACGACAGGCCAGCGCCATCGCGATCATGGCCCGTTGCCGCATCCCGCCGGAGAGCTGGAAGGTGTAGGCGTCGATCCGCTCCTCCGGGCGGGGGATGCCGACCCGCTCCAGCTCCTGGACGACCCGGTCCCGCACCGTCTTGGGCTTGACCTTCTCGTGGATCGCCAGCATCTCGCTGATCTGGTTGCCGATGGTGTGCACCGGACTCAGCGAGGACATCGGCTCCTGGAAGACGAGTCCGACGTCCCGGCCGCGGATCGAGCGGATCGCCGGTCCCTTCTGGTCCAGTGCCGCCATGTCGACGACGTCGCCGTCGGGCTCGGCGCGCAGCAGGATGCGGCCCGCCTCGATCCGCCCGGGGTTGTCGACCACCTGGATCACCGATCGCGCGGTGGCGGACTTGCCCGAGCCGGACTCGCCGACGATGCAGGTCGTCTTCGCCCGCCGGACGAGGAGATCGATCCCGTCGACGGCGTGCACCGCGCCCTCGTCGGTGTGGAAGGTGGTGCGCAGGCCCTGGATGTCCAGGATCGCGGCCGGGTCGCGTAGTTCCGACGCGGGCACCGTCGCGGCGCGCAGACCGCCGCGACGGTCCTCCTCGGCTGATCTCCGTCGCCAGATCACGGTGCTCTCCTGCCGTAGGGGTCGGCGGAGTCACGCAGCCCGTCGCCGACGAAGTTGAAGGCCACGACGGCGACCACCACCGCCAGGCCGGGGAGCATGAGCCACGGCGCCGTCGCGACCGTCTGCACGTTCTGGGCGTCCTGAAGCAGCACGCCCCACGAGACGGCCGGGGCCCGCAGCCCCAGTCCGAGGAAGGACAGCGAGGTCTCGGCCAGGATCATCGTCGGCACGGCCAGGCTCACCGTCGCGATGATGTGCGAGGCGAAGGACGGCAGCATGTGCCGGGAGATGATGCGTCGGGTCTTGACGCCGTCGAAGCGGGCCGCCATGACGTAGTCCTCGCTGCGGGTCTGGAGCAGCCTGCCTCGGATCACCCTGGCCAGGCTGGTCCAGCCCAGCAGCGAGAGGATGATCGTGATCATGAAGTAGGTGCGGACCGGCCCCCACTGCGGCGGGACGGCGGCGGCCAGTCCCAACCAGAGCGGCAGCGTCGGAATCGACATGATCAGCTCGATCAGCCGTTGGATCACCGTGTCGATCCAGCCGCCGAAGTAGCCGGATATCCCGCCGAGGATCAGCCCCAGCAGCAGGGAGATCGCCACCCCTGCCAAGCCGAGGGACAGGGAGATCTGCGAGCCGTAGATGATCTTCGACAGGAGGTCGGCGCCCGAGCGGTCGGCCCCGAGCAGGTAGAAGCGCTCGGTCGGGTCCGTCGGCCCGAAGAGGTGGATGTCGGCGTCGAACAGCCCGAGGATCGAGTACTCGTCACCCCGGACGAAGAAGCCGAGTTCGACGACGCGGCTGGTGTCCTCCTCGAACACGCGGGCCAGCGTCTCCAGATCGGTGGAGCCCGAGGTCGGATGGACGTAGAGGCCCTCCGAGAAGGAGAACTTGGGCAGCTGCGGCGGCTGGTAGGCGTGCTCGGCGCTGTAGGAGTCGGTGGAGAACGGGGCGAAGAAGCCCGCGAAGGCGGCGACGAGGTACATCGCCACCATCACGTACAGGCCGACCATCGCCATCCGATGCTTGCGGAAGCGCCACCAGATCAGCTTCCACTGCGAGGCGGCGGTGACCTCTCCCGCGCTCCTGCCGGTCTGGGTCGCGATCTCGTCCGGTGTCTCGACGTCCTCGGGCGGTGGTCCGCTCGTCATGTCGGCCTCACGCCTTTCCGAATCGGACGCGGGGATCGACCGCCGCGAGCAGGATGTCGGAGAGCAGCGTCCCGATCACCGTCAGCACGGCGATGATCAGGATGATGCCGCCCGCCAGGTACATGTCCTGCGACCTCAGCGCGGTCAGCAGCAGCGGCCCGATGGTGCTCAGGGCCAGCACCTGGGCCACGATGATCTCGCCGTCGAACAGCGAGGGCAGATGCCAGCCCGCCGTCGAGATGAACGGGTTCATCGCGATCCGCAACGGATACTTGGTCACGAGCCGCCCCTCGGAGAGCCCCTTGGCCCTAGCCGTGGTGACATAGGGCTTGTTCAGCTCGTCGAGCATGTTCGCCCTGGTCACCCTGATGACCCCTGCGGTGCCCGCGAGGCCGATGACCAGCACCGGAATCCACAGGTGCTCCAGCAGGTCGACGAACTTCGCCATGCTCCACGGCGCGTTGACCATCTCCGGCGAGAACAGTCCGCCGACGCTCTGCCCGAACAGTTCGAAGCCCAGGTAGGCCAACACGAGCGCGGCGAGAAAGTTCGGCACCGCCAGGGCGATGAAGCCGATGCCCGAGATCGTGTAGTCGCCGAAGGAGTGCTGCTTCATGGCCGAGTAGACCCCGGCGGGCAGCGCGATCGCCCAGGTGAACAGCAGGGTGGCGACGCCGAGTGCGAGGGTCAGCGGCAACCGCTCCGCGATGAGCGCCGACACCGGCCGTTGGAACTGGAACGACAGGCCGAAGTCGCCGTGCAGCAGGATGTTGCTGATCCACTTCCAGTACTGCACCCAGAACGGATCGCCGATGCCGTACCTGGCGCGCAGTGCGTCGAGCTGTGCCGGGTCCAGGCTCTGTCCCTGCGCCTCCAGGGAGGCGATCTGCGTGGTGAGGAAGTCGCCCGGCGGGAGTTGGATGATGAAGAAGGCGATCACGGAGATCGCGACCAGCGTCGGGATCACATGCAGGACCCGCATGATGATGAAGCGCAGCATCAGTAGATCCGCTCAGGAGGTCGGCTCGGAGAAGTACATCTGCTCCGGCTTCGAGATGCCCTCTCTGCCGTAATAGAACGACAGCGCCGGATCGTCGTCGCGGACGTTGCGCAGCCCGTTGTTCACGACGATCGGTTGGAAGGGCAGCTTGAGCAGTCCGATCGCGTAGACGTTCTCGTCGTGCTGCCGCATGATCGCGCGGCCGGACTCGATGCGGGCCTCGTCGTTCTCGGCCGTGCGCAGGGCGTCCCACTCGTCCATGAGCTGCTTGATCTCGTCGGTCGGCTCGATGCCCTCCGTGCCGCCGCTGGAGTACCACTGGCCGTAGCCGGGTGCGGTGTGACTGTTGCTGGCGGTGGGGATGAACCACACCGGTTCCAGGTCCCAGTCGTTCTCCGGCATCGTGGTGCCGTCCAGGTCGAAGTCGTTGCTCGCCCGCAGCTCGGTGTACAGGGTGCCGTCGACCGGCCGTACGACGATGGAGACGCCGATCTCGGCCCAGTTGCGCCGGACCATCTCGAAGGCGTCGGTCTGCGGAACGCCCGAGTCGTTCGCGACGTACAGCAGCACCAGCTCGAAGGGCCTGCCGTCGGGCAGCAGCCTGGTCCCGGCGCCGTTGCGGTCGGCGAGGCCCGCCTCGTCGAGCAGCCGCTCCGCCTCGGCGACGTCGTAGTCGAGGAAGCGCTGCCCGCCGCCCTCGACGTAGTAGTCGGAGTCCTCGGTGGCGAGCGGATGGCGGGCGACGCCCAGCCCGCCGAGCAGGGTCGTGTTCATCTCCTCGCGGTCGATCGCGTGGGAGAGGGCCGCCCGCACCCGGACGTCGGCGAGCACCTCCCGCAGCACCGGGTCCTGATGCGAGAGGTTCGGGCAGATCGACAGCAGGCTGGCCGTCGCCTGCCAGCGCAGGACCTCAAAGCCCCGGCTCTCCGCGTTCTGCACGTACACCTGGGTGGTGTTGTAACCGAGGAAGTGTCCCTGCATGTCCAGGTCGCCGTTGGCGGCGCGCAGGTCGAGTGCGTCCTGTTCGAGCACCTGGACCTGGACGTGGTCGACGTACGGCAGCTGCCTGCCGTCCGGGTCGGTCTTGTAGTAGTACGGGTTGCGCTCCAGCTCGGCGGTGCCGCTGCCGCCCGAGGCGGAGCTGGTCACCATGAAGGCGCCCATGACCGGCCGTTCCGGGTTGGTCCACCAGTTGTCCCGGTCGGCGAAGTACTGGTCCCAGGAGTCGAAGCCCGCCGCCGAGGCGGCCTCGTCGACGACCGCCCGGTCGGTGACGTCGGGGTGGAACTGCTCGAGGTAGTGGCGGGGCTTGATGAACTGGTAGCTCACCGCCGGATGACAGAGGAACTTCTCGAACAGCGCGAAGGGCCGCTCGAAGGTGATGACGACGGTGCGCTCGTCGGGCGTCTCCACCTCGGGGCGCTGCTGTCCCGCGTCGGAGAACCAGAACGGCGGGCCCGGCCAGAACACGTCGTTCTTCAGGAAGCGGTCCACGGTGAAGAGCACATCCGCCGAGGTGAAGGGCTCGCCGTCCGACCAGCGCAGGCCCTCGCGCAGCACGAAGGTGTAGACGCGGTTGTCGTCGCTCTTCTCGAAGGTCTCGGCGAGGCTGGGCTGGGAGGCGTCGGCCGCCTTGTTCCACTCCAACAGCCCGACGCCCGCGAAGGCCTGGAGGATTCCGTTGTCCAGGGCGTCGGTCTGGGCCCGCCGGATGGTGCCGCCGAAGCGTCCGGTGCTCTCCCAGGGCTCCACCACCAGCGGATTGACCGGAAGCCGCTCGGTCAGCGGCGGCAGCTCGCCTGCCGCGACCCGCTCGGCCAGCAGCGGCGACTCCAGCGCGTCCGGGTCGCCGCCTGCGGTGTCGCCGAATGGATTCGGGGCCTCATCGCCGGTGCACGCCGAGATCCCGAACAGTGCGACGGCGGCCGTCGCCCCGCCACCGAACTTCAGCAGCGCTCTGCGCGATACCGTGGTCCGCTCTGTCATCGAGACTCCTCCATACCTGTGCCAAACCATTGCTGCATCGACGTCGACACGGCGCTGGCTCGCACAATCCTTGTCGCCACCCGGCAAGCCCGCAGTCACATGATTTTCCTGAACTCGCAGTAGAAACGCGGTTCCCATGACCGGACGATGCAGTGAACCTACCGACCGCAAACGGTTGCCGCAATAGCAGCACCGGGCTCTTGCGTTACGAAGAGGCGTCGGGCTCGTTGCCTACGGCGTCGGGTCCGCGCCCGCGAGCGGACTCCAGTCGTCACCGAGCGGCGCAGGGCTCGCACACCGTGACGTAACGGGCACGAACCGCGCCTGCTCCGCCGATTCGCCGATGCTCAACAGCGTGTCGAGCACGTGCCCCGCCAGCCGGGCGTCCGCCCGATGCGGCCTGCCCGCTCGGATCGCCTCGGCCATCTCCGCGACGCCGAGCCCCCGCCCGAGCGTCGCACCGACGGTGGGCAGGTCCTCCCACTCCTGCGCTCCCGGCCTGCGTAGTCGCAGCACTCCGTCGAAGCGGTTGGGGTCGGGCAGTCGAAGCGTCCCCTCGGTCCCGTTCACCTCCAGCACCCCCTGCCGACGCAGGGCGGTGTCGAAGCTGAAGACGGCGGTGACGACCGCGCCGCAGGCCAGCTCGATCTGCGCGGAGGTGTGGGTGGGCGCGACGACGGGAAACCTCGTCCCGGCACGCGGGCCCGACCCGATGACCCGCTCCGACCAGGCCTGCCGCGCCACCGCGGAGACCCGCTCCACCGGCCCGAGCATCGCGACCAGCGCGGTCACGTAGTACGGGCCCATGTCGAGTAAGGGGCCGCCGCCCGCCGCGAAGAGGAACTCCGGTGCCGGATGCCAGCTCTCGGGGCCCGGTCCCTGGCAACTGACGACCGCCGACAGTGGACGGCCGATGCCGCCCGCCTGGATGAAGCGGATCGCGGACTGGACCCCCGCCCCGAGGAACGTGTCCGGGGCGCTGCCCAGCCGCCGATCCGCCCGTTCGGCGGCGGCAACGAGACCGGCCAGCTCCGCGCGGGAATTCGCGATCGGCTTCTCGCCGTAGACGTGCTGCCCGGCGGCGAGCGCCGCCTCGGCCACCTCGGCGTGCACGGCGGGGATCGTGAGGTTCAGGACGAGGTCGACGTCGGGACTGCCGACGACGGTCTCGGGCCCGCCCCAGACGTCGACGCCTGCGAGGGCCGCCGCCTCGGCGGCCCGTTCCGGCAGGAGATCGCCGCAGGCGACCACCCGCACCGACGGAATCCTGATCAGGTTCTCCAGATAGGCCCGGCTGATCGTGCCGCAGCCGACGACGCCGACGCGCAGCCGATCCGCACCTGCCTGAGTCATGACGACACCTCCGACACCCGGGAGTCCATGGCGGGCAGCGCCGCCCTGTTAGCCACCAGCACATCCAGGACCGGATCGGCGCACCGGTCGATCTCCAGGATTCGCGCGGCCGAGGCCGGGACCTCGGCCAGCATCGCGGCCAGCCCCAGCACGCCCCGGCCGAGCACCGTCTGATCGCCCTCGACGATGCCGGGACCGTCCTTGACGTGCACGGAGTGCAGCCGGGGACCCAGCGCGCGGATCAGCTCGACGACGTCCGCGCCGCCCACGTGGGCCCAGTAGAGGTCGAGCTGGAACAGCAGCTCGCTCGGCGCCGCCGCCAGCAGCTCCAGCAGCCCGCTGCGGCCGTCGGCGAGCGGGCCCGCCTCCCAGTGGTGATTGTGATAGGCCACGCGCAGTCCCGCCCCGGCGGCGATGTCGATCACCAGGGCCAGCCGATCGGCGACGCGCCCGATGTCGGCCGAGGTCGACCATTCGGCGGGCTCCGAGCGCGGCACCACGAGGGTGTCGGCGCCGAGCCCGGCGACGGTGTCCGCCAGCGCGGGCAGCTCCGCGAGGTCGGCCGGGATCTTCACATGCGCGCTGCGGATCGCCAGACCTGCCGCCTCGGCGTCGGCTCGGAGTCCGCCAGGGTCCGAGATCACGTCGTAGGGCTCGAGGAAACCGATCCCGCCCGCCGCCAGCGCGGCGAAGGTCGCGGCCCGGTCGGTCGCCAGCAGCTCGCGGACCGAGTAGAGCTGCACACCGACGTCGAGGTCCGATCCGGATGTCGTCTCGCTCACCGCTGTCCCTCCTCGAAATAGCGGACCAGCTCCGGGTCGAGCGGGGGCACGTCCAGCGCGGAGCCGGTGGTGCGCATCGACTCGGTCGCCAGTGCGCCCGCCGCGACGGCCTCCCGCGCCGCCACCGGGGAGGTGTCGGTCGGCACGCCGGTCCGGACGAAGGCCAGGAACTCCCGCAGCAGCGCGGGGTCCGCGCCGTGATGCCCGCCTTCGGCCTCGGGAATCGGGAACTCCTCGTGCCCCTCGGCGTCGAACTCGGTGCGCCGATTCCACAGGCGCACCACGCCCTCGTGCCCGAGACCGAAGTTCTCGATGCGCCCCTCGGTGCCGATGACGGTGTAGTTGCGCCAGTAGTCCGGGGTGAAATGACATTCCGAGTACGTGGCGTACACGCCGTTGTCCAGCGCCATGGTCATCATCGACACGTCCTCGACGTCGACGACGGGATTGAGTCCGGTCTGCGCCAGCGGCGGCCAGTTGTTCTTCCGGTCGATCCAGTCGGTGATCAGCTCGCCGGTGCGGTCGCGCCGGTCGGTGATGCCGCCGTAGACCGACAGGCCGCCCATCGCGCTGACCCGGCGGGTGTAGCCGCCCGCCAGCCAGTGGATGACGTCGATGTCGTGCGCGCCCTTCTGTAACAGCAGGGAGTTCACCTTGGAGCGGTCGGCGTGCCAGTCCTTGAAGAAGCGGTCGCCGCCGTCGCCGACGAAGTAGCGACACCAGATCGCCTTGACCTCGCCGATCCGACCGTCCACGACGAGATCGCGCATCAATCGGATCACCGGCATGTGCCGCATGTTGTGCCCGACGTAGAGGCGGCTGCCGGTGCGACGCGCGGTGGCCAGCATCCGGTCGCAGTCCTCGAGCGTGGTCGCCATCGGCTTGTCCACGAAGACCGCGACGCCCGCTTCGAGCAGGGCGCAGGCCTGGTCGGCATGGAGATGGTCGGGCGAGGTCACGAACGCGGCGTCGAGCCCGGTCGCGATCAGCTCGGACAGCGAGGAGGTGGTCAGCACGTCGGGGCCGAACCGCTCCTTCGCGCGCGCGTGCGCCGTGGGCAGCGGATCACACGCCGCGACGACGCGGGCATCGCCGTCCAGCTCGGCGGCCGTCTTCGCGATGATGCCGCGATTACCGTTGCCGACCACTCCGATACGGAGCGGCGGTCCTGCTGACCGAAATACCATGAGCAGCGACGTTACGGGATGCAATCGGTTGCCGCAAGCACCATGGAATGGGTCGGGTCATGCCAGGTTCAAGCCTCGATTGCCCAGGTCGAGGCTTGCGGTAGCCTCGGCGCGTTTGCTGCACGAACTGCTGGAGGAAGCCACAGATGAGTGTCACTCTCGCCGATGTCGCCAAGGCGACCGGCCTGTCCGCCTCCACCGTGTCGCGTGCGCTGTCGGACCCGGACAAGGTCAATCCGTCCACTCGCGAACGCGTCCGCAAGATCGCGCGCGACATGGGATACGTGCCGAATCTCCTCGCCCGCTCGCTCACGGCGGGCCGCAACGACATCGTCGGGCTGATCGTCCCCGACATCGCCAATCCCTTCTTCCCGCCGATCATCAAGGCCGTGCAGGCTCGGGCGACCAGCAAGGGCAAGACCGTGCTCATCGCGGACGTCGACGAGCATCCGGCCGACGAACTCCACCGCGCCAGGGTCATGCGCAAGCGCGTCGACGGGCTGATCGTCGTCTCGCCGCGCACGCCGGACGATCAGCTCGCCGCACTCGCCGAGCTCCGGCCCATCGTGTTCGTCAACCGCGAACTGCCGGGCACCGCGAGCGTCATCATCGAGAACTCGGACGGGATGCGGGAGGCCGTCGAGCACCTGACCGCGCTCGGTCATCGTCGGATCGGCTATCTCAACGGTCCTCGACGCTCCTGGTCGAACATCCAGCGGCAGAACGCCGTCCGGCAGGCCTGCGCCGATCAGGGCGCGGAGCTGGTGGAGTTCGGGCCGTTCGAGCCGCAGATCCAGGCGGGCGTCCGCGCCGCCGACCTCGTGCACGCCAGCGGGATGACGGCGGTCATCGCCTATGACGACATGATCGCCCTCGGCCTGATGGCCCGGCTCAACGAGCGCGGCATCCGCGTGGGCCCCGACATCAGCGTCATCGGCATCGACGACAGCCCGATGTCGGGCATGGCGTACCCGACGCTGACGTCCATCCACGTGCCGGGCGCGGAGGCGGGTGCGGCGGCGGTGGACATCGTGCTCGATCTCGCCGACGCCCCCGACGACGCGCCGCCGCCGGTCCGCCAGCTGGAGACCCGGCTGATCGTGCGCGGGTCGACCAGTCCGGTGCCCGGCTGAGGCAGGCCCGCCGCGCCGGGTGGTTACCGCAGTGGCGGGTTCGGTTCGACGGGGTTCGGCGGGGGCCACGGCCGACCGGGCCCGGCTCGGCCGGTCAAGGCTGCGGCCGCCCGAGTTCGATCGGCCGCAGAGGACAGTCCACATCGGACGGTCTCCCCCGCAGCGCCCCACCGCGAGAGCCGCGGGGTCGGATTCCGCCGGAGGTCGCCCGCCGAAGGTCGCCCGCCGATCGACCCGAGGCCTGCCGAGCCCGCCCGGCCCGACGGTCAGCTCCCCCGCCGGACCAGGGCGCGACAGGTGGCGCGGACGCCGTGTCCGTCGAGGTCGAGATAGGCCTGGGACACCAGCTCGGCGGTGACCGGATCGGCGGCCGACTCCGGGGTGAGCACGCCTGCCCGTCGAGTCACGACACCGGCGACCTCGGCGGCGCCGACGCCCTCGGCGGCAGCCCGCAGCGCGGCGGCGAGCGGCTCGTGGACGGTCAGCTCTCGACCGTCGTCGTCTCGGCCGTGCACGACGAAGCGGACCCATGCCGCGATGAGCAGTGCCGTCCACTGTGGACTACGACCGTGTGCCCGCGCGGCGCGCAGCGTCGGGATCGCCCGGACCGGGAGCTTCTGCGACCCGTCGGCCGCCACCTGATCACAGCGGTGTCCCAGGGCCTCGTTCCGGAAACGGCTCAGCACGGACTCGCCGTAGGCGTCCAGGTCCCAGCCCGGCGGCGGCGTCACCGTGGCGGCGGCCTCGGCCTGCACTCCGCGTACCGCCGCCTCGATGTCGGGATCGGCGAGTGCGGCTGCGATGCCCGCATGGCCCGCGAGCGCGCCGAGGTAGGCGATCGTCGAATGGGCCGCGTTGAGCAGCCGGAGCTTGGCGGTCTCGTACGGGGCGACGTCGGCGACCAGTTCGATACCCGCCCGATGCCAGGCCGGGCGCGCGGCGGCGAAGTCGTCCTCGATCACCCACTGGCCGAAGGGCTCGGCCACCACGGCCGCGTCGTCCCGCAGCCCGATCAGCTCTTGCACGGCTGCCGTGTCGCGCGCGGCGGTGGCAGGCACGATCCGGTCGACCATCGACGGCGGGAACCGTACCGCCTCGCCCAGGTAGGCGGCCGTCTCCGCCGCCATCGTGCCGGGGAGCAGGCTGACGAACTCGCCGATCAGGGCGGCGAGCTGCCGTCCGTTTCCGGTGAGGTTGTCGCAGGAGATCACGGTCAGCGGGGTGCCGTCGCCTGCGGCCCGACTCTGGAGACCGGCCGTCAGCAGTCCCAGCGCCGTCGACGGCACCCGACCCGCGCCGACGGCCGCCGCATCGGCGCGCACGGCCTCGTCGATCAGCAGCCCGCCGGTCGCCGGATCACGCCGGTATCCCTTCTCGGTGATGGTCAGGGTCACCACCCCGGTGGTCGGCGCGGCGAGGCGCTCCACCACGGCGGGTCCCGCGCTCGGCGCATGCAGGGCCGCGCTGACCGCGTTGACCACGCGGGCACTGCGCCGCAGGCCGTCTCGTTCCAGGACGGTGAACAGCCCGTCCTGGTCGGTCAGCGCACCGACCACGCCCGGCGAGCGCGGCGCCACCAGGACGATGCCCCAGGAGCGATCACCGTCGGCCGCCATGGCCCGCTCGGTGAACCAGGCCTGGTGAGCGCGGTGAAACGCGCCCGCACCGAAGTGGACGATGCCGGGTTCTGGAGCGGGCCCGGACAGCAGCGGCCGGGCCGCCGACGGCAGGTCGCCCGCCATCGCTCGGGACAGCGTGCTCATCACATCACCGCGCCGAGCTGCCACGGCGCGAACTCCTCGTCGCCGAAGCCGAACTGCTCGCTGGCCGTCGACCGGCCGGACGCCGTGGCCAGGATCAACTCGAAGATGCGCCGCCCCATGTCCGCCAAGGTCACCGCCCCGTCGGCCACCGAGCCGCAGTTGAGGTCCATGTCCTCGGTCATCCGCTCGTAGACGGGGGTGTTGGTGGCGAGCTTCAGGCTGGGCACCGGCTTGCAGCCGTATACCGAGCCTCGGCCGGTGGTGAAGCAGACGACGTTCGCGCCGCCCGCGACCATGCCGGTGACCGAGACGGGGTCGTAGCCGGGCGTGTCCATGAAGATCAGACCTCGGGTGCCGGTCGGCTCGGCGAACTGCCGCACCGCACGCAACGGAGTCGTCCCGGACTTCGCCACGGCGCCGAGGGACTTCTCCAGGATCGTGGTGATGCCGCCGTCCTTGTTGCCTGGCGAGGGATTGTTGTCCAGCGAGCCGCCGTGTCGGGCGGTGTAGTCGCGCCACCAGGCGATGCGCGCCAACAGCGCCTCGGCCACCGCCGGGTCGTCGGCCCTGGCGGCGAGCAGGTGTTCGGCGCCGTAGATCTCCGGTGTCTCGCAGAGGATCGCGGTGCCGCCCTGGGCGATGAGCAGGTCGGCGGCGATGCCGAGTGCGGGGTTAGCGGTGATGCCCGAATAGCCGTCGGACCCGCCGCATTTGAGGCCCAGCACCAGTTCCGAGGCGGGCACCGGCGTGCGCTCGACGTCGAGCCGCTCCACCAGTTCCGCGACGGCCCGCACCCCGGCCCGGACGGCGGCGGCCGTCCCGCCCGCCTCCTGGATGGTCATGCCGACCACCGGCGTGTGCGCGGGCAGGTCGAGTTCGGAGACCTGATTGACCTCGCAGCCGAGGCCCAGCACCACCAGGCCGCCGAAGTTCGGGTGATCGGCATAGCCCGACAGCGTCCGGCGCAGCAGGGCCAGGCCCTCGCCGTCGGAGGCCAGTCCGCAGCCGCTGCCGTGCGTGATGGCCACGATCCCGTCGACGCTCGGGTGCGCGGCCAGCATCCCCGAGGATCGCACCTGGTCGGCGATGAGCTTGGCGACCGTCGCCGAGCAGTTGACCGAGGTGATGATGCCGAGGTAGTTCCTGGTCGCCACCCGCCCGTCGGCGCGGACGATGCCCTGGAAGGTCTCGGGCTCCTGCGCCGCCGGGGCGATCCCGGTGCCGAGCGCGGTCGGCGCCTCGGTGGTGTCGGCGAAGGCGAGGTTGTGCAGGTGCACGTGGTCGCCGGGCACGATGTCCTCGGTCGCGTAACCGATGACCTGACCGTATTTCGTGACGGCCCCGCCCGTGGCGACGGCGGTCAGCGCCACCTTGTGCCCGGCGGGCACCGGCGCCCGGGCGGCGACCGTCTCGGTGACCGGCGTGCCCTCGGCCAGCGGATCGAGGCTCACCGCGACCGCGTCGTCCGGACGCAGCCGCAGCAGCCGGGGTGTGCCGGTCGTCATGAGGATCTCCTGTCATCGGGTGCGGTAGGCGCGTTCGGAGTCCACCGACCGCGCAGCACGGTCCCCCACGGGCGGAAGCCGGGATCGAAGACGGCGAGGTCGGCGTCCATGCCGACCTCGACGACTCCCTTACGGTCGGCGACGCCCGCGACCGCGGCGGGCCTGCTCGTCGCGGCCGTGACCACCTCGGTCAGCGGCCAGCCGAGTTCGTCGTGCAGGTGGGCGAGCAGTCGCGGCAGCGTGGCGGTGCTGCCGCCGAACGAGTCGGCGCCGACGACCATGCCGACCCCGTCGCCGACCTCACAGCGCACCGTGCCGAGGTCGTACCGACTGCCCGTCGGCAGTCCGGTTCCCGGCGTGCCGTCGGAGACCACGATCAGGCGGTCGCCGAGACAGCGACGGGCGATCTCCAACAGCTCCGGCGGCAGGTGATGCCCGTCGGCGATGACCTCGGCGGTGAGTCCGGTGGCGGCCAGGGAGGCCTCCAGCAGACCCGGCACCCGCCACGGGCCGCGTCGCGTCGTGGTCGACTGACCGCTCCACAGGTGCGTGACGTGGGTGAGGCCCGCGTCCGTCGCGGCGGCGAGATCGGCCGCCGTCGCCTCGCTGTGTCCGGCGGCGACGACGATGCCCGCCTCAGCGAATCGGCGGACCGCCTCGATCGCGCCGGGCAGCTCCGGCGCCAGCGTGATCATGCGGATCAGCTCGCGGTGGCTGAGCAGCGCGGCGACGTCGTCTCGGCTCGGCGCCCGCAGGACGGCCGGATCGTGGGCACCGCACTGGGTGGCGGCGAGGAACGGGCCCTCGAGGTGGACGCCGAGCAGTTCGGCCGCGTCGGCAGGCCGCGCGGCGGTCCAGATCGGATCGTCCAGCCAGGAGACGAGGTCGGGCACGTCCGAGGAGACCAGGCTCGCCTGCGCACTCGTCACGCCGGCGCGGGCGAGGTGCCGCAACACGAGGGTCACGGCGTCGGGGAACCCGACGCCCATGGAGTGAGCGTCGGGGAACCCGACGCCCATGGAGTGAGCGTCGGGCCCTCCGCCACCCAAGGCGTGAGCGTCGGGCCCTCCACCACCCAAGGCGTGAGTATCGGGCCCTCCACCACCCAAGGCGTGAGCGTCGGATTCCCCGTCCCCCATGGAATGAGCGTCTGGGAACCCCGAACCCATGGAGATGGCGTGAGCGTCCGGTCCCCCGGCTCCCGCCGTCGCACCGCCCGACCACGCCGCCGCCCCCTCGGCGGCACGCCCCTCCACGGACCGGCTCGGCCGGTCGAAGGAGTAACCCGCGCCGCCGTGCACGTGCAGGTCGATCAGGCCGGGGGTGACCAGTCGACCGTCGAGTTCGATCACTCGCGCTCCGACGGGCGGCTCCCGGTCGGTGAGGTCGACGATCCGGCCGCCCTCGACGTGGACCCCCAGCCCGCGCCGCACGCCGTCCGGGAGCACCACGGCTCCGCCGATGAGCACGAGTCGGGTGGACTCGATCATTCCCGTCGCCTCCGATCCACCGCAAGCCTGCAAGCGGTTGTCAGGACGAGCCCGCGACCGGCGTGTCGGCCCCGAGCGCCCCGGCCGAGGCAGGCTCCAGGTACAGCGTGGCATGGGGGGTGCGGCGCAGGATCGTGGCCGGACAGGCGGTGCTGATCTCCTCGCGCAGTGCGGCCGCGACGGCCGCCGCCTTCCGCTGCTCCGGGGCGCAGACCTGGACGTGAGCGGCGGCCAGCAACGCGGGGATGGTCAGCGAGATCGCCGTCGGCGGCACCGCGTCGATGTCGGGGAAGTGTCCCTCGCCGACCTGCTGGGTCAGCGACTCCGGCAGCAGCGTGATGACGCGGACCCAGCGGTCGTCGTCGAAGTCGGCCTCGAACGGCTCGTTGAAGGCGAGGTGGCCGTTCTCCCCGATCCCCATGCAGACCAGGTCGATCGGGGCCGAGCGAAGCAGTTCCTCGTAGCGGTCGCATTCGGCCTTGGCGTCGGGTGCGTCGCCGTGGATGTACTCCACCAGGGCAGGACCGAGGCGTCGTTCGATCCGCTCGCCGATCCACCGACGGAAGCTCGCCGGGTGCTCGCGGTCGATGCCGACGTACTCGTCCATGTGAAAGACGGTGACGTGGTCCCAGGGGACGTCCTCCGCGCGCAGCGCGTCGGTGAAGGCGAACTGCGAGTTGCCGGTCGCCATCACCGCCCGCGCCGATCCTCGGGCGGCGACGGCCTCGCGCAGGACCCGCGCGGCACTGCGCGCGGCGGCTCGCCCCATCTCCGCTTCGGAGGCGTACACCTCCACCGGAAGGGCTGCGGCCGTGAACTGGCGGATGGGCTCGGGCACGGGAATCCTCCTGAGACGTTCGCTTCGGCCGACGAACCGGCGGCGAGTCTCACCATACTGCAAGCGCATGCAGCACTGTCATTCCGTGCGGGGCGACGTCCGCCACGTCGGGTGCGATCGGCGGGCCGGCGGAGCTCGCGGGCAGCGCGGCGCCCGCCGTCGGCACGGCAGGTCCGGCGGCCCGGCGATCTCGTGCCGCCGGATGACCGGGGCCTGAGGCCCAGCAGACGCACCCGGAGGCAGGCGGCGGTCATCCCGGCTGGAGTCCCGCCGATGAGTACGGCGAGGCACCCCGCATTGGTGATCAGCACCGTCCGCGCCGATGCGTCGTCCCGCCGTCGCTGATCACGACGGGGCGGGTACGGCAGGGGGGCGACGGCCGCGAACCGGGACGCCCGAGCCGCGCTGCATCGCGCTCGGTGTCGGCGCGCGCCTACGGAGGGGCGGAACCGTCGAGGAGGTCCGCCCACAGCAGGCAGCCGACGCGCACAGGACATCCCGCGCCCACACCGTCGACTGTGGACTAGGAGATCCCGTTCGTCATCCCCGCGCCGTCGCCACGGGCTCGTCTCGCAGGAAACGCCCCAGCACCTCATTGAACAGCGCAGGCCTGCACAGCGAACTCGGGTCGGTCGAGTCCGGGATGCGTGCGACGGTGGTGCGCGGCACCCGGCGGCGCAGCTCTTCGACGAAGGTGATCGAGCGCGGCCAGGAGTCCTCCCCGACCACCGCCAGGATCGGGAAGGTCGTCGCCCGCAGGCCGGGAACGAAGTTCACCAGGTTGATCGCCAGGCGGGTCTTGAGCGCATCGACCCCCCGGAGTCGCGAGACCGCCTCGCCGAGGACGTTCGCGGCGACCGGCCACCGTCGATACTGCCGCTCGATCACCGACCGCAGCACCCCGGCGGGCAGCAGGTTCGACCAGGCACCCGCGTAGACGGAGGCGAGCCAGGCCGCCCGGCCGAGGCTCGTGGGTCGCGAGTCGCTGTAGGAGTCGACGATGACGAGTCGCTCGACCCGGTCCGGGTGGGCGGTGGCGAACTGCTGGGCCAGGACGCCGCCGAAGCTCACGCCGCAGACGGCCGCCCGTCGCACGCCCAGGTGATCGAGCAGGGCGCGGACGTCCGCCGCCATGGTCGCCAGCACGCCTCGCCAGCCCTGGATCGGCCCCGATCGGCCGACCCCTCTGGCGTCGAAGGTGATGACGCGGTGCGTCGCGGCGAAGTGGTCCACCTGCGGGCGCCACATGTTCGCCCCGGCGCTGATGGCATGGATGAGCAGCAGCGGCGGCCCCTCGCCGTGCACCTCGAAGTACAGGGAGGTGCCGTTCGTCTCCAGTGTCGGCATCAGGCCGTCCCGTCGGTCGCACGGTCGCGGGCGGATGGGCGCGCGGAGTCATCGGCGGCACTCGCCCGCCGCGCTGCGGT
This sequence comes from Actinoalloteichus fjordicus, assembly GCF_001941625.1. NCBI lineage: Bacteria > Bacillati > Actinomycetota > Actinomycetes > Pseudonocardiales > Pseudonocardiaceae > Actinoalloteichus > Actinoalloteichus fjordicus. Next base: position 5,268,128 of record NZ_CP016076.1, read on the forward strand.
GAGGATCGTCTCGTCGGTGTGGAGGCCTCGGGTGTAGAGCTCGACCAACGGAACCGTCAGGCGGCGGATGACGTCCGCAGGCGAGTCGACCCCGCCCAGCACGCGCCGCAGGTGGTGGTGCAGCAGGAGCGGGGCGACGCCCTGGACGGCCAACACGGCGGCGAGCGCGGGCGGGTCGCTGCTCTGCCGCATGGTCCCGTCCCGCACCCCCGCCGCCAGCATCGACTCGGTGCGGGTGACGAGCTGGTCGAACAGCGACGCGCCCGCCTCGGTGTCGTCGACGAGCATCCGGGCGAGGTAGTCGAGCAGGGGCCGGGAGCCGTCCAGGTCGGCCAGCCAGGAGCCGATCACCGCGTCTGCTCCGCCCGAGGCGAGGTCGTCCTTCTGATCGAAGACGGCATCAAGCACGTGCTGATCGCAGACCGCGCGCAACGCATCCTTCGTGCCGAAGTGATGCATGACCAGCGCCGGACTCGCCCCCGCCTGCTCCGCGACGGCGCGCACGCTGGTCCCCGGCACGCCGTTCCTGCCGAACAGCAGGATGGCCGCGTCGCGAATGCGGGCCTTCATCGTTCGGTCATCGACCCTGGCTGAACACATGTTCACCATACTGCACGAGCGTTCAGCATCGTGGCGCGCCGGGTCCGCCTCGGGTGCGGCCACACCGCCCGCCCGCGCCGCCGCGAGCCGCCCGAAAGGGCGCCGCCGTCGCCGACAGCGTGCAGCGCGGCAACCCGGGCGACGGCCCCGCCGGAGCCGGAGTCACGCGATGCCCCCGTATCGAGGCCGGTCCGGCACCGGCACAGCCCGCGCGAGATCAGGTCACCGCAGGCGCCTCGCCCGCAGCACGATGTCGCGGACGTGCTGCGTGCCCTCGGGCGCAGGCGCGGTGCGCGCCCGAGTCTCGTGAACGACGATCTCCCAGTCGTCGTCGAGCAGGGCGGCGATCTCGTGGGGCTGGTAAATGCTGTCCAGGTCGAAGTCGGGCTTCTCCCGCGCCGGCTCCTCGCCGTGCCCGACACCCTCGCCGTGCCCAGCGCCCTCGTGGTGCGCCGCCAAGTCGGCCATGTCGTGGGCGCCGACGAGCAGCGTGCCGCCGGGCGCCACCGAGGCCAGCAGGCCGCGCAGTGCCCGGTGCCCGTCGTCCCGCACGAGCGGGAAGTACTGCAACGACACGAGGTCGTACGCGCCCGCCGCGGGCGGCGCGGTGCCGAGATCGGCCCGGACCCACCGCACGTCGTCATCGCCGACGGCCTCGGCCGCCCGATCCAGCGCGACCTGGGAGATGTCGACGGCGGTGACTCGCCAGCCGCGTTCCACCAGCCACCGGACGTCGCCGCCCTCGCCGCACCCGACGTCGAGCGCGTGACCTGCGGGCAGGCTCGACACCTCGGTGACCAGCACGCCGTTCGGGTTGCCGCTGAAGAGCTGCTCGCGACTGCCGTAGAGGTCGTCCCAGAACCGCTGATCCTTCATCTCGTCTCCTCAAGAGTTCGGTGTGCCGGGTCGACGGCGCAGGGCACGGCGGTGGTGGCTGCGGACGCGCGTACCTCGGCGGGCGCTCGCCGCAGAACCTCCGAGGACTCCGATCACCCGGGTCCGACTCGCCGATCAGGCAGCGTGCGGAGATATCGCCGACGAGACACTCCGCAGGCCGGCCTGTCTCGGACCAGCGGAATCAGCGCGCCGGGCCGGTCGCCGCCGACTGCCCGGTACCGGCCGTCGAGACCGCCTCCGCATCCGATACTGCTCACCCCTCCCGCGAGTTGACAAACTAATTTGCGGAAACTGCAATAGCCGCATGACCGACGACTTCGACGCGGTGCTCGGCGCGATCGGCCCCCGGCTGCGGGAGCTTCGCCGCCGCAGCGGTGCGACGCTGTCCGCGCTCTCGGCGAGCACCGGCATCCCGATCAGCACCCTGTCCCGGCTGGAGTCCGGACAGCGCAGGCCCACCCTGGAGCTGCTGCTGCCGCTGGCCAAGACCTACCAGGTTCCGCTGGACAAGCTCGTGGACGCGCCGCCGACGGGAGATCCACGGCTGTACCCGCAGCCCGTGACCAGGCACGGCATGACCATCCTGCCGCTGACCAGCAGGCCCGGCGGCCTCCAGGTGTACAAACAGATCATTCCGGGCGGGCCGAGCGACCGCACTCCCGATCCACGCTCACACGAGGGATACCACTGGCTGTACGTCCTCGACGGCAGACTGCGGCTGGTGCTCGGCGAGCAGGATCTGGTGCTCTCCGCAGGCGAGGTCGCCGAGTTCGACACCCACCTCCCGCACTGGTTCGGCAATGCCGACGCCGAGCCCGTGGAGTACCTGAGCATCCTCGGCCCGCAGGGGGAACGGTTCCACCTCCGCGCCCGGTACCGGCGGGACTGACCGCCCCCGGAACGGGCGCCAAGCGCAGCCCGCGACGTCCCGCCCCGTCACTCCCCGACTCGGGCAGGCCGCATACCTCCGCATCGGCTTCGGCGATCGACGACGATCCGACCGTCCGGCCGTATCTGGAGAGCGCGGTCTGGCCGGAGCTGCTCGAATCGGCGCGGTCCCGAGGACGTGCAGCAGGCATGATCGACGAGGAGATCGCCGAGGCCGAGGCGCTGCTGACACCGGGCAGCCCGCGCTACGTCCTCGACGAGGCGGGCTACTACCTCGTGCATCCGACCATCCTGGCCTCCGGACGCCGCGCCGATTCCTGATCGAGGAGCTGCGACCGTCGGCGCTGGCGCGAAGGCGAACCCGCCACCCCAGGTGAGACGGCGACGTGCCTGATCAGGCGCTCGGCAGGCGACTGCGGGTCAGCCTGCGCCCGCCGCCAATCGCCTGCGCACCTCCGGTAGCACCTCGGTGCCCAGCCGCCGGACGTTGTGCAGGATCGCATCGTGGTCGCCGCTGGACTCCGCGTGCAGCAGCACCCGTCGCAGCCCCGGCGTGCTCAGTACCGCAACCACCCGGTCGACACACTGCTCGACCGGCCCGATCGCCTGGGTCTGGAGGAACAGCTCCGCCAGCGCCTTCGGCGGCGGCTGCCCACCGGGCCGCTCCTCGAGCATCACGTACTCGGACTGCGCGTGGGTGAAGAAGGGGACCGTGGTCCCGTGAATCAGCGTGTCGGCCTCGGCAGCCGAGTCCGTGATCTGCGCGATCATCGCAGCACCGTGGGTGAACGAGGTCGCGGGAAGCCCACATCGCTCGGCATGTCGACTCACCAGCGCGGCCTGGGCTGCGACGTCCTGATGGAAGAAGAACAGCATCGGCAGCCGGCGTAGCGCCGCGAGATCAGCGTACGGCGGCGAGGTCGCAGCCACGTACACCGGCGGATGAGGCCGAGTCAGCGGCGTCGGGCCGGGACGAACCTCGGGGAAGCGATACAGCTCCGAATCGCTCGCGACGGTGCCGGTGAAGGAGTCCAGCAGCAACGACAGGGCCTCGGGCAGGCCGTCTCGCCAGTCGTCCATGCTCCGGCCCAGGACCGCGTAGTCGACCACCGGACCGCCCCTGCCGATCCCGAGATCGAAGCGGCCGCCCGATAGTTGATCCAGCAGCGCCGTCTGCTCCGCGACGTAGACCGGTGGATGCGAGGGCAGGATCGTCACCGCCGTGCCGACCCGTAGTCGGCGAGTCCTGCCGAGCAGGTGGCCCGCCAACGTGAGCGCGGAGGGATTCACCCCGTAGGAGATGAAGTGATGTTCGGTGGTCCAGAGGGCGTCGAACTCCACCTGTTCCGCCAGGTCGGCGAGCTCCAACGCGAGGTGCAGCACTTCGCCATCGTCCTGACCGGGGAAGCGATGGGTGAACAGCACCAAGCCGAGATCGGGTCGTTCCCTCAGCTGATCCTCCGTTTCTGAGCCAGTTCGCGTCGAGAGCCGACCTGGCTCCGGCGGCGCCGATCCGCGGGGCGGAGCAGCCACCACGGCGGACAGCCGCGCAGACGTGGCCGCCCACGCAGTCGACAGGTCAGCCGGGCCCCACCAGTCGCTCGGCGTCCTGCGGCGACGCGGCGTCGACCTGCGGACGGAACACCAGCTGTACGCAGTCCCCGTCGTCCACCAGGCGCACCGCCACCCGGTAGACGGGCTCGACGACCTCGGGCGTGAGCACCACCGGGGTCGGCCCGGACCGGGCCACGCTGCCACGATCGAGCAGCACCAGCGAATCGCAGTAGCGAGCCGCCAGGTTGAGGTCGTGCAGCACGACCACCGTGGTGATGCCGAGCGTGCGCACCAGGTGCAGGACCTCGTGCTGATACCGGACGTCCAGGTGATTGGTCGGCTCGTCCAGCAGCAGGTGATCCGCCTCCTGTGCGAGGGCACGGGCGATGAGCGTCCGCTGCTTCTCACCGCCGGACAGCGTGGCGAAGCTGCGATCCGCCAGGTCCCGCATGCCCACGCGCGTCAACGCGGTGGCGGCGATGCGGTGGTCTTCGGCGGTGTAAGCCTGTAATGCCGACCGATGCGGGGATCTCCCCAGCAGCACCATCTCCGCAACGGAGACGGGCAGTTCGGGCGAGGCCTCCTGCGCCACCACCGAGATCCGCCGGGCGGCCTCACGACGCGGCAGCGAGGCGACGGGGGTGTCGTCGATCAACACGGTGCCCCGACGCGGGGCGAGCGCCGCGTAGAGGATGCGGAGCAACGTCGACTTCCCGCTGCCGTTCGGACCGATCAGGCCGACGACGCCGCCGGAGCGGGCGTCGAGCGCCACGTCGGCGAGCACCGGGGTTCCGTCGTATGCGAAGGACACGTCCGCTGCACTGATCACGTCACACCTCTCCTACTGCACGGGCGAGGAGGAGTCCTCTGCTGGGTTGCGGCTCGGGTTCCGTTGCGCGGCCGGGTGACCGTGGTCGGCGAGCATCGGAGGAAGCACGGGCGCGGGCGCGGCGGCCGGAACCGGCCGGGACCGGCGGCGCGGCTCGGGATCGGCGAGATCGCGTGCGCCCGGCACGGCCAGGGCGGCCAGGGCGGCGCCGATGGTGAGCAGGCCGCAGGCGAGCAGCACCGGGGTCCGGCCGATCTCCGTGAGCGCATACGGCAGCAGGATCAGTCCGAGCGGCGCGACACCGTGCGAGACCATGAAGTCGAAGGAGAACAGCCTGCCCATCCGCTCCGGCGGCACCTCTCGCTGGATGGCGCTGAACCAGGGAACGTTGAAGGCCTCGATGCCGATGCCGCCGAGGAAGTAGGCGGTCAACACCAGCACCGCGCCCAGTTGGGGCGACACGGCGGGCAGGGTCAGCGCCAACGGCACCAGTCCATAGAGACTCAGCCCCACGAAGGCGACCGTGCCGGGTCTTCTCGGGGTCCAGCGCGCCAGCACGAGTGCGGCGATCACCGCGCCCGCCGAGTAGCAGCCCAGCGCCACGCCGAGGAAGGCGTTGCCGCCCAGTTCATCGCGGCTGATCAGCGGCAGGGCAAGCTGCTGCACGGCGAATCCGAGGGAGAGCCAGACGACCAGCGAGGCGAGTCCGGCGAGGAACCAGCGGTGCCGACCCGCCTCCCGCAGCACCTCGCGGTAGTCGGCGAACGGGCGGCGCCGGGCGGCGTCGGACGGGGGGCGCACCCCGCGCGGGAGCCGCAGGGCCACCCCGGCCGAGCCCAGCCAGAGCAGGCCCGTCACCAACAGGGTGGCGGCGCCGCCGATCAGCAGGTACAGCAAGGTCGCCAGGGTCGGGCCGCCGACCAGCAGCAGTCGGGAACTCAGCGTGGACAAGGCGTTCGCCCGCTGCCGGTCGGCCTCGCCCACCACCTCGCCGACCAGCGCCTGATAGGCGCCCCGGAAGATGCCCTCGCCGACCCCCGCGACCAGGACGGCCGCGCAGACCATCGCCACCGAGCCGCTGAACGCCGGTATCGCGGCCAGGACCGCCGTCCCGCGCACCGCACCGGCCAGGACCAGCACTGTCCGACGCGGATACCCGTCGACGACGACGCCGCCGAGTACCGCGCCCGCGACGAAGCCCACCGTCCGGGCGCCGAGCACCAGGCCGAGGACCTCGACGCCGCCGTGGGTGTCGAGCAGAAACAGGGTCAGCGCCACCGGGGTGATCGCAGTCGCCGCGCCGGAGACGGTGTAACTGAGGACTGCCAGCCGGAAACGCCGGTTGCGCAGGATCGAGAGCATCGTGTCCTTCTAGAGAGTGAGTCCGGCTAGATCGTCGTGCTGCTGGATCGCGAGTCCGGCCGGACCGTCAGGCCCGGCCGAACCGTCACCGACGGACGCCAGTGGCGGCGGGCCTCGTCGAAGTCACGCGCGGCGGCGACCAGGAACGCGGCCAACTCGGTCAGGGGGACCGGGTCCAGCCCGAGTTCGCGAAAGGTCGCGGTGCAGGTCGGACAGGTGTTGACCTCGTACACCCGCAGATCACCGGTCCGCTCGTCGCGGGCGACGTCCACCCCCGCGAACAGCGCACCCACGGCCTCGGCGGCCCGCTCGGCCAGTTCGCAGACGTCGCGATCCAGCTCGGCGAGGCTCCGGCCGCCGCCGGGCGCGTTGGAGATCCAGGTTCCCGGCGGCGCGGTGCGCGTCACCGCCGCCACGGCCCGGTGATTCACGCAGAGCACTCGCGTGTCGCGATGCCCGGCGGGGACGAACGGCTGCACGTAGTACTGCTCCGGGGCGGGATCGAGCGCGGCGACGTGCCGACGCACGGCGGCCTCGTCGGTCAGGCAGGCCATCCCCCGACCTCGGGAGCTCATCATCGGCTTGGTCACCATCGGATAGCCGCGCCGGGCCGTCCAGGAGACCAGGGTCTCCTCGTCCCGACCCCACAGCACCGGGAGGTGAGCAATGCCCGCGCGGTGCAGCAGGGCCGAGTTCAGGTACTTCGACTGGCCCTGCCACAGGGTCATCGCCGAGTTCACCACGGGTATCCCGGCGAGCCGCGCGGTCTCCAGCTGGTTCATGCCGAGGACCAGGTAGTCCTCGTACACCCAGCCGAACAGCAGATCGGGCCGCAGCTCGGCCCCGCCGGTGTGAAACCGGGTGCCCTCGGCGGTCACCTCGATCACCAGCTCGTCGGGATGGACGCGCCGCGCCGCGCCGCCGATGCGCCGGATCTCGTCGAACAGGACGCGGTGATCGTCGTCGTCGTCATCGTTGCCGAGCAGGACGATCAACGGTGCATGGACCATGTGGACTCGAGCCTCCCGTCGCGCTGATCCGATTCGAGTCAGGCAGCCGACCGCAGTCGACGAACGAGGAACAGCAGGAAGGGAGCGCCCACCACCGCCGTGACGATCCCCAGCGGCAGTTCCCTCGGCACGAAGGCCATCCTGGCGATGACGTCGGCCCAGACCAGGAAGGTCGCTCCGATCAGCGCCGCGACCGGCAGCAGCCGACGGTGCACCCCGCCCACGCAGAGCCGGGCGACGTGTGGCACGACCAGGCCGACGAAGCCGATCCCGCCGGACACGGCGACGACGGCTCCCACGCAGACGGCGACGACGACCAGCGTCTGAGCCCGGACCCGTGCGGGCGGACTGCCCAGTGCGTGCGCCGTGTCGTCGCCGAGGGTGAGGGCGTCCAGGTTCCTGGCCCACAGCAGCAGCGTCACGAACGCGCCTGCCACCAGCAGCCCGGCAATCGCCACCGCACTCCACTCGGCCCTGGTCAGCGAGCCGAGGAGCCAGAACAGCACCGCGCGGGCGCCCTCGGGGGTGTCGGAGGCGAAGATGAGGAAGCTGGTCGCGGCGTTGAGCACGTAGCCGACCGCGACGCCGGAGAGCAGCAGCCGGACCGAGGTGATCTGACCGCCGCTGCCCGCCAGCAGGAACACCACCGCCGTCGCGAGCAACGCCCCGATGAAGGCGCTGCCGGTGAGCGAGGTCGCCCCGGTCGAGACCCCGATGCCGAACAGGATGCTCAACGCCGCGCCCGTGGAGGCGCCCGCGCTCACACCGAGCAGGTAGGGCTCGGCCAGCACGTTGCGCACCAGGGCCTGCAGTGCGACCCCGGAGATCGCCAGGGCCGCCCCGACCACGACGGCCAGCAGCACGCGCGGCACGCGGACCAGCCAGATGATGTCGTCGGCGGGCAGGCCGGAGCCTGCCCCGGACCCGAACACGTGGCCCACGATGATCTGGGCGACGGTCCCCGGCGGGACGGAGACCGGTCCGAGCCCGACGGCGACGGGGATGCTGATCAGCAGCAGCACGCCGAGGCCGCCGATCCACAGCGCGGAGCGTCGAACGCGTCGCCGGTGGTCCAGGCGGTCGGGAGCCGAGCCGGTCTGCTGTGGGGTGTCGCGAGCGGACACCTGCGTCATCGCGGTTCCTCCGGGTCGATCGAGCCCGCCGGACCCGACTTGTCGATGCGCGGGCGAGGGGACGACTGCGCGGCAGGGCGCCGCGGCAGAGCCGGGCGACGGCACGGGGTTCGCGGCACGACGGTCACGAGGAGCCTCGTCCCCCGATCTGCTCGCCGAGCCGCTCCAGCCCGTCCACCGCGAGGGTGCCGTGGCCGGAGTGGTAGAAGTCCAGCGTCAGGACCTCGCCCGCGCCGACCGCCGGGATGCCCGCCAGCTCGGGCCGCGAGGTGATCGTGTCGCGGACGACCTGTTCGGTGACGTCGCCGGGCTCGTACAGCACGATGATCCGTTCCGGAGCCGCGTCGATCAGGGCCTCGGTGTTCGGTTCGAACAGCCGCTCGTCGGTGTCCTCGAAGACGTTCGACAGCCCGGCGTAGTCGAGCTGCTGGTGGATCATGCTGCGGCGGCCGTACGCCCCGAGCGGGCTGTCCGCCCCCGCAACGAACACCGCCGCCGTCGTGCTCTCGTCGGGCGGGGCCGCCTCGGCCGCGTCGCGGACCGCGTCGACCCGCGCTTGCAGATCGGCGACGGCGGCCGACGCCTCGGCCTCGGTCTCGAGCACGCGGCCCAGCAGCGCGATGTCGGCGTAGACGCCCGCCAGCGGGTCATCGACCTCGGACTGTCCGGCGCCGAAGCCGCCGCAGTAGCCGCTGATGATCAGTGTCGGGATGCCCGCTGCGGCCAGGTCCGACGGGTCGAAGTCGTTGAGGCCGTAGCTCACCACCAGGTCGGGCATCGCGTTGATGATCAGTTCACGCGAGATGTCCCGCGAACTCTGGATGGGTACCTGCTCCGTCGCACCGAGCGGCCCAGCCGCGGCCCCGAGCGGTTCGCCGATCAGCGGGGAGAAGGTGCTGATCCGGTCGACGCCGCCTGCGGCGTGCACCAGGGTGCCTGCCTCGCCCCCGATCACGTACAGCCTGCTCGGCGGTGCCGAGATGGTCACCTCGCGACCGCAGTTGTCCACCGTCAGCGGGTAGCCCGCCGCCGTGGGAGCAGGCTCCGCGACGCCGCCGCACGCGGCGACGGTCAGGACGCTCGCGACGGCGAGGAGCACGTGACGTGCCCGTCGCCGCGCGGTTGGCCTCACAGGATGCGACATGGGACAGATCCGTCCTCTCGTCGTGACCTCGATACCCGATGATGCTTCAGTTTTCGGCAAGGGTTATCGTTATCAACTTAGCAATGATCGTGATCTCTGGGTAGTGACCGTTTCGGCGCGTCATCTCGGCGTTTCGCACGGCCCGCCTGCCGTCTCGACGAGACGAGAGGCTCCGTCGACGGCCCTGCGGCACCGTGACGGACGGAGCGCCCCGTCGCGGATCGGGGCGGCGCGCGGAAATCACCGACGCGCCCCGACCCGGACGGCCCGCCACCGATTTCTCTTGGTCCGTCGACCGGACCGATATCGACCCGTGATCCGGCGACCGAGCGGGCGGCGACGGGCTTCCGGGCGTGTCATGGCCGCCGAGAATGCGGACTGCCCGGGCGTCCGAAATTTCGCCGACAGTGGCCGGAAGCGCCTTCCCCGCAATGATCATCAGTGGCATCGCGAGCCGAGTCGGCGAATGGCGTGAATGCGTCACGAACAAACCATTGACCCGGACCATTCGACTGCTAAGGTCTAGACCAAGTTCCCCGGAGTTGGGGCTGAACAGGCCGAATGGCAGTCGACTGCCGTCGGGATGCCTCGGTCACGGCTCCGACGGAGCTCTCCTCCTCACGTCCCCTGCAGCCGCCGACAAGGGCTTCCGGTGTCGATGACGTCGGGTCCGGCCCGTTGCCTGCGGCGTCCTCGATGAGGGAGTAGACATGCGCAAGAAAAGGTTCTCGGCAGCCGTGATCGGCGCCGCAATCGCACCACTTCTCTTCGTGAGCATTCCGGCGGGCACGGCGAACGCCCATGGATACGTGTCAAACCCGCCGAGCAGGCAGGCGCAATGCGCGGCCGGAACGGTGCCGTGCGGTGACATCCAATGGGAGCCGCAGAGCGTGGAAGGCCCCAAGGGCCTGACGAGTTGCAGCGGCGGCAACAGCCGGTTCAGCGAACTCGACGACGACGGCAAGGGCTGGACGGTCACCCCGGTCGGACGCTCCACCAGCTTCAACTGGACCCTGACCGTCTCGCACGCCACCACCACGTGGCAGTACTACGCGGGCGGCACCAAGGTCGCCGAGTTCAACGACGGCGGCGCCCGGCCGGGTGAGACGGTCTCGCACCAGGTCGACTTCGGCAACGTGAGCGGCAGGCAGAAGGTGCTCGCGGTCTGGAACATCGCCGACACGCCGATGGCCTTCTATGCGTGCATCGACGTGAACATCAGCTGACGAGGAGCACGTCGCTCGGATGACGGACGGCGCGCCGGGATGCCGGGTGCGGACGACGAACCCGGCCCGGCCGCCCTCCGCACCCGGCGTCCCCCCGGCGCGCGCCCGCCGAGAGGACTCCTTGCGTCGAATGCCGGGCGCAGGCTGCCGGACTCCGGGCATAGGACTCGGGCATGGGCCTCGGGCCGCCGGACTCGGGCTCCGCCCGGACGAACCACCGCGCATCGACGCCGGTCTGAGCGCGGCGGCCCCGCGTCGAGGACCGCGAGCCGATCAGCCTGCCGCGGACGCGGTCTCGCGATCCAACAGGTCCAGGAACTCGGCGGCCTCGGCGTCCCGTAACCGCTCCTCTGCCTCCCGATCAGCCGTCTCGCGATCAGCCGCCTCCCGATCAGCCGCCTCCCGATCAGTCGCCTCGTCGGCTAGGTGGACGACCTCGCCCTGTCGAACCGACTCGTGCAGCCCCTCCATTGTCCGGTCGAGCCTGCTCGCCACGTCGGCGGCCTGGATGAGCTCGCGCTGCAGGTCGTCGGGGACGTGCCCGTCGTACTTGTAGTAGATCTTGTGTTCGAGGCTGGCCCAGAAGTCCATCGCGATGGTGCGGATCTGGAGTTCGACCGGGATGCGCTCGGTGCCGCGCGCGCGGAACACCGGGATCTCGACGAGCAGGTGCAGACTCTGGTAGCCGCTCGCCTTGGGACGGGCGATGTAGTCGCGCTCCTCGAAGATCGTCACGTCCTCCTGATCGGCGATCATGTCGCGGATCTTGTAGATGTCCGAGATGAAGCTGCACGTCACGCGCACGCCCGCGATGTCGAGGATGTTGTCCCGCATGCTGTCGAAGCTCAGCGGGAACTTCTTCCTGCGCACCTTCCGGACGATGTTCTGCGGCGTCTTCAGCCGAGAGCTGATGTGCTCGATCGGGTTGTACTCGTTGGTGTTGTTGAAGTCCTCACGAAGGATGTTGATCTTCGTGATCATCTCGTCTATGGCGAACTTGTAACCGAGCATGAAGTCGGTGAAACGCGCCCGCTGACGACGGATGCCGTCCAGCTCCTCCTCGATGTCCACGCCTCATTCTCCCTCGTCCCGGCACGGGCAGGCCTCGCCAGGCCTCCACCGCGCCGACCAGGCAGAACGAGCCGCGCAGACCAAGGCACCGGCTCAGGGCTCCCTCGGCGGCCCGGCGGCCGACCGCGAGTCCGACCGCGCGGGCCGGTCTGCGGCCGCGCCGCAGGAGCCCGCGACCGGCGCCAGCTCCGGGTCGGACAACAGCGGCAGCATCTCGGCGAGCAGGTGCCCCAGTCCGTGCACGCGCTCCGTGCCGAGCCGGGCCGCAAGCGCTCCTTCGAGATCACCGAGTCGGGCGGCGGCGCGCGACAACGCGGCATGCCCCCGCGCGGTGGGCACCACGAGCCGCGCCCGGCCGTCGGTGGGATGACGACGCATCTCGACGTAGTCGCAGGCAGCCAGGTGCGCGACGAGCTCCCCCATCGCCTGGGGCGTCATCCCGGCGGCCGAGGCCAGGTCGCGTATCCGGCTGCCGTCGGGCTCCAGGTGACGGAACACGGCGTAGTGCGCGGGTCGGAGGTCGTCTGCCGCGTCCAGCAGGCCCGCGTGGAGCTGCTGCTCGAACGCACGCACCGTCTCGACCAGCTGTCGCAGCAACGTCGGGTGACCCACTGGCGCATCCATAATTAGGAAGGCTACCTTCTCATCTATGAACAGTGACGAGCTGGTGTTCCGCGACGGCCACAGCGTGCGGTTCGTGGAGCAGGGGACCGACGACGAGGGCGAGTTCCTACGGATCGAGCATCGCTGGCCGACCAGTGGACGGCTCGCGGGCCCGCACTGGCATCCGGTGCTGCGCGAGCACTTCCGGGTGGTGCAGGGCCGGATGCGGTTTCGCGTCGACGGCCGCGACCACCACGCGGGGCCGGGCGACGAGCTGACGGTGCTGCCGCGCCAGGTCCATGAGTTCTGGAGTGAGGCACCGGACCTGGTGCTCGACTACGTGGCCCGCCCGCCGCTCCAGCACCGCCGGATGTTCGAGTTCTGGCATCAGCTCGACCGCCGGGGCCGCACCACCCGGGCCGGGCTGCCGATCAATCCGCTCGATCTCGGCCTGCTGTGGGAGCTACAGGACGGGTATGTCGCCGGTCTGCCCGCTTCGCTGCAACGATTCGTCTTCGGCGGCCTCGGCCGACTCGCTCGACGACTACGACGGAATTCGGCTGCGACGCCGGATGAGTCGAGCGCGGGCTGACCGCAGGCCACCGGTCGTGATTTGATCGCGGGCGACGAATTCAGCCGTCTCGACCGCGGCACGGCAATCACGGTGACGCCGATTCTTGGGATCGAATCACGCCGAATCCGAATCAGCGGGAACGAATTCAACGGCTCCGACGCCGCTTTCCGACCCCGGCCGGTCCCGGCTCTCCGCCACGACGAGCGCAGGCGCGGAGACACGGTCCCGCGGGGCGGCCAGTGCCCGCCGCCGGCCGAATCAGGCCACCGACCTCTCAGGGCCTGTCTGTGATCCCCTGGAGTCGTGAGCGGGGATCAGCGTGGCTGAGCTGCCAGGCGAAGGAAGGAGACATAACGGAGTGATGTCGACTGACGACAACGCCGCAGATCGCCGCTGCCTGCCCCGCGCAACAGGACAGTGGGGATCAAAGACAGGCTCTCAGCGCGACTCGGCCGGAATCGTGCCCATGAGATGGAGATCCTCGGTCGCCTTCGCCAGGAGTTCGAGCATCACCGCCTCCGCTCGCGGCGCGTCCCGATCGCGGACCGCCGCCAGCACGAGGCGGTGGGCGGGCACGGGATCGTCGGCGCTCAGGTGCGCGTGGACGAGGCGATCCCTGGCCCGCAGGGCGGGTTCGAGTAAGAGATCCATCCTGGCGAACAGCTCGTTGCCGGTGGCCAGCAGCAGCGCCCGGTGGAACGCGGCATCGGCCTCGGCGGCGGCCACAGCGTCGTCACCCGCCTCGGCCATCGCCGTCAGCGCGGCCTCCGCCGCCGCGAGATCGGCCTCGGTGCGGCGCAGCGCGGCCCGACCCGCCACGGCGGGTTCGATGACGGACCGCAGGTCGGCGAGGTCGCGCAGCAGCGTCTCGGCGTCGCCGCCGTCGACCCGCCAGTCGAGGAGATCGGCGTCGAGCAGGTTCCACGCCGACCGGGCCCGCACGAAGGTCCCGCGCCGCTGCCGCGCGTCCACCAGGCCCTTGCTCGCCAAGACCTTGAACGCCTCGCGCAGCACGGTCAGGCTCACGTCCAGCTCGGCGCCGAGCGCACGCAGGTCGAAGACCTCGCCCTCGGCGAAGCGGCCGTCGACGATGCGGGTCCCGAGGTGCCGCACCACCTGGTAGTGCAGGCCCCGACCGGAATAACGGGCCACGAAGCGCTCCTCGAAGATCATCGACGCCAGAACGCACCGCAGCCTAGCCGTGGCCATTAATTATTAATACATCTTGACAGCCGTCGGAGTGCTGCTCAAGATGAGTCCGCCGCTGACCATCGGAGTTCAGGAGCCGGACATGCTGTCCCTGCATGTGCTTGACCACGCCCCACCCCTGTCGGGTCATCTGCCGATGGGCACGCCGGACGGCGCCGAATGCTCGATTTCGGTCGACGGCCGCGCCATCAGTCGAGCGGGTCGGCGTTGGCTGCCCGTCATGGGGGAATTTCATTTCAGTCGCTATCCGGAAGACGAATGGCGGACGGAACTCGACAGGATTCGCGCGGGCGGCATCGACGTCGTCGCCACCTATCTGTTCTGGAATCACCACGAGCCGACGCGCGGCGAATTCCGCTTCGACTCCTCGCGGGACATCGGCCGATTCGTCCGGCTGTGCGGCGAGGCGGGCCTGGCGGTGGCCGTGCGCATCGGGCCGTGGTCCCACGGCGAGTGCCGCAACGGCGGGTTCCCGGACTGGCTCGCCGACGTCGACTGCGTGCCCCGCACCGACGATCCCGCCTACCTGGCCCTGGTCGCGGCCTACTACGAGCGGATCGGTCGGGAGCTCGCGGGCCTGAGCTGGGCCGACGGCGGGCCGATCGTCGCGGTGCAGGTGGAGAACGAGCTGTACGACCAGCCGGGCCACCTGGCGACGCTGCGCACCATGGCCGAGGCCGCGGGCATCACCGCACCGCTGTGGACCGCGACCGGCTGGGGCGCCCCGCAGCTGCCGGCGGACGTCCTGCTGCCGCTGTACGGCGGCTACCCGGAGGCGTTCTGGGCGGACGCGACCGACGGGTGGGCCCGGCAGATGCGGTGTCACTACTTCTTCACGTCGATCCGCGACGATCACGCCATCGGCGCCGATCTGCGTCCCGCGACCCCCGAGGGCGCGAGCATCGACCACGTTCCGCCGGACGACCGCCGGTACCCGTACGCCACCTGCGAACTGGGCGGCGGCATGGCGATCGCCTACCACCGCAGGCCGCTGGTGCCCGCCGCCGACATCTCGGCATTGGCGCTGGCCAAGCTCGGCAGCGGCTCGGTGTGGCAGGGCTACTACCTCTATCACGGCTGCTCGCAACGGCTGGACCTCCCGACCCCCAATCAGGAGTCGCACGCCTGCGGATACCCCAACGACCTGCCCGTGGTGAACTACGACTTCCAGGCGCCGCTCGGCGAGTACGGCCAGGTCCGGCCGTCCTTCCATGCCCTGCGCGTCCAGCATCTCTTCCTCCGCGACTCCGGGGCCGACCTCGCGGAGCTGCCCGTGCAGCTGCCCGACGCTTCGCCCTCGGGTCTGGACGACCGCGAGACCGTGCGGTGGTCGGTGCGGTCCGACGGCAGCACCGGCTTCCTGTTCGTCAACAACCATCAGCCGCACGAGCCGCTGCCCGACCACGCAGGCGTCCGCTTCGAGGTGCGGCTGGCCGATCGGACGGTCCGGCTGCCTGCGGAGCCCGTGACGATCTCCACCGGGGCGCACTTCGTCTGGCCGATCGGCTTCGGGCTGGCAGGCGGGCAGCGGCTCGACTGGGCGAGTGCCCAGCCCCTCGCCCGACTCGCGATCGACGGCGTCCCGACCTCCGTCTTCGTCGCCGCCGATGGCATCCCCGCGCAGTTCGCCTTCGCGGGCCCGGTCTCCGTGGACGGTGCCGCCGAGATCACCGAGGTCGACGGCCGCACCGTCGCCACCGTGTCGCAGCCGGGCACCGACGCACGGTTCTCGGTGACCGACGAGGCCGGGGGCACCGCGACGGTGCACGTGCTCGGCCAGGTCGACGCCCTGCGCTTCCAGCGGGTGGAGATCGCCGGGACGGACGTCCTCATCCTGTGCGACGACCCGGTGATCGTCGACGGGGAAGCCCTGCGCATCGACGGGACCGACGACGACGTCACCCTGGCGATGCTGCCCGCCCCGACCACGCTGGCGGGCGCCGAGCGGACCGACGACGACGGGGTCTTCAGCGCCTGGCGGATCACGACGGCGGGTGCGCCGCCGCGACCGCGACTGGTGCGCTCGGCGGGCGGGCCGCGCACCCCGCAGACCCGAACGGGCGGCCCGCACGGCCGTGCCTCGGCCCCGACGGACGAGGACTTCGAACACGCGGCCGTCTTCCACGTCACCGTCGACGAACGGGCCTTCGACGACGCCGCCGAGCTGCTGCTCCGCCTGACCTACACCGGGGACGCGGCCCGCGCCTACGTCGGAGGTCGACTGGTCGCCGATCACTTCTGGTTCGGGCCGGACTGGGACGTGGGCCTGCGTCGCATCGCTGCCGAGGTCCGCAGGCACGGCATCGAGATCCGGGTGCTGCCACGCGCGACCGACGCCCGGGTCTACGTCGATCCCGCCGTGCGTCACCGCTTCGCCGCCCCCGGTGCTCGGCCCGAGATCCAGCATGTCCGGCTCAGCCGGACGCACCGGATCACGTTACGACCAGAGTGGGAGGGGCGCGATGCCTGACCTCGACCGCCGCGCGCTGCTGCGCGGCATGGGCGTCGCCGGGCTCGGCCTGCTCGGCGCCCCGCTGCTGGCGAGCTGCGGTGCGGCCGATCGCACGCCGCTGACCGCCGGGCCGGTGGGCATCCGGCTGTGGACCCACGACCCCGGCTACGTCACCACCTTCGAGACGGCGATCGGCGAGCCGGGCCTGGTCGGCGACTCCGAGTTCGAGTTCCGACTCGACGTCACCAACGCCGCCCCGCCCGACATCATCACGCGGATGATCACGCAGGCGATCGCGGACGGCAACACGCCCGATCTGGTCGGCCTGGTCATCGATCAGTTCGCCAGGGTGATGGGCTCGTCCATCGCGGAGAACCTCTTCGTCGACCTCACCGACGTGGTGGCGCCGCTGGGCGACGAGCTGCTCAAGCTGGCGCCCTACACCGTCGACGGCAGCCCCTACAGCCTGGACGCCGACAACTCGATCACCGTCTTCTACTTCCGGCAGGACCTGTTCGCCGACCACGGGGTTCCCGAGGACGCGGCGACCTGGGAGGAGCTGGCCGAGCACGGCGAACGGCTGAGCCGCGACCATGAGATCAGCCTCGGCGTGGTCTCGACGGGCGACAACCTCGCGGTGGCCAACAGCTTCTTCCAGTTCTTCCTGCAACGCGGCGGCCAAGTGTTCGACGCGGCGGGCGAACTCGCGCTGGACTCGGCGGAGGCCGTCGAGGTGCTGGAGTTCATGACCGAGGGCGTCCGGAGCGGGTTCCTGCTCGGGCTGCCCGACCCGTACAGCAGTGCGGCCGCCGCCGCGCTGAAGTCCGGCAGGCTGGCCGCCATCGCGATGCCGAACTGGTACAACGCCTACGGCCTCCAGGCCAACGTCCCCGATCAGCAGGGTCGATGGCGGATGCGCACGCTCCCGCGATTCGACGCGGGCGGGCACCTGGCATCCACGCTCGGCGGTACCGGATTCACCGTCCTCAAGGACAAGCCCGGCACCGCCGCCGCGCTGGACCTGCTGAGCCGGGTCTTCCTCACCCGGGAGGGACAGCTGCTGCGGTACCGCTCCGGCGGCTTCCTGCCCACCCTGCGGTCGCTCTACCGCGATCCCGAACTGGTCGAGGTCCGCGACGAGTATCTCGGCGGCCAGCGGGTCTTCGACGTCTACGCCCCCGCCGCCGAGGACCTGCCGCTGTTCCATCAGGCCCCCGCCATGCAGATCCTCACCGACGTCCTCGGCGGCCCAGTGCTGGACGCGGTACGCGGTCGCACCTCGCCCGCCGCCGCGATCGAGGCGGCGATCGTCGCCTACCGAGAGCAGGTCAAGCGATGACGAACCAGACCGCACACCGGCCGAGCGTCCCCCGCCCGACGGCCGAGGAGCCCGAGAAGCCCGCCACCTGGTGGTCCCGCAACCAGCTGCGACTGGCGCCGTATGCGTTCATCTCGCCGTTCTTCCTCCTCTACGGCCTGTTCTTCCTGGTCCCGATCCTGGTGGGCCTGTATCTGAGCGGCACGGAGTGGGCCGGGCTCGGCACGCCGCAGTGGGTGGGCCTGCGCAACTATCAGGACCTCCTCGGCGACCGGAGCTTCTGGATCTCGGTGGGCAACACCGCCGTGTACGTGCTGTTCACGATGTGTGTCGTGGTGCCTGCGGCGCTGTTGATCGCCCAGGCGCTCAACGCACGCGGCCTTCGGGGCCGCGACATGTTCCGGCTCGCCTACTTCATGCCGGTGGTGATCTCGCCGATCGTCATCACGCTGGTGTTCGGACTGTTCTTCGAGCGCGAGTTCGGCATCGTCAACGGGCTGCTCCGTGCCGTGTTCGGCTTCGGCGGCATCGACTGGCTCGGCGATCCGCTGTGGGCGAAGGTCAGCGTCACCGTGCTGGTGCTGTGGCGCTGGACCGGGTATCTGACCATCTTCTTCCTGGCCGGGCTGCAGAACGTGCCTCGGGAGCTGTACGAGGCGGCGGCGATCGACGGGGCCGGGCCGGTCCGCCGGTTCGTCGACGTCACGCTGCCCTCGCTGCGACCGGTGACCGCGTTCATCGCCGTCACCGTCCTGGTGAACACCGCGCAGATCTTCGACGAGCCGTTCCTGCTCACCCAGGGCGGTCCCGGCGAGTCGACGCTGTCGGTCGCGATGTTCATCTACCGCGCCGGATTCCAGCGACAACAGCTCGGATATGCCGCCGCCGCAGGGGTTCTGCTGTTCGTCGTCGTCTTCGCGCTGGGGCTGCTCGCCAATCGCGCGCTCGGGGTGGGAAGGGACAACCGATGACCGTCCCCGCCGGGTCACCGGCGGACGGGTGCTGCTCTACACGTTCCTGATCAGCCTGCTGCTGGTCTTCGCCCTGCCACTGCTGTGGGCGCTGTCCTCGTCGTTCAAGAGCCGATCCGACATCTTCAGCTATCCCCCGCAGCCGCTGCCCGCGCCCGCCGTGCTGGACAACTACCGGACGCTGCTCGCCGAGCAGCCGTTCTGGAGCTGGTTCGTCACCAGCACGGTCGTCGCCCTGTTGTCCACGGTGCTGGCGGTGGGCCTGTGCTCGCTCGCGGGCTTCGCCTTCGCCAAACACCGCTTTCGCGGCAAGACGATCCTGTTCAACATCATGTTCAGCTCGCTGGCCGTGCCGTTCGCGGTCATCGTGGTGCCGCTGTTCATCATGATCGCCAAGGCGCGGCTCACCGAGCCTTACTTCGCCCTCGTCGTGCCCTGGATCGCGCCCGCCTTCGGCATCTTCATGATGCGCCAGTTCGCCGAGCAGGCCGTCCCCGACGCACTGCTCGACGCGGCACGAATCGACGGCTGCACCGAGTTCGGCCTGTTCCGGCGGGTGGTGCTTCCCCTGCTGCGGCCCGCGCTCGGGGCCTTGGGCGTCTGGTCGTTCCTCAACAGCTACAACAGCCTGATCTGGCCGCTGATCGTGATCAGCGAACCTGGCGACTACACGCTTCCGCTGGGCATCCAGGCGCTCTTCGGCGCCACCGGTCGGCAGTACGACCTGGTGCTCGCGGCCTCGGTGCTCGCCGCCGTGCCGAGCCTGCTGGTCTTCTTCCTGCTGCGCAGGCAGCTGTTGGAGGGGCTGACCGCAGGCGCGGTCAAGAGCTGAGTCTCCTCCGCCGCCGACGAATCCCCGCCGCGCCGAGAAATTCGACGCATCCAATCCCCGACGCATCGAACGAAGGAGAGTCCCGACCGTGCCGACGCCACTGCCCGCGAACCTCCCGCCCCGCCTGACCATCTCGCTGTGGGACTTCAGCTGGTACACCCGCACCGGCCCCGGCGAGCCCTTCGCCGACCTCGACGCCGCCTTCGCCCAGGCCGTCGAACGCGGGTACAACACCATCCGGATCTGCGCCATGCCGCTGCTGCTGTTCGGCAGCGGCCTCGACACCAGTGCGCTGCGGTTCGGCCCACTCGGCGGCGAGTACGGACAGCGGGTGCGCTGGTACGACGTCCGCAAGACCACCGAGATCGACGGCCGTGCGCACCTGCTCGCCCTGTTCGAGGCGGCGCGGCGGCACGACTGCCACGTGATCCTGTCGAGCTGGGAGTATCAGCAGAGTCCCGCCTTCGCCGCCGACCGGGCCTGGCTGGACGCGGTGAACGCCGTCGACCCCGAGGATCGCGCCGAGGCACTCGCCGACGCGCTCGCCGACCTCGTGGACTTCCTCGCCGAGCACGGCCTCGACGACCGGATCGCCTTCACCGAGCTGCACAACGAGGTCCAGGCGGGGCACCTCGCGGACGGCCTGGACACCGCCGTGGACCGAGTCGTCGCGCTGCGGCCCCGGCTGGAGCGGGGCATCGCCCGATTCCGGCGGCGTCACCCCGATCGGCCGGTCACGGTGAACTACGCCGAGGTTCCGGTGGGCTCGCTGCGCGGGATCCCCCGCGACATCGACATCGCCGTCTTCCACCCGTATGTGTACGGGGTGCTCGACGAGATGCTGGAGGTCTTCGCGCTGCGCGACGCGGCGCGCCCGTTCCCGCAGGAGCGGGCGCGCCGCGAGCTGCTGCGCCCCGGCGCGCCAGGCCTCGCCGACTGGGCCCCGCCCGAGGCGGACCGGTGGCGGCAGGAGGCGACGGTCGTCGGCGACCGCGAGGTCTACCTACACGACTGGTGTGATCCGGTCGCCTTCGACGCCTGGCTGTACGAGCGCTATGCCGTCCACCGGCTCGCGATGGAGCAACGGCTCACCACCTGGATCGCGGCCGCCGCCGACTGGGCCGCCGAGCGGGGCATCCCACTGGTGTTCGGCGAGGGCTGGATCGGCTACACGCCGCTGTACGGCACCTTCGAGGAAGGCCCGATCGGCGCGAACTTCTGCCGCCGCGCCGTCGCGGAGTCCGTACGGGTCGGCGCCCTGGGCACGGTGGTCTGCTCCAACGCCGCGCCGCAGCACCCGATGTGGGCCGACGTCGCGTTGCAGCGCGAGTGCAACGAGGCGTTTCTCAGGTGAGAAGAACAGGACGCGGCGGGCGGCACCGCGCCCGCCGCGTCGGCTCCGGCGGAAGAAGGGCGAATCGCCGCCCGGCCGCACACCGGACTCGACGGCGACTCGCCGGGTCGCCGGGTCGCCGCGCGAGCGGACACCAGAGATCGAGCAGGCCCGCTCCAGTAGACAGCGGGTCCGGCTCGATCTCCTCGTGCCGCCCGGCTCAGTCCCCCGCCACGCCCTCGCCCAGGAAGTACCCGTCGTCCAGGGCCGCGACCAGGGCCGTCAGCGCGCCGATGTAGCTGTACTGGCGCATGCCCATGGTCAGGCCCGTCGCGGTGTGGGTGAAGCTGGAGGCAATGGGGCCGCCGCCGAGCCCGCGTCCGTGGCCCGCGCCTGCCTGGATGTTGGAGAAGTGCACCTCCACCACCGGCCGCCCGGTCTCCTCCAACGCGTGCCGCACGCCTTCGCCGACGGTCGTCAGGCCCGCCGGGTTGACGATGTAGGCGTCGACGCGCTCGGCCGACTCGTGGATGTACTCCAGGATGGCGCCCTCGTAGTTGGAGGAGAAGTTCTCCACCGTCACCCCGAGGCGCTCGCCGAAGCCCGCCACATAGGCCTTGAGGTCGTCGAGCGAGCCGACGTCGCCGTAGACCTTCCTGCTGCGCGCGCCGAGGTTGGACATGTTCGGTCCGTCGATCACGGCGATGCGATGATCGCGGTCGCCTCGGCGCACGATCCGAAACTCGTGAGCGTCGTCGGTCATGATGGGCAGCTCCTCGTCGTGGCGAATGATCTGGGTGTCCTGGTCTCTCGCGGTTCGTCGCCCGCGGGCAGAGGATCGGCGCGGCGCGGTGGTCCGGCGGCGGGCTCGTCGGTCGGCGCTCCCGGGAGGATCGGCCGTCGCAGCCGAGCACGCCACCGCTGCCGGGCAGGCCTGCCGCCCGCCACCGGAGCAGGCCGCCGAACCACCGCACCGCCGTCGAACGGCGTGGTGCGGTCGGGGTCAGTTGAAGCGCAGACCCGCGTCCACCAGCAGCGACTGCCCGGTGATGAAGTCGCTCTCGTCGGAGGCCAGGAACAGCACGGCGCCGACCGCGTCGGAGGGCTTGCCCTTCCGCTTCAGGGCCTGCTGGGCGATGATCCCGTCCCACTGGTCCTCGGTGATGGTCTCGCGCGGCACCTCGGTGACGATGCCGTGCGGCCGGATCGAGTTCACGTTGATGTCGAAGGCGCCGAGTTCGGTGGCGACCGCCCGGCTGAAGGCCTCGACGGCGCCCTTCGACGCGACGTAGTGCGCGTAGTTCGCCCGGCCGGTCGTCACCACGCTGGAGGAGATGTTCACGATCTTCCCGTAGCGCTTCGCCTTCATCACCGGCGCGACGGCCTGCGTGGTGAGCAGCACGCCCCGGGTGTTGACGGCGAACACGTGCTCCCATTCCTCGACCGAGATCTCGTCGAAGGGGCGCATCTTCAGAGTGGAGAAAACGGCGGCGTTGTTGACGAGGATGTCCACGGTGCCGAACTCGGCGACAGCCTGTCGGACCATGGCATCCACGCTCGCCTTGTCCGAGACGTCGGTGGTCACCGCGAGGGCCCGGCCGCCTGCGGCGGTGATCTCCTCGGCGACCTCGCGGGCCTTCGTCTCGTTGAGGTCGGCGATCACCACGGCCGCACCGCGCTCGGCGAACGCCAGGCAGTAGGCACGGCCGATGCCCTGTCCGCCGCCGGTGATGACGGCGACTCGATCGGAGAACGTCATTGTCTCTTCCTGTCTCTCGTCGGGGTTCGGGCCCCGTTTCCTCTGGCACTGTCGGGTGACAGCGATGTCGGACCTCGGTGGGTGCGAGGCCCGGTTCGAGTCGGCCCATGTCGTGGCCCCGGTCCGCAGGCGGGCCGATCAGGCCCGTCGGGCGGTGGCGGCGCTGCCGTGGCGGCGGGCGCCGAGTTCGGGCGAACCGACTCGGCGACGGTTCTGCCGGGCCGATGGGCTGCGGCGTGCTCAGGCCTCGGTGAGGTGCAGGGCCGCCATCCCGCCGTCGACGGTGAGCACGGTGCCGACGGTGGAGTGGGCCCATGGACTCGCCAGGTAGGCGACCGCCTCGCCGACCTCACGCGGGTCGACCATGCGGCCGGTGGGCTGGCGGGCCTCGAACTGGGCGCGGCGGGCGGCCGGGTCCGGGGCCGCCTCGGCGAGCGCGGTCATGAAGGGCGTGTCCACGGTGCCCGGCTCGACGGCGTTGACGCGGATGCGCTCGGCGACGAGGTCGGCGGCCATCGCCCTGGTCATCGACTGGATCGCCCCCTTGGTCGCGGAGTACGCCACCCGGCTGCGCAGCCCGCTGGCCGCGGTGCACGAGGAGACGTTGACGATCGCCGCGTCGGATCCCCTGCGCAGCAACGGCAGTGCGGCGCGGATCGTGCGGACGTAGCCGAGCACGTTGACGTCGTAGAGCCGCTGCCACTCGTCGAGCCCGCCGTCCTCGACGGTGCCGACGAAGCTGACGCCCGCGTTGTTGACCAGGACGTCGACCCGGCCCTCCCGATCGCCGATCCCGGCCAGCGCCGCATCCACCTCGGACTGATCGGTGACGTCGGCCCGCCACGCGGTGACTCCCTCGGCGGGGCCTTCGACGTCCCGATCGAGGACGTGGACCACGGCACCGCGAGCGCGCAGGACCTCGGCGACCGCTCTTCCGATCCCCGCGTTCCCGCCGGTGACGACCGCGACGCGGCCTGCGAAGTCCGTCATGCCAGTTCTCCCGTTCCTCCGGCGGGTTGCCCGGACAGTTCCCAGTCGTCGGCGAGCAGGCTCGCGACGGCGGCAGGCCGTTCCAGCGTCAGCAGATGTCCGGCACCCGGAACGACGTGATGGGCGACGCTGGCCGGGATGGCATCCGCGACCTGCGTCAGCACCGACGGCGGCGTGGAGACGTCCTGGCCCGCCGAGACGCAGTAGGTGCGCGGCAGCCGGGCGCCGATCTCGCCGAAGCCGGGGAAGCCTGCCATCGAACTCCACGCCGCCGCCCAGGCCTCCGGGGCCATGGCGAGCACCCGGCTCCTGGCGTACTCGACCCCCGGCAGCCCCTCGGTCAGGCTCTCCTGGGTGAACCAGCGGCGGAGCGTGGACTCGACGACGCCCGGCATCCCCGAGCGCAGCGCGGCCTGCCCCCGCTCGCGGAACACCGGTCCGCCCTCGGCGGGGGTGGCGATGAGGTGCAGGGAGGCGAAGCGGCGCGGGGCGCTCGCGGCGGCCAGCGCCGCCACGACGCCGCCCATCGAATGGCCGGCCAGGTGCACGAGCCGGTCGGGCCCGAACGTGTCGAGTGCGGCGAAGGCGTCCAGGACGGCGAGCACGTCCCTGGCCATCGCGGGCAGCCGCACCTCGGTGGCGTCGGCTCGGGTCTCGCCGTGTCCGCGCAGGTCGGGGAGCACCAGCCGGAAGCGGTCGACCACTCGCTCCGCCACCGCGTCGAAGGCATGGTGATCGAGCCCGATCGGATGCAGCAGGAGGATCGGCTGCGCCTCGGGCGGGCCGCTGGTCCAGAACGCGATGTCGACCGCGCCGCGCCGCACGGTGCGGCGGGTGGGCGACGACGGGGGCACGGTCATCGGTCCGCCTCCTGCACGCCGAGCACGCCGTCCGCCCGGAGCCTGCCGATCTCGTGCTCGTCGAGCCCGAGCAGCTCGCGCAGCACGCCGGGACCGTCCTGGCCCAGTCGCGGCGGATACCGCAGCGGGATGTGCCCGCCGTCGGTGAAACGCACTGGATTACCCACCACCCGCACCTGCTCTCCCGAATCGGACTCCAGTTCCACGACCATGTCGCGGCCCGCGTGACCTGCGTCGTCGATGGCCTCGGGCACGGTCTTGATCAGCGCGGTGGGCACGCCGTGCTCCACGAGCCTGCCGACCCAGGCCTGTGCGCTGTCGCGGGCGAACTCCGCTTCCAGGAGTTCCCACAGTTCGTCGCGGTGGCGGAGGCGCGCTCCGCCGTCGATGAAGCGTTCATCGCTGATCAGCTCGTCCACACCCAGCACTGTGCAGAGTCCTCGCCACATCCGCTCGGTGTTGGCGGTGACCACCAGTTCGCGGCCGTCGCCCGCGGTGAAGGAGCGATAGGTGGGGATGGAGTCATGGCGGGCGGCCTGGGGCTGCGGGGCCAGTCCGCTGATCATCGCGTAGACGGCCTGGTAGGACAGCATGGAGAGCTGGCCGTCGAGCATCGAGATGTCGACGTGGCGGCCCCGTCCGGTGCCGCGCTGCTCGATCACGGCGGAGAGCACGCCGATGGCGGCGAACAGCCCGGCCACCAGGTCGCCTGCGGGGATGCCGAGTCGCATCGCGGATGAGCCCGCCTCCCCCGTGAGGCTCATGACGCCGGAGAGGGCCTGCACGATCATGTCGTAGGCGGGGCGGTCTCGCCAGGGCCCGTCCTGGCCGAAGCCGCTGATCGACGCCCAGACCAGCTCCGGCCTGCCCTCGCGCAGCTCCGCCGGGTCGATGCCCAGCCGACGAGCCACCCCCGGCCGGTAGTTCTCCACCACGACGTCGCCCGCCGCGACGAGTTGCCGGGCCAGTCGCTGCCCGTCGGGCGTCTTGAGATCGAGGGCGACGCTCTCCTTGTTGCGGTTGTTCCCGAGGTAGTAGGCGCTGTCGCCGTCGACGAAGTACGGCGGAATCGCTCGACTCGAATCACCCGTCAGTGGCTCGACCTTGATGACCCTGGCCCCGAGGTCGGCCAGGATCTGCGTGCAGTACGGGCCGGAGAGAAACGTGGTGAAGTCGATCACCGTGATCCCGTGCAGCGGGCCGGTGTCGCCGGAGCTGCCGGGGCCGTTCTCAGACGGTCGCGAGTCGATGTCTGTTCACCCTTTCGTCTACTCGGGATGCGGCTTGGTGCCGAGTTCCCTGGACAGCGCGACGGCCTTGGCCTGCACGGCCACGCCGATCGCGGGAATGCTGCGGTTGGGGGTGCGGTCCTTCGGGGAGGTCAGGCACAGGCAGCCGAGGACGCCCGCAGGCCCGAAGACCGGGGCGGCGATGCCGCGCGCCTCCGGCAGCTTCTCGCCGCCGCTGACCGCGTAGCCGGTACTGCGCACCCGCTCCAGCTCGGCGAACAACTCGCCCCGCGACGGCACCTCCGCCCCGGTGGCCGGGGACGGCGCCTCCTGTCGGAGGATCTCCAAGACCTCCAGTTCCGGCAGCCAGGCCAGGATGGCCTTGCCGGACGCGCCCCAGACCAGCGACAACGGCCGGTTCAGGTCGATGCGGTACTGGAGTGCCTTGGTGCCGTCGGCGCGGACCGCGAAGGACAGCGACTTGGACTCCTGGTGGTAGAGCGCGAACAGCACGCTCTCGTCGAACTGGGTGGCCAGGTCCTGCACGTGCGGCCGCGCCAGGTCCACCACGTCGAGCGAGGCGACCACCCTGGCGGCGACGCGGTAGAACTGCGGTCCGACGTGGTACTGCCTGGTGTCGGACTCGCCCGCGACGAAGCCCTCCTGTTTGAGCAGTTGGAGGATGCGATGCACCGTCGAGGTGGCCAGGCCCAGCTCCTCGGCCAGCGTGCCGACGCCGACCCGGCCGTCCGCGTCGGCCAGTGCCGCGAGGACTCGGACGGTGCGGGCCACCGTTCCGACGCTCTCGGCGGACCCGGTCTGCCTGTTCGACGTGCTCGTCATCGACTCACCCCACGTGCTCGAAGATGTGCACCGTGCACGCGCCGTGGTCGAGGCCGGAGATGCCGCCCCCGGTCACATGGGTGAGGCCTAGCCGCGCCCCGTCGACCTGGCGGGTGCCTGCAGTGCCTGTCAAGTGCCAGAAGACTTCCACAACCTGTGCGACTCCGCTGGCACCGACGGGATGCCCCTTGGCGAGCAGTCCGCCGCTGGGATTGACCACGACCTCGCCGCCGTAGGTGGTGGCGCCGGAGCGTAGGAAGCCGGTGGACTCGCCGACCGGACACAGCCCCAGCGCCTCGTAGTAGACGAGTTCGGCGATGGAGAAGGCGTCGTGCAGCTCGACGACGTCGATGTCCCGTGGGGAGACACCGGCCTGCTCATAGGCCTCGCGGGCGGACTCGAAGGTGATCTCGGGGCGGAGCATGTCGCGGAAGCCGCCGATGACCTGGCCGGAGTGCAGCACCGATGCGGCGATGCGCAGGGCGGGCCCGCCGAGCCTGCGCCGCACCGCGTCGGACACCACCAGCACGGCGGCGGCGCCGTCCCCGGTGGGGCAGCACTGGAGCAGGGTTAGCGGGTCGGCGATGGGCCGGGCGGCCAGCACCTGCTCCACGGTCACCTCGGCGCGGAACTGGGCGTAGGGATTGGCGACGCCGTGTCGCCGCGCCTTGACGCTGACCGAGGCGAGGTCCTCGACGGAGGCATCCCGCTCGTGCAGGTAGCGGCGGGCGCGCATCGCGTACAGCGCGGGCATCACCATGCCCTGCTGGACCTCCCAGTCCTCGGTGACCAGCGGGAGCGTGCCGCCGCCGAACTGGGTGAGCTTGTCGACGCCGATCACCAGGACGACCTCGTGGTGCCCATCGGCGACGGCCCGGTGCGCCTCGTGCAGGGCGGTGGCTCCGCCGGAGCAGGCGTTGTCGACGTTGGTGACGGGGATGCCCCCGATGCCGATCTCCTTGACGATGCGCTGTCCGGTGAGCATCCCGCCGAAGGCGTGGCCGCAGTAGACGGCGCCGATCTCGGCGCGGCGCAGCCCGGCGGACTCCAGTGCGTCGAGCACCGCAGGGACCGCGAGGCCCGGGTAGCTCGACTCGCGGTGCCTGCCCATCGGGATCATCCCGGCACCGACGATGAAGCTGTCACGCATGGTCGCCCTCCTCGGGCCCGGTCGGGGCGAACGACCAGGCGCCGTCCTCGGTGATGCGCAGCCGCACCGGCTGCTCGCAACGCAGGTCGTCGGGGTCGCCCTCGATGCGGGCGAGCACCCGGACGTCCTCGGCCAGGTCGACGTAGCCGAGGGTGTAGGGGGGCGGCATCGCGGAGGAGACGTGCACGCGGGTGTAGGAGTACAGCGTCCCCTCGCGGGGGAGTAGCACCTCCTCCAAGATGTCGCCGCCGCAGCCGAAGCACAGGCGTCGGGCCGGGAAGAAGCGGTGGCCGCAGGCGGTGCAGCGGTTTCCGATCAGTGCGCCGTCGGCCAGGGACACCGGCGCCGCCTCGGAAGCCTGATCGGGCCAGGGCGGTCTCGGTGTCGTGGCCTGTTCACGCGCGGTGGACACGATCGACCTCTCTTTCTGCCGGTGGGCGGGCCCCGGCGTGTTCGGGTGCCCCGACTGCGGCGCAGCCGCCGACGGGTTCGAGAGTCCGGCCGAAGCGGCGTCGGTGCGGTCGACGTCGCGCGTGGGCCGCCGCCACCAGCGGGCCAGCTCGGCGGCGACCGTCGAGGGCTCCTCGACCACAGGGGTGTGTCCGGCGCCGGGCAGCACGACGAGTCGGCTGCCGGGCACTCGGTCGGCCACCGCCCGCAGGTCGGCAGGGCGCTTGGCATGGTCCTGCTCGCCCGCGATGAGCAGCAGCGGGACGCGGATCGCCGCCAGCTCGCCGAGGACGCCGTCTCGCTGGTAGACCCCGCGCAGGGCGTCGGCGACGTCGGTGTCGCGGGCGGCGAAGCGGTTCTCCCAGTGCTCGCGCGCCGCCGCCTTCGCCGGGTCGGCGAGGAAGTCGTCGCCGAACATCGTGTAGGCCAGCTCCGCCACACTCGCCGCGGGCCCGTGCTCTCGAAGCCGCCCTTCCAGCGCGGCGAAGACCTCGGGCCGCTGTTCCGCCGCCGCCGTGCAGCCGAGGAGGGTGCAGGTGGCGACGAGGTCCGGCCGCCGCGCGGCGATGCGCAGCGCGACATAGCCGCCCATCGAGCTGCCGACGAGGTGGACGGGCCCGCCGCCCGTGGACTCGATCAACGTGACCGTGTCCGAGGCGAGCCGATCCATGTCCGGTGCCGTCGAGGTCGGTCTGCTCCGGCCCTGTCCTCGGTGGTCGGGCCGCAGGAACCGGAGGTCCTCGCCGAGTGCCGCGCAGAGCGGGTCGAACATCGAGCCGTCGAAGAACAGCGAGTGCAGGAGGACGGCCGTGCCTGCCGAGTCTGCCGGACCACTGTCGCGGTAGAACAGCGTGGCTCCCGGTACGTCGAGCGTGGGCATCGCACCTCCTGCGGATCTCGATGAGCGGACGACGACCGGCCGGTCATCGCGGGGTGGTCGGGGGCTCCGCTGCGGCCACGAGCCGCGACCTGGCGGCGGGGCCGTCGCTGCGCACCGCGATCACGGCGGCCAGCACCGCCGCGCCCAACAGCACGAAGCCGAGGATGTAGAAGCCGCTGCCGGGACCCTCCCCCGGCGCGGACACCGCGCCGATGAGGATCGGGCCGACGATGCCGCCGAAGTTCCCGCACAGGTTGATCAGGCCGATCGAGGCACCGGCCTGGTTGCGCGGCACCTTGCTCAGCGCCCAGGTCCACCACGTGCCCAGCGCGCCGTAGATCCCGATCGCGGTGAGGATCAGCAGCGTCATGTTGGTCCACACCGCGTCGCCGACGACGTGCTGCACGAGCAGGGCGAGGCCGCCGATGGTCATCGCGCCCGCCACGAACCAGCCACGCGAGTGGCTCGACTTGTCCGAGGCGCGAGAGAACAGGTAGAGGGCGACGGCGGCGACGGCATAGGGCAGCGCGGTGAGCCAGCCGACCGCGCCGATGCCTGCGGCGGAGAACTGCGAGATCACCGAGGGCAGCCAGAGACCGAACGCGTACATCCCGGTGATCCACAGGAAGTACGTCAGGCACAGCGCCCACAGCACCGGCTTGCGCAGGCCTTCGAGGAAGGTGCTCTCGGAGCTGGTCTCCTCGTCGCGCTCGCGCAGGATCAGCTCACGCTCCCGAGGGTCCAGCCTGCGGTCGCCCACCGGGTCGTCGGCGACGAGCAGCCAGAAGGCCAGCGCGAGGAAGAACGCGGGCAGGCCCTGCAGGATGAACATCGTGCGGTAGTTCCAGACGTCGATCATCCAGCCCGCCAGCGGCGCCATCAGGGCCGAGGAGACCGGCAGGGCGTACTGGGTGAAGCTCACCGCCCGACCGCGCTCGAGGCTGGGGAACCAGCGCAGGAACATCACCGCGAAGGACGGGAACACCGCGCCCTCGGCCAGTCCCATGGTGAACCGGATCGCGAGCAGGCTGGTGTAGTCGCTGGTCAGACCGGTCGCGCACGCCGTGATGCCGACCACGATCAGCGAGATGACGATGACCTTCTTCGGGCTGAACCGGTTCGCCGCCCAGCCGCCGGGGATCTGGGTGATGACGTAACCCCAGAAGAACGCCGACAGGAGCACGCCCGCGACCGTCCCGGAGAGGCGGAGCTGCTCGACCATGTCCGGCACCGCGATGCTGATGTTCGAGCGATCCGCGTAACAGACGAGGTAGATCAGGAACAGCAGCAGGCCGACCCGTGTCCATCTCGCCTTCGGGACGGGCGACGCGGTCGCCGCGCTCGCTCCCGTCGGAGACTCCGCCATGAGTCACACCTCCATCTGCGTGCCAGGTACGCCTGGCCGATCAACGCTGACCTACGAGAGCGAAGACGGAATCCCCGTGACCAGTTAAATCCCGCTGAGCGGAATCCGATTCCATCTTCGGCGCCGCAAACCTAGCCATGCGAACCCGCGCGGCGCAAGAGGGCTGTGCGGTTCTGCCGCCCTTCGCAGCCGGTGAACCGGTACAGCGCCGCAGGCCGAACGGGCACGCCTGACCTGCCAGCATGGCCGGGCCGAGGAGCATCGGCCTGCTGGCGTGACCGGCGGGTGGTGAGGGAGCGATGCGGCGCGTGTGGGTGGCGACTGCCGCAGGTGGAGCGTGTGGACCGGCGACACTGCGGGACTGGAACGGACGCCGATTCGAGCGAACGCCGGGCGCGCTGCCTCGGGAGCGGACCGGTCACCTTCTCCGTGCGCCGGGAGCGGCGGCCCGCTCGATCTCCGGCGTCTCCCACCGTCGGCGCCCGGCGCCGCCCCGCCGCTCGCGGAGCACGTCCGGGCACGTCGACGCGGGGGACACGGCGCGGGACGGGTGCCGACGTGCGGCACGATGGAGGGCCGTGGCGAGACGACTCGGAGCCGGGGCCGTCTCGGTGCAGGCGCCCGGACATCGACGGCTGCGGCCTCCGACCCGGCAACCGGCCGACCACGCCGCCTGCGGGACACGTCTGTGCACCCGACTGAGAAGGACGATCAGCCCATGTGGACCACCCGATCCGAGAACGAGGCCGACATCGCGGCCGTCCACGCCGTCAACGTCGCGGCCTTCCCGACGGCGGAGGAGGCCGACCTCGTCGACGCACTGCGCGCCGACCCGACGGCCTGGATCGACGGTCTCGCCGTCGTGGCCGAGACCGAGGACGGCGAGGTCGTCGGGTATGCCCTGCTCACCCGCTGCCACGTCGACGGCGCACCGGCGCTCGCACTCGCGCCCTGCGCCGTCCGGCCCGAGTACCAGGGCCGAGGGGTCGGCTCCGCCGCCGTCCGCACCGGACTCGACGCCGCCCGCCGCCTCGGCGAGAACCTCGTCATCGTCCTGGGCCACGCCGCCTACTACCCGCGATTCGGCTTCACCCCGGCCTCCGGGTTCGGCGTCCGGGCCCCGTTCGAGGCGCCCGACGAGGCCTTCCTCGCCTTGACCCTCGACGCCGACCGGCCCGCCCCGACCGGCGTCGTCCGGTATCCGGCGGCCTTCGGGGTGTAGTTCGTCGACTGCGCACCGAGCGGCCCGGCGCCCCGCTGACACGCCGGTCTGCGGATCGGGCGGGCGACACCCCGGCACGCCGGGCATCCGACGGCCCGCACGCCGTCGGCTGCCGTCGTGCCGTCGGCCCCGCAGGGCGCCCGATCCCGTCGGCCGGGCGTGTCAGGATGAGCCATGACTGTCACTCCCACCCTGGTCACGGTCCGAGAAGGACACCGACTGGCGGTCAGACGACCCCGGGCCGACGGGGTGCCGCTCCTGCTGCTGCACGGCTTCCCGTGCACCAGCCTGATCTGGTCGCACACCATCGAGCCGCTGGCCGAGGCGGGCTTCGACGTCGCCGCGCCGGATCTTCGCGGCTATGGCGACTCGGACTTCGCTCCGGACGACTTCTACGACTTCGCGGCGTTCAACACCGACCTGATCGGCCTGTTCGACGCCCTCGGCTGGGACCGCGTCGTCGTGGCGGGACACGACCTCGGCGCGATGGTGGCCGTCGACCTGGCCAACCGCCATCCGGACCGGATCGACCGGCTGGTGATCCTCGACGACTCGATGCCGGATCTGCCGGACGCCTTCGCGGCGGCGGGCATCCCGCCGGGAACGCCCAAGCCCGCCCTCTACGACTACCAGGACCGACAGGGCAGGCACGCCGACGAACTGGTGGCCGAGCTGAACACCCCGGAGCGGCGGCGACGCTACATCGCCGAGTTCTTCGGTCACCGGATGTGGTGTCCGCCGAACGCCTTCGGCGAGGCCGACCTGGCACTGCTCACCGAGCCCTACGCCGACGCCGACCGGCTGCGGGCCTCCTTCGCCGACTACGAGGTGGTGATGGGCACCCGGCCCCTGTCCGCTCCCGAACTCATCGACCGGCCGGTGCAGCAGCAGACCCTGGTGCTGATCGGCCGGGATCAGGTGACCTTGGGCGAGAACATCGAGGCGAGGTGCGCGATCGCGTATCCGCAGGCCGTCGGCCCGTTCTGGGTGTCGGGCGCCGGGCACTTCATGCCGTGGGAGAAGCCCGCCGTGGTCCACCGCGCCATCCGGTCCTTCTGCGGCGACCTGCTGGCAGGCTGAGGCCGCTCGCGACCGCGCGGCTGCCGACCGGCGTGCCGCACGCGTACCAGAATCATCGGGGCTCGTACCCGGTGGCGGGATGATCACGTGCCCCGCCTCGGGGAGGCCTCGCGCGTGGTCGCCGCAGCGCCCGCTACGGTCTCGGACACGGGAGAGCCCAGGCCGGGCGCGGATGCGACGAGGTGAGTGTGACGTCTTCCGAGGCACCGCGACGCCGCCGCGCCGACGCGGAACGCAGCAGGGCGGCCGTGCTGGCCGCAGCCGTCGAGGTGCTCACCGCCTCACCGGAGGCGGGAGTGGAGGCCGTCGCCGCAGCGGCAGGCGTGACCCGCCAGACCGTCTACGCCCACTTTCCGTCGCGCCGGGATCTGCTCGCCGCAGCGCTCGACGAGGTCACGAGGACGGCGGTGGCCGCGATGGACGCGGCCGATCTCGACACGGGTCCGCCCACGGCCGCGCTCTTCAGACTGATCGACGTGGCGGGCCGCCTCGCCGACCGGCATCCCGGCCTGCGCCAGGCGGACCAGACCGCACCGGATGCGGCGGCCGATCGGCGACGGCACGCCCCGGTGACTGACCGGCTGATCCGGGTGATCCGGCGCGGTCAGCGCGCAGGCGAGTTCGATCAACGGCTGCCTGCCGACTGGTCGGCCGCCGCGATCATCAGCCTCGGACACACGGCGGGCAGCGAGGTGGATGCCGGGCGCCTCGACGCCGACGAGGCGTCGGCGCTGCTCCGTACCAGCCTGCTGCGGCTGCTGGGCGCGACCGGGCAGCCTGCCGAGTCCCCGACCGCGCCACCGGGCGGCCCTTCGTCCGCCGAATCGGCATCCGCGCCGCTGCCCGAGCCCACGACCGAGGCGACCGGCCCGACCACGCCACCCGAGTGATCGCGTCCCGCCTCGAACGACGCCGCCCCGCCGGGTGCGCCAACGGCGGAGCGCCGCTCGGGATGCGCGCCCGAGACCGCCGCCACCGGGGTCGCGCTCGGCCCGCCCGTCGAGAGCACGAGGCCGCCGCGAGGTCCGGGGCGGGCACCGGACCTCGGTGCGATGGCGGCGACCTCCCGGCACTCGCTCAGCCGAGAGGGACGTCTTCGGTGCAGCTCGTGCGGTGCAGGCGGGCAACGGCGTCGAAGGCCTCGAAGACGGGCACGCCGAGGAAGCCGTCCTCGCTGCGCATGCGGTGGAACGAACCGACGTCGGTGACCCGGCCTCGGGCGGCCCGCAGGTCGGCGATCGTCAGCGGGGCGTCGACGTCGCGGAACGCGGTCTCCATCGAGCCCTCGAGCAACGGTGGAACCGCACCGGCCGTGAGCGAGATTCCCAGCGGCGCGTCGGGGTCGAGTTCGCCGGTCACGGCCTGCCCGCCGTCGGTCGTGACGGCGATCGCCACGTAGTCGTCGCCGAGGGCCTCCCGCAGCACGCGGCCCGTCGGATGCAGGCCTGCGGGCCCGTCGTGGGCGACGGGCGTCGCGCGGAGGTGGACGTTGTGCAGGGCGAGGACGACGCGGGCGGCGGGTCCGCCCTCGGCCAGGCGGTGCAGGACCACCTCGGCCATGAAGGCGTCCAGCGACGTGCTGCCGATCGCCAGACCGGACCCGGACACGTCGCGATGCAGGTGGTCCAGGCGCCAGGCGCCCTGGACCAGTAACGATGCCGCCCGATGCTCGGCACCGCGTCCGCGATCTGCCTGCGTGCCGGTCATGCTCAGCATCCGCGCCGACAGCCTGCTCAGCGCGGCGGTCAGCGCGTCTCGGATGGGCTCCTCGACGCTCGCGTAGTTCTGGATCGACCGCAGCAGCACGTCGTCGTGATAGTGCCGTATCGCGTCGATCGCCCGCTCGACCAGCGGGAGCGCGTCCGGATCGTCCGCCCCCAGGTAGGCGGCGACCTCATGCAGGTCCGCCAGCGAGGAGCCGCCGGAACCGGCGAGGGCGCCGGTGAATCGCACCGGGCGAGCCGCGTCCCGGTTGTGGTCCCGCAGCCAGGCCAGGGTGTCACGCATCGCCCCGCATCGGCACAGGTCCAGGTCTGCATCCGCCACGGCCGCCGTCACCGTGCCTGCGCCGCCCCGAATCCAGTCGTCGACGGCCTTCGACGCGGTGAGGGGTGCCTCGAAGACGTAGTCGGTGAACCCGCAGCGCTCGACGAGGAAGCGCAGCATCCGGTGTCGCAGCCGGTAGTACTCCTCGACGTGGTGGGAGCTCTCGCCGATCGCGACGACGCGGGCATCGCCGATCAGCTCGCGCAGGGGTTCGAGATCGTCCGGCGGCGCCGCCGGGTCCAGCGAGTGCGACGTGATCGCGTTCTCGGCGATCCAGCTCGCGAAGTCCTGTCCGGCCCGCATGGCCTCACTCCCAGTCGTCGATTCCACGGTGGGCGAGCACGGCTCGGCCACCCAACGACATTAACTTTGACAGACTTGTCAAAATTAAGGCGAGCCAGGCCTGTTGCTCTCGCAGCCCGGGTCTTCGATCCGCCACCAGGGCACCCCGTGACGTGGCGATACGCGCCCGAGCCCGCGATCCCGGCCGCGCGAACCTGGCCCCCGACGAGAGCGACCGAGGCACCACGCGATGGGCGGACTACCAGGCGGGCAGGCTGATCTCCCGTGCGTCCCGGTCGGGGCGAAGGCCGCGCCAGGCCGAGTGCCGGAGCCTGCCGTCGGGGCTCCACGTCCGATAGACGACCTCCCCGACGAGCCGAGGCTCGACCCAGTGCGCGGCGCGGGAGTACTCGCGCGGAACCGGCCCGGCGAACGGACTCGTCGGCCGTTCGATCGGCTGGAGCATGCCGAGCAGCTCGGCGAGCATCCGCTCCGTGAACCCGGTTCCGACGTGCCCCACGTACCGCAGCTCGCCTGCCGAGTCATGGGCGCCGAGCATCAGCGAGCCGATCCGCCCGGCCCGCCGTCCCCCGCCCGGCTGCCACCCGCAGATCACCACCTCATAGGTGTTGATCAGCGGGAACTTCAACCAGTCGCGGCTGCGGACTCCTGGCCGATAGCCCGACGCGACCCGCTTGCCGATCGTGCCTTCCAGTCCGTTGTCGCGGGCGATGTCGAGCAGCCGCCGGGGGTCGACGTCCCGGTGGCTCGGCGGCACTCGGACCCGAGCGGACCGACCGTCCAACGCCAGGCCGTCGAGCAGCTCCCGCCGCCGGAGGTAGGACTCGCCGAGCAGCGAGACGCCATCGAGGTGGAGCAGGTCGAAGACGAAGCAGGCGACCGGGATCTCCCCGGTCAGTCGGGCGGTCGGCCGTTGGACGTGCATTCGACGTTGCAGCAGCGCGAACGAGGGCCTGCCCTTGTCGTCCATGGCGACGATCTCGCCGTCCAGCACGGCCCGCTGCGCGCCGAGGATCTCGCCGAGCACCGTCAGCTCCGGGTAGGTCGCCGTGATGTCGTTCCCGTTTCGGCTCGTCAGGCGGACGCCCGCCCGATCGCCTGCCGCAATGGCCCGCACGCCGTCGAACTTGAACTCCCAGGCCCAGTCCGGACCCGTCGGCATCGGCTGCCCGCCGGTCGCGAGCATGGGCCGGAGCACGGGAAGACGCTCCGCCTGCCTGCCTGCACCGCTGCCCTCCGACATCGGGCCATCGTCGCCCGAGCCCGCCGACCACGCCGACTGAAACAGTCCGAGACAGGCGGCCGGGGCCGACCGGCCGGCGGACGAGAGGAGGAGACGGAATCGGCCGACATGTCGTCCTGCGCCCGATCGACCGGCCCGATCGACCCACACGTCACCCCTCACGCCCCGTCGGCCAGGCCGCCCGACTCAGCCGGGCGGTCAGGGTGCGGAGGTGCTCGACCAGCTCGGGTGGTTCGCGGACCTCGAACTCGAAGCCGAAGGCGGCCACCCACACCGCGAGCTGATCGAGGCTGTCCGAGCCGATGCGCAGCGTGCAGGTCTCCTCGTCGATCGGCTCGACGAGGCCGAGGGTGGGCGGCACCTCGTCGGCGACGTCCTGGGCGGAGCCGTGCATGGTGAGGACCGCCTGGTAGTACCGGACGGCGGTGGTCGTGCCCAGCGCGACGTGGTCGGCGAGGTCGCCGGGCGGCAGTGCCCTCGGCACGAATCGGGGGCCGGTCGGGATGCGCAGCGTGGACCTGTCGACGCGGAACGTCCGCCAGTCCGCAGGCCGGGTGTCCCAGGCGAAGAGGTACCAGCGCTGTCCGTTGTGGACCAGCCGGTAGGGCTCCACGTCGCGCAGGGTGGTCGTCCCCTGGTGAGAGACATAGTCGAACCGCAGCCGCTGCCGGTCGCGCACCGCAGCGGCGATCGCGGTCAGCGTGGCCGGGTCGACGGTGGGGCCGAGCAAGGGCATCGTCACCAGCGCCGCGCTGAGCGTGCTGACCTGATAACGCAGTCGCGACGGCAGCATCTTGTCGAGCTTGGTCAACGCCTGGACGGAGGTCTCCGCGATGCCGGTGATCGCCCCGACCGAGGCCATCCGCAGTCCCACGGCGATCGCCACCGCCTCGTCGTCGTCGAGCAGCAGCGGCGGCAGCGAGGCGCCTGCGGCCATCTGGTAGCCACCGCCGACCCCGCCGACGGCGTTGACGGGATATCCCAGGCCCCGGAGCTTGTCGACATCGCGTCGCACCGTCCTGGGGCTCACCCCGAGGCGCGCCGAGAGATCGGCGCCGGAGAAGTCCCGATGCGTCTGCAGCAGGCCGAGCAGCCGCAGCAGCCGAGCCGAGGTGGCCAACATTCGGCCAGTCTGGCAACAATCGAGGACGAAGGCTGACCGCGAAGGCTCCTACCGTCTGCGCCATGACCGAAGCAGCCTCCCGCACCATTCTCGTCGCAGGCGCCACCGGCACTGTCGGGCGTCCCCTCGTCGAACAGCTCCTGGCCGCAGGCCATCGCGTCCGCGCCCTCACCCGAGACCCCCGCAAGGCGGACCTGCCCGCAGGCGCCGAGGCGGTGGCAGGCAACCTCGCCGACGTCGCAGGACTCGACGGAGTGTTCGACGGCGTCGACGCCGCGCACCTGATCAGCTTCGACGGCGCGGACTTCTCCCCGCTCACCACCGGGCCGGAGATCGTCGCCCTCGCGGAGCAGGCGGGCGTCCGCCGAGTGACCGTGCTTCGCGGTGACATCACGACGGGACCGTTCGAGGCGGCCGTCGAGGCGAGCGGCCTGACCTGGACCTACCTGGCTCCGGTCGAGTTCATGTCCAACGCCCTGGAATGGGCCGAGTCGGTGCGCCGCGCAGGCGTC
Organism: Actinoalloteichus fjordicus; assembly: GCF_001941625.1. NCBI lineage: Bacteria > Bacillati > Actinomycetota > Actinomycetes > Pseudonocardiales > Pseudonocardiaceae > Actinoalloteichus > Actinoalloteichus fjordicus. The sequence goes on from NZ_CP016076.1 coordinate 5,306,190, forward strand.
GTCCGGGAGGGCTTCGCCGAGTCCCAGAGCGCGATGATCCACGAGGCGGACATCGCCGCCGTCGCCGCGACGGTGCTGACCAGCGACGACGACGCCCATTCCGCGCAGGAGCACTGGCTGACCGGGCCCGAGGTGCTGACGCCGCCCGACAAGGTGCGCATCATCGGCGAGGTCCTCCGCCGCGAGGTGCGCTATGTCGAGCTGAGCCGGGAGGAGGTCGTCGCCGAGTGGCGGCAGAGCGGATACTCGGACTCCGACGTCGAGTTCTTCCTGGCCATGCGGACTGAGACGCCTGCGGCGGGCCGCACCGTGCTGCCCACCGTCGAGCAGGTCACCGGCAGGCCTGCGCGGACCTTCGCGCAGTGGGTTCGGGAGAACGCCGAGGCGTTCGGCGGCTGACCGCGTCGACGCCGACATCGGTTCGCGAGCCCGGATCGCGGCGGCGCGCGGCGTCGTTCACCCGCCGCTCGCGGACCGCCACCCGCCCGCCGTCGAGGGGACTTCATGACGCTCCTGACCCGCCGCGCCCTCAACCGGGCGACGTCGGCGCGACAGTTCCTGCTGGCGCGGACCTCGGCCTCGGCGCCCGAGGTGATCGAACACCTCGTCGGCCTCCAGGCCCAGGACCCCGATCCGCCCTACCTCGGTCTGTGGTCTCGACTCACCGCATTCGAGCTCGACCACCTGACGCGGCTGCTCGACGAGCGCACCGTGGTCCGCGCGACGCTGTTCCGGGGTACCCAGCATCTGGTGACCGCCGAGGACTACCGGTGGCTTCGCCCGCTGTTGCAGCCGATGCTGGCGCGCTGGCAGCGGGGTGCCTTCGGCCGGGCGACCGCCGGTCTCGATCTCGCCGAGCTGGCCGCCACAGCACGAGTGTTTCTCGGGCACGACGTCGTGACCAGGCCCGTGTTGGGTCGGGCATTGGCCGAGAAGTGGCCGGGCCGCGACCCGGTCGGGCTGGCCCGCTCCGTGCAGGGGCTGTTGCCGGTGATCCACCCGCCGCCCGACGGCACCTGGCGGCGGCGCGGCGCGACGCCGTTCGTCCTCGCCGAACACTGGCTCGGCCGCAGCCTGGCCGACGCTCCCGAGCCTGCCCGCCTGATCCAGCGCTATCTGGCGGCCTTCGGCCCGGCCACCGTCAAGGACGTCCAGGCGTGGAGCGGACTGACCCGACTCCGCGAACCGGTCGACGACCTCCGCCCACGGCTGCGCGTCTTCCGCGACGAGGCGGGCCGGGAGCTGTTCGACCTGCCCGAGGCACCGCGCCCCGACCCTGACGTGCCCGCCCCCGTCCGCTTCCTCGCCGCCCTGGACAACGTGGTCCTCGCCCACACCGACCGGTCGCGGATGATGACCGACGATCGACGTCGACATGTCATCGTCGAGGCGGCCGTGACCGTGGACGGCTTCGTCCGGGGCGTGTGGAGCATCCGACGCGAGGGCGGGCTCGCGACGCTGGACGTTCGGCTCTTCGCCCCGGTGACAAGCGCGGAGGAGACGGCGCTGACCGAGGAGGGCGCGCGGCTGCTGCGCTTCGCCGCAGCCGAGGAGGGCAGGCACGACATCCGATTCCGTCCCGTCGACCAGAGCGCGTAGGCCAAGGCGAGGAGTGCGCACGACTCCGGCACGCCGAATCGGCCCGCCTTTCGCTGGAACAGCGGGCGGCGGGCAGGCCGGGCCGCCGCCCGGCATCACGTCGGCGCGCCCGCCTGTTCGGCGGCGTCGATGGCCCGATCGGTCAAGATCCGCATGCCGACGAGCAGAGTGAACAGCACCAGTGCCATCACCGCGAACACCGTGCGCAGCCCGAAGACCTCCGCGAGCACCCCGCCGAGCACCGCGCCGACCGGCATCGTCCCCCAGGCGAGGAGCCGATAGGCGCTGTTCATCCGGCCGAGGAGCCGGTCCGGGGTGATCCGCTGCCGCAGCGACACGACGATGACGTTCCAGATGACGGTCGTGGCTCCGCCGAGCGCGAAGCCCGCCCCGATCAGGACAGGATGCGTGGTGACGGCGGGGATGCCGACGAGCACGGTCCCGCCGATGACGGACAAGGCCAGCGAGCGGGCACGTCCGAGCCGCCGTTCCACGCGCTCGGCGATGAACGATCCGAGCAGGCTGCCGACCGCCGTGGAGGTCAACAGCAAGCCGAAGATCGGTTCGGAAAGCCCCATGGGAGAGCCGGGGCCGACCGCGTAGAGGACGAACACGGCGCCGGTCGCGCTCGTGGCGAGGTTGAAGACCCCGGTCATGGAGGCCAGCGTGCGAAGAATCCGATTGCCCCACAGGAAGCGCAGGCCCTCCGCGATGTCGGCCCGCATCGTGGAGCGCCGCTCCCGAACGGGACGGAACGAACCACGCACCAGCAGCAGAGCGCCTACCGCGACGAGCCAGGCCGCGGCAGGGGTGACGACGGCGATCACCGCGCCCGCCGCCATGAGCAGACCGCCCAGCGGCGGGCCGATGAACTGGTTGGTGGTCAGCTCGGCGGCGTACAGCCGCCCGTTGGCCCGGGAGAGCTGATCGCGCGCCACGACGCTGGGCAGGATCGACTGCGCCGAGGTGTCATAGATCGTCTCGGTGATGCCGACGCCGAACGCGACGACGTAGAGCAGCCAGATCGACGCGATGTCGAGTCCGACGCAGATCGAGAGCACCCCGAGCAGCCCCGCGCGGACCAGGTTCGCGACGAGCATGGCCCGGCGACGGTCTAGCCGGTCGACCAGCGCGCCCGCCGGTAAGGCGAACAGCAGCCAGGGCAGGGTCAGCGCGATAGCCAGGCCCGCGATCAACGCGGGCGACTGGGTGTAGCGGACGGCGATGAGCGGCAGGACGACCTTGAGGACCCCGTCGGCGAGATTGGAGAGCCCCGAGGAGGTCCACAGCTGCCAGTAGCTCCGGCCGAGCGAGCGCCCTCCGGCCGGGTCGGGCCCGGCAACGGGGTCACGGCCAGCGGGGGTGTCGGGGGCCTCGGGTGTCACGGCATCGGTCACCGATGGAGTATCACAAATCGATTGAGTAAACTCCATCGATTCGCGCCGACTACCCTGCCCGGCATGGGCGATCACGACGACGACCGCCGCCGACCGAGAAGTCGGGCCACGGACGAACCCGGAGCGCCCAATGCGGACCGGAGACGGCGCAAGGCGACCCCCGAGGAGGTCAAGGCGCTGTCGCACCCGCTGCGACTGCGCATCCTGCGGCTGTGCGGGCACCGCGAGCTGACGAACAAGGAGCTCGCCGACCGGCTCGATCGCGATCCCGGCACGGTGCTGTATCACGTCCGTCAGCTCGTCGCCGCAGGCCTGCTGACACCGGCGCCCGTCCGCACCGGCACCAGCGGCGCCCTGGAGAAGCCGTACACCTACGACGGCGCGGTCTGGTGGCTGGAGGGTCCGCTCAGCGGCACGGACGCCGTCGGCGCCCCGATCGAGGCCTTCCAGGAGGAGCTGCGGGAGGCGGGCCCCGAATCGCTCCGAGCCTACGAGCGATTCGCGCTGCACCTGTCCCCGGAAGAGGTCGACGAGCTGGACGCCCGCATCCACGCAGTCCTCCACGAGTACATCGAGACCGATTACCAGCGCCGGGACCGGCCGCTGGTCAACGGCGTCTTCATCCTGCACCGGATGGCGGAGTAGCCGGGCGGCCTCGACGGTGCGGACCGTCTCGGGTCGGATGCTCGCCTGCGATGCCTGTTTCGGTCCTGCGGGGTGGATTCGGTGGCGGGATCGGTGTGTTCAGCCCTGCACCCGTCGAGGCGCCGGGCCCCGGAGCGGATTCGGTGGCCGGATCGCGCGCCGTCCCGCCCCCCGGTCACGAGGCCGGGCCGACCTCGCCTGGCGGAACGCAGTGATCCCGCTGCACGCGTGTCCGGCAGGCCCGCAGCGAATTCGCCGAGATTCCGGCCGCGCGACCCGAGTACAACCTGCGCCTGCCGCCGCCCGGCACGCGGCGGGCCCGCCCACCGCCACGGCGACCGGACCCCGTTCCCGCCGATCGCCGCATCCGCTCACCGGCGTCCCGATCCTCCTTCGCGCCGACGTAGCCGAGCGATTCCCGACGGGGGCCGCAGCCTTGCGGGGCCCGCTGGGGCGTCCTCAGAGGTCCACCAGACCGCTCTCGTAGGCGAGCACGACGAGCTGCGCCCGGTCGCGGGCATCGAGTTTGGTGATCAGCCTGCTGACGTACGTGCGGGCGGTGGCCGGGCTGATGAACAAGACCTCCGCGATCTCCTGATTGTTCAGCCCGCGTCCGATCCTCGCGAGGACCTCACGCTCCCGAGCCGACAGGCTCGCGACGAGTTCTGGGCGGCCCCGCCGCCTGCCGACGGCCGCGGCGCGCATGACCTTCGCGGTGATCGACGGCGACAGCAGGGACTCCCCTGCCGCGACGCCGCGCACCGCGTGGCGCAGCTCCGCCGGTCCGATGTCCTTGAGCAGGTATCCGGCGGCACCCGCCCTGATCGCGGCGAACACGTTCTCGTCCTCGTCGAAGGTGGTGAGGATGAGCACCCTGACGTCGTCGAGCGTCGCGTCGTCGACGATCAGCCGGGTCGCCTCGATGCCGTCGAGACGAGGCATCCTGACATCCATCAGCACGACGTCGGGCCGATGCTCGCGGACGAGTGGCACGGCAACCACGCCGTCCGCCGCCTCGGCCACCACCGTGATGTCGCCGTCTCGCTCGACCAGCGCACGCAGACCCGAGCGCAGCAGCGGCTCGTCCTCGGCGATGACGACGCGAATCACGACGGCCTCCCGAGCGGCGGTCGGGCAGGCGGCGGTCCGGCCAGTGGAAACGTCGCCTCGACGAGGAGGCCCTCTGCCTGCGGCCGCACGGTCACCGTGCCGCCCAACAGCGCGGCCCGCTCCCGCATCCCGGCGATGCCTCGACCCGACGGCTGCTCCCCGCCGTCGCCGCCGAACCGCGTCCCCCGCCTGCCGTCGTCCTGAACGCGCAGGCGGAGTGTGTCGTCCTCGATCCTGGTCAGGACGATGACACCGGTCGCGTCGGCATGTCTGATCACGTTGGTCACGGCCTCCTGCACGATGCGATGGACTGTGGCGGCGACGGTGGCGGGCACCCGCGGGGGCTCGGCGATCAGCTCGGCCGTCACCTCGAGGCCTGCCTGACGCGCGCTGTCCAGGATGTCCTCGATGCCCGCGAGCCTCAGCGGCGCGCGGGCATCGTCCTCGTGGGCTCCCGGCGCGCGGAGCATGGCGACCGTCGAGCGCAGCTCGCGCAGGGATCGCGACGTCGCGTCGGTGACGTTGCCGAGCGACCGCATCGCGGCGTCCTCGTCCACGCCGATCGCCTCGCGGGCGACGTTGGCGTGGACGGACACGACCGTCAGTGCATGGCCGACCGTGTCGTGCAGATCGCGCGCGACTCGGAGCCGCTCCTCCTGCATGCGCTGTTCGGCCTGATCCCTGGCGTGTTCGCGTTCGAGGTGGACGATCCGCCGCTGCTGTTCCCGAAGCTGTCTGCGGCTGCGGACGGTGACGGCCAAGGCGATCGAGCAGCCGACGAGCGCTGCGTTGGTGAGCAGGTCGTAGGCGAGGACCTGCGCGGGCTCGTTCTCGGGAGCGATTCGGAAGAACCCGGACACGCCGAGCAGGACGAGGCCCGCGCCGATCGCCCAGCGCAACTGCCCGCTCTCGGCCGCGAAGTAGAGCGCGGCGACGGCGGGCACGGCCATGCCGATCGGCGGGTAGTCCAGGATGTAGTAACCGAAGATCGCCGCCAGCGTCGTCAGCAGCACCGCGACCGGCGCGTGGCGACGGGCGAGCAGTACCGCGCCGAGACCGCAGGCGAACAGGTACGCCCCGGCGTCCGCAGCCCCGCCCGGCGTGCCGATCGCGACGAGGAGCGAGAGCACGACGGCCTGCCCGACGGCGGTGAGGACGAGCAGGACCCACGCCGGGACCTCGTCGCTCTCCTCGCTCTCAGCTCGCCGCATTCCACCCCGTTCGCCCGTCTCCGCCGAGCGCCTCGGCGGAGACGGCAGTCATCGTGACACGTCCGCCGTCGCGGACGGGAGTAGCCGGGAGGCGACATCCGGAGTCGCCTCCCGACGTACGGGGACGCTCGGCGAGATGACGATTCTGGACCGACGCGACGGACCGCCCGGCCGCCATAGCGTTCCCGGCATGTCGAACTCACCGGCGTCGCAGGCAGGCTTGCCCCGGACTCGCGCCCTCAACTGGCCGCTGATCATCGGTCTCGCCGCCATCGCGCTCATCAGGCCGCTGTTCGGCCTGGTCGGCCTGATGGACCTGTTCGGAAGGCCCGCGACGCCGATCCTGCTGTTCGCCGGGATCTCGATCGCGTGGATTCTGCTCGTCGGGCTCACCGGGGTTGCTCGACCGGTGCTCACGCTCGTCCTCGCAGGCCTGATCTATGCCCTCGTCTCGATGGTGGTGGCCGGAGATCCGTTCAGCGGCGCGGTCGCCGCGCCCGTCGCGCTGCTCGGAATCCTGCTCACCGACATCGTCTGGGGTGCGGTGTGCGGTGTACTCGCCGCCGCCCTGCAACGCGTCAGGCGGGCCGGGTGAGCCGCCCGAGCCGCCGAGGCAGACTCCGCGTCCCGACATGTCACGAGCCTGCGCCGTCGGTCACCGCCGAGGCCCGTAGGCAGGCCTGCACCCCGCACGAGACTGGAGTTCCCTGCTGATGCCGTCGAGAAGAGCCTTCCTGACCACCGGCGGCGCCGCCGTCGCGGCCCTGGTGCTGCCGACCGCGCTCGGCGGGTGCAGCGGCAACGGCCTGTTCGTCCGCGGCGGCAACAACAGCAGCGAGAACAGCGCGGGAACCCTGCTCCGCAGCGAGGCGCCGCTGCCCGAGCCCTTCCAGGTCCCGCTGCCGATCCTGCCGGTGTTGGAGCCGGTGCGCGGCGAGGACGGCACCGACCACTACGAGATCGTGCAGCGCGCGGAGCGGATGGAGATCCTGCCAGGACTGTCGACGGAGATCTGGGGCTACAACGGTCTCTTCCCCGGCCCCACCATCGTCTCTCGTCGCGGGCGGCGCACCGTGGTGACTCATCGCAACGAGCTAACGGTGCCGGTGGTGGTCCACCTGCACGGCGGCCGGACCGCGCCGGAGCACGACGGCTACCCCACCGACCTGATCCTCCCGATGGGGGGAGATCACTCAGCGCACCAGCAGCACGCCGGGGCGAGCGTCGTCGGCAGCCGGGACTACGTCTACGAGCTGGACCAGCCCGCCGCGACCCTGTGGTACCACGACCATCGGATGGACTTCACCGGCCCGCAGGTCTATCGGGGTCTGGCGGGCTTTCATCTGATCCGCGACGACGAGGAGGAGGCGCTGCCCCTGCCGCGCGGCGAGCGGGAGGTGCCCCTGATGATCGCCGATCGCTCCTTCGCCTCGGACGGGGCGTTCCAGTATCCCTCGGTCGATCCCAGCCTCAACGGAACGCCGGGAGTCACCGCCGAATACATGAGCGGTGTGCTCGGGGACTGCATCCTGGTCAACGGCGCGCCGTGGCCGGTGCTGGCGGTGTCCGACACGAGATACCGGTTCCGCATCCTCAACGCATCCAATGCCCGCCGGTACCGACTGCGATTGGAAGGCGGCGGACCCTTCGTGCAGATCGGCAGCGACCTGGGGCTGCTGGCCGAACCGACGGCACACGAGGCGATCGACATCGCCCAGGCCGAGCGGTTCGACGTGATCATCGACTTCTCCGGGCACGACGTCGGCGACGAGATCACCATGGTCAACGATCACGGCCGCGACGGCACGGACCTGGTGATGCGCTTCGTCGTGACGCGGCGGGAATCGGACGACAGCGCCATCCCGGATCAGCTCGTGGAGCTGGAACGTCTGTCCGAAGAGGACGTGGTCACGGAGCGACAGTTCGTCTTCGCCAGGGGCGGCGCCGAGGCACACGGCATGACCTTGTGGACGGTGAACGGCGAGCCGTTCAGCACGGACGCCATCGCGGCGCGGCCGAGGCTGAGCACCGTCGAGCGATGGACCATCCGCGCGTTGAACGTCGAACATCCCTTCCACATTCACCTCGCGCCGTTCCAGGTCCTCAACACCGGCGGGAAGGACGACGCGGGCCCCTACAACCAGGGGTGGAAGGACACCGTCAATCTCGACAACGGCGGGCAGGCCGAACTGCTCATCCGGTTCGACGGCTACCGAGGCAGGTACGTCCTGCACTGTCACAACCTCGAGCACGAGGACATGATGATGATGGCCAACTTCGAGGTCGTCTGATCCGGTTGGTCCGCCAGTCGTCGCGCCCCGGCCGACGCTCGCCCCGCCCGGCCCGCAGTCGAAGGGCAGACCGGGCCGAGGGACGGATCGTCGATACCCCGAGGCGGGCCGCCGGCGCTGCGCGCGCCTGCGGCTGTCGATGTTCACGCCTGCCCCGACCGGAGCCCGGCTCTGGCGACGCGAGCCGCCCCGCACCGAGTCTCGCCGCGATCGGCCCTGCCGCCCAGCGCGGCGACGCGGAAGTCGCCGGGTGGCTCGGCAGAGCGCAGGCCCAGGATCGAGCCTTGACCTCAACCTTGGTTCTGCTTCTAGATTCTGCGCATCGGACACACCACGCCGCTGCGGCGACAGCCGTAGGCGGCGGAGCAGAGAGGCACGCCATTCATGACGACTACTGCTGACCAGCCCGGCCCATTCTCGTCCGTGACCGTGCTCGGTCTCGGCGAGATGGGCACGGCGCTCGCCGAGGCGTTCGTGCGCGGTGGGCACCCGACCACGGTGTGGAACCGCACGGCGGCCAAGGCCCGGGCGCTCGTCGAGCGGGGAGCACGGCAGGCCGCGACACCTCGGGAGGCCGTCGCGGCCGCTCCGCTGGTGATCGTCAACGTGAAGGGCAACGCGACCGCACGCGAGATCCTGGAATCGGCGGGTGCGGATCTGGTGGGTCGGGCGGTGGTGAACCTGACCGACGGCACCTCGGCCGAGGCCAGGGCGGTCGCCGGCTGGGCTGCGGAGCAGGGTGCGGAGTACCTGCACGGACAGATCCTGACGATCGCACCCGGCATCGGCCGGGCCGAGTCGGTGATCTTCTACGGCGGCTCGGCGGCCGTCTACGAGCGGCATCGGTCGGAGCTGGCGCTGTTGGCCGGTCGAGGAACGCTGGTCTCGGCCGACGCCGGAGTGCCGACCCTGTACGGGATGGCCGTGCACGGCACCATGTGGGGCACGCTCAACGGATTCCTGCACGCGGCGGCGCTGCTGTCGAACGAGGGCATCGAGGTCACCCGATTCCTCGAGCAGGCGGCACCCTCCGTGTCCGCGCTGCTCGCCACCCTGCCGTCGATCGCCGCCGAGGTAGACCGGGGCGAGTACGCCACGCCGTACGGTGCGCTGCGGCACCACCTGCCGTCGATCGAGGACCTGGTCCGGGAGAGCCGGGCACGCGGCATCGACCACGAACTGCCGGAGTACACGTTGGACCTGGTCGGCCGGGCGCTCGACGCGGGTCACGCGGACGACAGCTACTCGCGGCTGGTGGAGCACTTCCAGGCTCGGTGAGCGCCGTCGGCCGGGCTCGACATCGTCCGTGCCTGCCGATGGGGTCCGGCCTACGAGGTGACTCCCGGGCTCGGCCTCCTCCGAGGCTGAGGGCGGGTGGCGGCCCCGTTGCGTGCGCTGCCGAGATGCGGGCAGGCCGCCGTGGCTACCGCAGGGCGGAGTTCGCGCGGGGATTCCGTCATGCGAAACCCCGTCGGGGGCGAGCCCGCAGGAGGCACGTCATCGCAAGCGGCAAGGTCATCCGCTGCGACCGAGGCCAGCATCGACGGTCGCGGCCTCCGGCCCCGCTGACAGCGCCACCCCGACCAGACCCAGCCTGCCTCACGCCCTCGGTCATCACGACGACGGAGAGCGTCACAGCCAGGACGGCGGACCACTCTCGACACCCGGCCCGCCGTGCCGCGAGTCGTCGGGCGCGGCGACGACGTGGCAGGCGCCTCGGCCGTCGGCCCGGGCGACGATCCGGCCGGACTCGATCCGGACGGCGATCTCGGTCCCGTCGCTGACCGCAGGCACTCCGGCGGCCGAGGCCAGGGCGCCCGACTCGTCCAGTACCACCTGGAGCCGGGGCCACGCGGACTCGGGGAAGGCCTGCCGAAGGCAGCCCGCCAGGTCCGCGAGCACCAGCCTGGCCAACGGCGCCAACTCGCCCGTCTCCCCGGTGACCAGCACGGCGGTGACGCGCGTACCGGCAGGCACGGCACGCACGGCGTCCTCGGCGGCGGCGAGGCGATGCAGCCCGAGCACGGCCACCACCCCGTCGCCGAACTCGGCGGGAACGTCCCGGACCAGGTCGATCGACGCAGGAGGGGACCACGAGGCGTCGACCGGCTCGGCCTGAGTGAGGAACGGCGGGACCGTCCAGCCGTCGTCGAGATCGAGATCCACCGCCTGCTCACAGGCCTTGACGACGTTGAACGGTTCGAGGAAGCCGGGAGCGGCGGCGGCGAGTTGGCTCGCGCCGTGCAGGGTCGTCAGCACCGTCTCCGCCACCCGCACCAGCCTGCCCGGTCGCGCACCCCGCAGCGCCGGTCGTCGCGCGGCGACATCCTTGCGGGTCAGGTTCTCCAGCGCCAGCCCCAGCAGGAGCGCGTCCAGCTGCATGAGCTGCGCGAAGGGCTGCCTGGTCCGCCGCTCCACGAGGATCTCGGAGAACAGCTCCATGCCGAGCCGTGCCGAGCCGTGGGGCTCCTCGGTGTCGGCGAGCGGAAGTCGGGCGACCCAGGCGCGGGCCAGGGCGCCGAGCGCCTCGCGGGGCGTGCGGCCGGGCTCCTGATAGGACGGTGCGGGCTGCTGCCCGGCGATCTCGGCCAGGACGGCGAAGTACAGGGCCCGTTTGCCGGGGAAATTGGAGTAGACGGCGCCTCGGGTGAGCTCGGCCCGCTCGGCGATGGCGTCGACCTTCGCGTCGCGGAACCCGCGATCGGCGAACTCCTCGCGCGCCGCCGCCAGCACTCTGGCCCGGTTGCGCTCCTGCATCTCCGCCCGGTTGAGCCTGGCCATCGTGCTCCTCGTCCCGACGATCCGTCGTTCGCCCGTCGGTTCAAGATACCGACGGCATGTATATGATGAGAACATCTGATTGAAGCATCTGAAATTGGAGCGCGCATGGCAGCCGTCAGTGCCCAGGACCGCATCCCCGAGATCGACCTGTCCGATCCGGAGTTGATGCGGGACCCCTGGTCCCGGTACGGGGCGGCGCGCGAGCGATCACCACTGGCTCGACTGCTGATCCCCGGACTCGGCACGATGTGGGCCCTGCTGCGACACGACGGCGCCAGGGCGATGCTGAGCGACCCGCGATTCGAGCTCAATGCGGGCAGTTTCGCCCATCGACCGGCCGTCGCCGAGGAATACCTGCCCTACCTGCGGACCATGCAGGAGCTGGAGGGACCGGAACACCACCGACTCCGCAGGCTGGTGGCACCCGCGTTCACCGCGCGGCGCGCGGCGCGATTCCGGCCGAGGATCGAGCGCATCGTCCACCGTCTGCTCGACGAGCTGCCGGACCACGTCGCGGACGGCACCGTGGACCTGCAACGGCACTTCACCCGGCCGCTGCCGATGGACGTGATCTGCGAGCTGGTCGGCATCCCGGAGTCGGACCGGCCCCGGTGGCGGGAGTACGGCGCGATCATCGCCGCCGGTCACGGTGCCGGGCTGGCCGAGGCGATCCCCGGCATCGTCGAGGGCGCGACGGCGGCGGTCGCGGTGCGACGCGCCGAGCCCGCCGACGACCTGGTCTCCGATCTCCTCCGTGCCCAGTCCGAGGACGGCGACCGACTGGACGACGTCGAGCTGGTCACCCTGATCTGGAATGTCGTGCTCGCGGGCCAGACCCCGACGCACCTGGTGGCGAACTCCGTGGCGGCCCTGCTCGACCACCCGCAGCAGCTCGCCGCGCTCCGCGCCGACGACGCACTGCTGCCCGGCGCCGTCGAGGAGCTGACGCGCTGGTGCGGCCCGCAGCTGCTGGCGATCCCCCGGCAGGCACGGGAGGACGTCGAGATCCACGGCACGCTGATCAGCAGGGGGGACCGGGTGACGGCGGCGCTGGCGGCCGTCAACGGCGATCCTCGGGTGTACGCCGACCCCGACCGGCTCAACCTCCAGCGGACGCCGGGCGCGGCGGGACACCTCGGCTTCCTGCACGGTCCGCACTTCTGCCTCGGGGCGTCGATCGCCCGCGTGCAGACCGAGGTCGCGCTCGGCGCGCTGCTGCGGCGATTCCCCGACCTGGCGTCGGCAGGCACCCCGCAGCGCGTGCCCGATCCCGGCAACTGGCGACTGGCCGCCCTGCCCGTGACGCTCGGGGCGCCTGTCGCCGATCCCGCTCCGTCGTGAGCGGGAACGGCGTGGACGAGCTGCACGACGACCGGCAGGAGCCAGGACGGAGTGCTGGCGACCGGCGACGACACCGCAGATCGCCGTGCAGGCCCCCGCGCGACAGGAGGGCAGGGGCCGGCCTCTCTAGCCTCTCTAGCCGCCGAGGCGCGGCGGGCGTGCTGCCCGCCGGTCGACGGTCGTGCCCGACGGACGCCCGCCCCGGCACTCCGCTGTCGGGTCGATCACGACAGCCGGGAACCGAAGCGGGGCGCGGAACACGGCCGAGGTCGCGCAGATCCCGCAACGTCGTACCCGGGCGGCGCCGGTAGCGCCGACGTCCACCCCGGACCGGCCCCGACCACCCACGACCCCACCCGACCCGCCCAGCCGAGGAGACGCGCCCGAGTGCCTGAGATCAGCGAGGAGCCGACCTGCTCGTTCTGCGGAAAGGGCCGCCGACAGGTTCGGCGGCTCATCGCGGGACCCCTCGGCGTGGCGATCTGCGACGGGTGTGTCGCGCAGTGCACCGAGCTGGTCGCCGACGACGCGGAGTCCGCCCCCGACGGCGCCGGACCCGTCGAGCCCGACGGCAGGCCCGCGGGTGCGCGGCCGCCCCGCCCGAGGCCGCACGAGATCCACGCGCTGCTCGATCAGTACGTGGTCGGGCAGGACCAGGCCAAGCGGGTCCTCTCGATCGCGGTCTACAACCACTACAAGCGGATCGACACGAGGACGGCCTCCGTCGGACGTCATGCCGCCGAGAAGGACACCGTCGAACTCGGCAAGTCGAACGTCCTGCTGATCGGCCCCACCGGCTGCGGCAAGACTCATCTCGCCCAGACGCTCGCCCGCGCGCTCGACGTGCCGTTCGCCATGGCCGATGCCACCGCCCTCACCGAGGCGGGCTACGTCGGCGAGGACGTGGAGACCATGCTGGCCGCGTTGATCCGGGCCGCCGATCACGACGTCGAGCGGGCGGAGAGCGGCATCGTCTACCTCGACGAGATCGACAAGATCGCCCGGCGGAGTGCGCATCCGTCAACCACGCGGGACGTGTCCGGCGAGGGGGTCCAGCAGGCCTTGTTGAGCCTGCTGGCGGGCCGGATCGCGGAGGTCCCCCTCCACGGCGGACGCGGGCGGCCGGGTGACGAGCGTGTCGCACTCGACACGAGCAACGTGCTGTTCATCCTGGGCGGGGCCTTCACCGGGCTGGACCGGATCGTCGAGTCGCGGTCCGGCGGCGGCCTCGGCTTCGGCGTCGACATCCGCCCCCGGCAGGCGAGGGCCCCTCTCGAGGTGCTGCCCGCCGATCTCCAGCACTTCGGGCTGATCCCCGAGTTCATCGGCCGGATTCCGGTGGTGTCGCTGCTCGAGCCGCTGGACACCGCCGCGCTGGCCCGCGTGCTCACCGTGCCGCGCAACGCGCTGATCAAGCAGTACCGACGCCTCTTCGCCATCGACGGCGTGACACTGGAGTTCACCGAGGACGCCGTGCACGCGGTCGCCGAGCAGGCGCTGCTGCGCGGCACCGGCGCCCGCGCGGCCAGGGCGATCCTGGAGGAGGTCCTGCTCGACCCGATGTACGAGGTGCCGAGCCGAGCCGACGTGTCCACGGTGGTCATCACCCGAGACACCGTGCTGGCCAAGGTCGATCCGACGCTGCGGTCCCGATCGCGGCCCGCGTTCTGGTCCGAGCGACACGACCGCTCCGCCTGACCTTCGACGGGCGCCGAGACCGGCGAGGCGCCCGAGGCCCGCAAGACCCGGTGCCGGTGGCGCCGCCTCGCCTCAGCCCGCCCGGCGGGCGAAGGTGATGATCTCGATGCTCTGCTCGGTGACCGGGCTGCGGTCCCAGTCGCCGAACTGCTCCTCGACGACCAGCCCCGCCTCGGTCAGGAAGCTCGCCAGCTCCTCGACGTCCAGGAAGCGCAGCGTGCTCCGGCTCGTCTCGGGCTCCGCACGGTCGGAGGAAACGAAGGTGGTGGTGAAGCTGACCGTCCGGCCGTCGACGGGGGTGTCCACCTGGTTCCAGGTCCGGATCGTCGCGCCGGTCGGGCCGGTGATCTCCCGGACGTACTCGTCGGTCCACCGTTCCCAGGCGCGGGCGGACGGATTGCGCGTCTCGAAGGCGAACCGGCCGCCCTCGGTCAGCGCCGCGCGGATCGCGGCGAGCGAGCTGCGCAGCTCCTCGTCGGTGACGAACACCTGGAAGGCGTGGCCGGACATGACGACGAGGTCGAACTCGCCATCCCACGACGTCGAGCCGAGGTCGCCCTCGATCCACTCCACGTCCTCGCGAGTGCGGGCCTGGGCCAGCATCCCGGCGGCGGGGTCGAGGCCGCAGAGCCGCCCGGTGTGGCCCTCGTCGCGCGCCCGGTGCAGCAGGGTGCCGGTTCCGCAGCCGACGTCGAGCACCGCATCGGCGGCCAGCACCAACGGCAGGTAGAAGCCGAAGTCGCCGCGGCGCTCCCAGGTGTACTGCCGGTCGTAGAGCGCGGCGAGACCGGCATCGGCGAACTGGTGATCGACCACGCGGCTGAGGCTGTCATACCGCCCATCGCCCGCACCAGCGATTATCGGCCGTGGAGAGGGTCCACGGCGGGCCGGGACGGCCACGGGGCCGGACCTGCCGGTGGTTCGACCGTCGTCCCGCCCGACCGAGCCGCCGTCCGGTGCCGCAACCGGGCGCCTGCGGGATACCGTGCGCGGATGAGCCGTGTCACGAAGCCCGCGTCGACCAGCGGAGACCTCGACGTCGGTTGGCATGCGGGCTGGCCGTCGCCCAAGCACGATCCGGCTCCGGAGATCCAGGTGCACGCTTACGACGAGCGCACCGTCATCCTGCGGCAGAACATGTCGGTGCACTTCGAGGCCCCGTTCCTGTTCCTGCTCCTCGGGGCGGACCGGGCCCTGCTCCTCGACACCGGGGCGACCGAGGCGGCAGAGCACTTCCCCCTGCGACGGGTGGTCGACTCCCTGCTGGCGGATCGGATCCGACATCGCCCCGACTACGCCCTCGTGGTCGCGCACACCCACGGCCACGGCGATCATGTGGCGGGCGACCCGCAGTTCGTCGACCGCCCGAACACCACGATCGTGGGTCGGGAACTGGCCGACGTCGTCGGCTTCTTCGGGCTCCGGGACTGGCCCGCCGTCACTGGCGAGTTCGACCTGGGCGACCGACTGATCGACGTGATCCCCGGACCGGGCCATCAGGCAGCCGCCGTCGTGTTCCACGATCGCGACACCGGGCTGTTGTTCACCGGGGACACCTTCTATCCCGGCAGGCTGTACGTCGAGGACTGGCCTGCCTTCGCGGCCACCGTCGACCGGCTCACGGAGTTCTGCGCCCGACGCTCGGTGAGCGGCATCCTCGGCTGTCACATCGAGATGACCACCACGCCGGGGGTCGACTATCCGCGCGGCACCACCCACCAGCCTGCCGAGCCGCCGTTGGCGATGACCGTCGATCAGCTGGGGGACCTGCGTCGCGCGGTCGCCGAGATCGACGGGCGTCCCGGCGTCCACCGCTTCGACGACTTCATCATCCACAATCGCGGCGGCGAGTGAGGGTCGGCCCGTCGCGCCGTCAAGGGCGCCGGCGACGCCGTGCGTTCTCGCCGTACTCTCCGCACCGAGGACGCCGTCCACGATCGACCGTCGCCGAAGGGCCGCCGCACATGACACCGCAGGAGTTCATCGACATCGCGCTGTGGTTCCCGGAGTCGACCGAGACGCAGCCCTACGGCCCCGGCGCACTGGTCTACAAGGTCGCCGAGAAGTCGTTCGCGATCCTGGCCGACGGGCCCGCCGAGGAGCCGTCCCGGATTACCCTGAAGTGCGAACCGAGCCTCGCCGTGGAGCTGCGCGCGCAGTTCCCGAGCGTGACGCCCGGCTACCACACGGACAAGCGCCATTGGAACACGATCCTCTTGGACGGCACGGTCCCCGACGACGAGCTGGTGGAGATGACCGTGCACTCCTACCAGCGGGTCGTCGCCGGGCTGCGCAAGGCCGATCGGGACCGCCTCCGCGCCGTCCTCGGCGACGACGTGCCGCAGCTCCCGGCGGCGGGCTGACCGCCCCGGCGTCGAAGGACACGCGGCCGCAGGGCGCCGAGACGGACCGGGGACGGCCTTCCGGCAGTCCAGCGTGTCTTCGACGACGTCGATCCAGCCGCCAACCGCGCCTCGCCGCATTTTGCGTCAAGGCGGACCGAGGCGACTTCAGGCGGCCGAATCATCCGGGCGTGGCAACGGTCCGAGTCGATCGAACCAAGCTTGGACGGCGTCCACTCCTGTCCGAAGTAGACATCAATCCTCCGTCGCCGGAACGTCGGCCCGCTGTTCGAGGCGGTCGAGCCGGTCGAGGATCGGCCGGAGCTCATGGCGGACCGCCGTGGCCAGCATGGCGCCGACGTCCGCCGAGGCCGGGGCCGCCTGCGCGTTCGCTGCGGTCTGGGCACGCAGATGGACATACCCGGTGAGTGCGGCGGTGACCGCCCGGCGGGTCGACCGCAGATCGACGCCCAGCCCCCGGAGGACCTCCCCCGCCGCGCCGTCGGACTCGGCGACCAGGCCGAGCAGCAGGTGCTCACAGCCGACGTAGTCGTGTCCCAGCGCGATGGCCTCGGTGACCGTCAGTTCCAGGGCGTTGGCGGCGGAACCGCTGAACCGCAGCGCGGCGGGCCGCTCGGCACCGTCGCCGACCGTCGCCGAGACCCGCTCCAACTCCCGCCCGATCCGATCGGGCTCGATCTCCATGACCCGCAGCACCGGCAGCGCCAGGTTGCCGCCCTCGGCGAGCATTCCGCCGAGCAGGTGCTCGGTGCCGACGGTCGCGGCGCGCTGCTCGCGGGCCCGCGTGATCGCCAGCGAGATCACCGTGCGAGCACGATCGGTGAACCGGGACAGCCGAGCCGTCGGATCGTCCCCGTCCAGGTTGTCCAGCACGGTCCCGCGAATCGCGTTCACCCGCCGCACCGACGTCTCCAACGCCCGCTGGCAGATCGCCGACACGGGGATGCCGGACTCCCGGACCCCCTCGGCCAGCTCGTCCGGCAGATAGATATTGATCTTCGGCATCACGATCACCCTCGTCACTTCTCGAAGACTATGACCCCAGTTATAACCCCACTAGGGGTTATAAACAAGGAGGGGCTCCGACGAGTCCGCAGGAGAACGAGGTTGCACTCGATCTGCGCCGCACGGCGGCTCCCTCGCCGCCCTGCCGCTCGCCGGTGCCACCCGACACCCGACCTGACAGGTTCGACCGAGCTGGTCGCGTCCTCGGTGAAACGGGTCATGTCTTCCCGGCGGAGCCGGCCGGAACACGCGCAGGGGACCCGCTCAGACGAAACGGGTCCCCTGGCGGATGTGATCGCGCCGCACTACGGCAGGTCGCCTGCCGTCGTCGAGCGCAGGCGTAGCGTCCGGCCCGGCGTCAGCCCTCGGCCAGCAACGGCTCCTGGAACTCGGTGACCCAGGCGGACTCGTCCGCCGAGGTCTCCAGGTAGACCTCGCGGGCGTACCCGGTGCCGACCCGTCCCGACGCCTCGATCCAGCGGGCGATCTCCTGGACCACGGCGTCGGCCTCCGTCATCGAGCCGCGATGCACGATGGTCGCGGCCTCGACTGCGGGCAGGTCCACCACCGCGAGCGCGCCGGGAGCGGCAGGCCGCGGTTCCGCCGCCGCGACCGGGCAGGTTGCGTGCACCCGCACCCCTTCGCCGAGCGGCTCGTAGTAGGCGATGCCCGGCCCGATCGGGTGCAGGCCCTCCTCGACGAGCCTGCGGTGGAGCTCGTCGAACATCGGCGCGATGACCGGGCCGATGTCCTGCGCGGCGTAGCTCTCCGCCACCGCGCTCAACTCGGCCACCCGGACGGCGGGGACGTGCTTCACCAGTACCTCGTCGACGGACATGAGTCCCTCCTTCTCGATCACGAAGAGCCTCGCCTCGACTCTGGCCAGCCGCGCCCGATCCGCCGCCACCGCCGCCGCCAGCTCGGCGCGACGCAGCCGCAGCATGCCCTGCAACTCGGTCACGTCGATCTTCTCGTCGAGGATCGCGGCCACCTGTGCCAGCGTGAAGCCCAGGTCTTTCAGTGCGATGAGGCGGTTGAGCCTGGCGAGCTGAGCGGCGTCGTAATAGCGGTAGCCGCTCCACTCGTCGACGCGGGCCGGGCGAAGCAGCCCGATCGCGTCGTAGTGCCGCAGCATCCGCACCGACACGCGGCCGAGCCTGGCGAAGTCTCCGATGGTGAACATGACGACCTCAGGGATACGGCCTCACACGGTGTGAGAGTCACGTGGCGAGTGTCGGACACCGGGCTGCCTGCTGCCTCCTGACGACCGTGCACCCGCCCGGCGGCACGCCCCGGCCCGTCCCCTCGGCGCCCCGCCCGCCCGACGCGGTCGCCGCACGCGCGGCGAGTCCGCGCAGGCGGCACACTCGGCGGGATGACGGGCAGACACAGCGCCGGACTCCTGCTGTTCCGCACGCCAGGGCCGGACGTCGAGGTGCTCCTGGGTCACATGGGCGGGCCGTTCTGGGCCCGCCGCGACGCGGGCGCCTGGTCACTGCCCAAGGGCGAGTACCTCGAGGACGAGCCGCCCGAGGCGGCGGCGCGACGCGAGTTCCAGGAGGAGCTGGGCCTGCCCGCCCCGACCGGCGAACTGCTCCCCCTCGGGGAGGTGCGGCAGTCCGGCGGGAAGATCGTGACCGCCTGGGCCGTGGCGGGCGAGGTGGACCCGCATCGGGTGGTGCCCGGCACCTTCGACCTGGAATGGCCTCGGGGTTCGGGCCGGGTCCGGCAGTTCCCGGAGGTCGATCGCGTCCAGTGGTTCACGCTGCCCGAGGCCGCAGAACGGATCGTGGCGGCTCAGCGGGTGTTCCTGGATCGACTGGCGGAGCGGCTCGCTCCCTGAGCTGCGGCGGCCGGTCTGCTCTAGCCGCCGCGCGCGGACCCGCTGACCGCCGCCAGCCGGCTAGGCTGAGAACCGCGACCCCCGTGGGCGGCCGAGGAGACGCGGACGGCCCGGCGGTCGACGTCGTCGAGGTCGGGAGGCGTGCCGTGCGCGAGGGTTCGGTCGTACTCGACAGACCACAGTGGACTTCGGGACCACTGTGGACCTCGGCATCGGCTCGTCCGCCGGGCAGCACCGGCACACCCGATCTGACGCGGACGCCGGATGAGCGAGCAGGCGGCCGTCGGACGACAGACCGCCGCCCGCCGATGCGGGCCCGCCGCGAGACCGAAGCCGCCGCGCCGCGACACCTCGATCCCGACGGCGGGCCGATGCGGCGACCTCGGGCGGCGGGCCCCCACGGCCGGGCCGCACGCCGCCGCCGGGCTTCGCCGCAGGCAGTCGCGCGCACATGACCGTCGTCGGGGAGCGCGTCGCGGCGATCTGGACTCGTCGGTCGGACGGGCGCTGGCGGCTCGCGGGCTCCGGCTACGCCGTCGGCGGCGGGCTGGTCCTCACCGCCGCGCATGTGGTGGGCGACCGGCCGGTCCGAGTGCGACTGCTGGACGACTCCGGCGGGCTCGGGCGCACCCGCAGCGGCTCGACGGTGTGGCGGCGACTGGACGAGGGCTGCGACGCGGCCGTGGTGCGGCTTGCCGAGCCGCCCGCCGCCGCGCCCGTGCGCTGGGGCAGGCTGACCGGCCGCGCGCCGGGGGTCCGCTGCACGGCCGTCGGGTTTCCGCTGTTCAACGACGAGGCGGGACAGCCTGCCCCGGAGCAGCTCGACGGGCGGATCAACCCGATCACCCTGGGAACGCGGGGCAGGCAGGTCGTCGACGTCGAGAGTTGGCCGGGCGGTGCCGCCGAGGAACGGTCGCCGTGGAGCGGGATGTCGGGCGCCTCGGTCGTCGCGGGCGGCCGGGTGATCGGGGTGATCCGATTCGATGAGCGGGAGTTCGACGGCCGCCGCCTCTCGGCGACCCCGATCACCACGCTGCTGGCCGACGAGGAGTTCACGGCGCTGCTGCGGGAGTCGCTGCTCGACGACACGGCGGAGTCCGTCGAGCTGGCCGAGCTGCTCCGGCCGCTGCGGCGTCCCTCGGCGCGCAGCTCCCCCGTGGCACTGCTGCGCCCGGAGTTCGCCTCGGTGCCCTTCTACGGCCGCGACGCCGAACTGGCCGACCTCGCCGACTGGTGCGCCGATCCCGATGCGCAGCGGGTCGCCCTGATCGTCGGCGGCGGCGGGCAGGGCAAGACCAGGCTGGCCTACGAGCTGCTGCATCGTCAGCGGGAACAGGGCTGGGTCTGCGGCGTCCTCACCACCGCCGTCCCCGCCGCACGGACGCCCTTCGCCGCACTGCGCGACACGGCGCATCCGGTGCTGCTCGTCCTGGACTACGCGGAGACCCGCGTCGAGTACGTGCACGAGTTCGTCCGGGCACTGACGGACACCGTCGACCTCCGGCCGGTCCGCCTGCTGCTGCTGGCGCGCTCCGCAGGAGACTGGTGGCTGCACCTGCGCCGCCGGGAGGACTTCCTCAGCGACGCGCTGCCCGCCCGGCCGATGTTCACGCTGGCCCAGATGGAACCGACCGTCGAAGGACGTCGCCGAGCGTTCGACGAGGCGGTGCAGGCCCTGGCGGCCCGGCTGTCCGATCGACCGGATCTGCCGCACCACTCCGTCGACTCGGCGGCCTCCGAGTGGACACCGGATCTCGCGGGCGACGCCTACGGTCGCGTGCTCACGATCCACATCGCCGCGCTGGTGGCGCTGCTGCGTGACGGCCGCACCGTCCCCGCCACGACGGATCGCGGCCCCGGCCCGGTGATCCGACCGGCGGCGTACCCCGGTGGGCGGGCCGATCCCGCCCGAGGCGAATCGGAGCGCGACGACACGACGGCCTCGGCCGCCGGGCGCGCGGCGCAGAAGCGGGTCACCGCCGTGTCGACCACCGGCACGGCCTCGTCCGGACCCGCCGCCACGGCAGCCGAGACAGCCCCCGCCGGGCCGGGTCGCAGCGATCCTCTCGCGAGCGGATCGGGCCGGGCGCACGACATCGGCACGGCAGGAGGCCGCCCGACCGCCCGATCCGCCGCGACGACGACCGACGGCCGAGCGGGCGAGGCGTCGCTCGTCCTCGCGGGCGACTCGCGCGCGGCCGATCCCGCGCAGCGCCTCATCGACCACGAGCGGCGGTACTGGGATCGGATGGCCGTGCAGCACGGCATCGGCTATGCGTCGCTGCGGGAACGGGCCGTCGCCGCACTGCTGCTGCATCGCCCCGCCGACTCCGAGACGGCGATGACGCTCGTCGGACGGGCGATGATGAACGTGCCCGACGCAGGCGACCGCCGGGAGATCGCCCAGTGGGCACGGGCGCTGTATCCGCCGGAGGACGCCAGTGACGGATATCTGGGCGGCTTCCACCCCGACCTGCTCATGGAGCACTTCCTCGGTGAGCTGCTCGCCAGTGAGAACGATCTGTTGCCCGCGATCATCCCCGGCATCGACGGCGCCTCGGCGGTCCGGCTGCTGACCCAGATCGCCCGGGCCGCAGAGCATCCGGAGTTCTTCCCGTGGCTCGGCAGACGCATCGGCGACCTGATCAGGAGCTTCCCGCACGAACTCGCCGTCGCCGCCGTCGCGGTGGCCCCCTCCGCGCGATATCCCCGGCCGATCGCGGAGGCGCTCAGCGCCGTGCTGCGGGAGGAGGCGGACCACGGGCTCATCGCCGCGCTGCACCAGGCGATGCCGGAGCGGTCGCTGGCGCTGGCGGAACCGGCGGTGGAGGCGACCCGCCGGATGATCGACGCACTGGACGCGGACCCCGCCGCCGCGAACGCCACGGCACCGGCAGGCGGCACGTCGGGCGCGAACACGATCGCCGCGCAGGCCGTGCTGGCCGAGTCGCTGCGCAAGCTGGTCGTCCAGCTCGTCAACACCGATCGCGCCTCCGAGGCGCTGGACGCCGCGGGCCGCGCGGAGTCCGTCTACGGGAGCCTGGCCGCCCTCGACCCGGCCCGGTTCGCGGTGGACCTGGTCGAGGCGGGCGCGGTCACCGCGGCTCGCTGTGCCGAGGTCGGGCTGACCTCGGCGGCGATGCTCGCCATCCAGCGCGCCCTTGCCGTGTTCAACGGGCTCGGCGAGCAGGGTCCACGACATCGTCCGGTGTCGGCTCGGCTGCTGGCCTGCTATGCCCGCATCCTCCAGGACACCCCGGACGACGGGTTGAGCACCTTCATGTCGAACCGCGCCGTCGCCCTGTACGAGGGGCTGTACCGGGAGAACCCGCGCGATCACCGGGAGCCGCTCGCCGAGTGCCTCACCGACCGGGCCGATCACCTGTGCGAGGTCGGCAGTCCCGACGACGCCGTGCGCGATCTGGACACCGCGATGGCGCTGTACGAGGTGCTGAGCGACGAATGGCCGGACCGGTACGACGCCGTCATCGTCGGGGTGATTCATCGCAAGGCCGTCGCCCTGCTGCTCGCGGACCGGCCTGCCGAGGCCGAAGAGCACATCACTCGCGTCGTCGCCTTCCTCCGGCCGGCCGAGCAGGACGAATCGGCGGGCAGCGGGCGACTGGTGTCGGCTCTGCTCACCCACAGCGCCGCCGCCCTGCGCCAGGGTGACCTGCTCACCGCGCTGAACACGGCGGAGGAGGCAGGCAAGCTGGCCGACGCACTCGGCGAGGACGACATCCTGGCGCATCTGCCCTCGGCCTCCGAGGCGCGCAGGCACCTCGCCGACTGCTACGGGGCCTCCGGCAGCTTCGACGTGGCGATCTCCCATGCGGCAGCCGCCGTCGAGTCCTTCCAGATGATGAGCGAACGGGAGCCGGATCGCTACGAGCCCGCACTGGCGGTGGCGATGAACACGATGGTCCGCTGGCTGATCGCGGGTGGTCAGGGCCCTGCGGGCCTCACCTCCGCCGAGGAGGCGCTGGCATTGAGCACCAGGCTGGCCCGCCGAAGCCCCCGACGGCACCGCGACGAGCTGGCGGATGCGCTGTCCCTGCTGACCCGGTGTCGCAGCGCGGCGGGTCTGTCCGCCGAGGCCGCCGAGACCGCCGAGGAGGCGGTGGCCTGCTGGGAGCAGCTCGTGTCCGATCGCGGGCTCGGGCGGCATCGGGAGGAGCTGGCCGTCGCTCTGGTCGAGCTGGCGCGTCTTCGTCGTGCGGCAGGCACGGTCGAGACCGCACTGCCCCTGTTCAAGCGGGCCTTTCTCCTGCGGTCCGATCTCGCCGCCGAGCACCCGGAACGGGGCCGGTCGGCCGTGGCGAACCTCGCCGTCGAGTGGGCCGCCGTGCTGCGGTCGGTGGGCAGGCCCGAGGCGGCGAGCGCGATGGCGGCGCATGCCTGGCGACTCGCGACGGCCGACGGGATCGAGCAGGCGCACACCGCGTTACGCCGGGAGCTGCCCCGGCTGTACTCGGCCGCACCGGACGCCCTGGCCGAGGCCTGGCGGTCGGAGTCCGGGGGCGAGCTGCCCGACTGGGTGCGTGGCGAGTAGAGGACCCGCGTGGTCAATGCCCCGCATGGTCAGGATCCCGGTTGGTTCGATGCTCGCCAGCCGGAGCCCGCCCGCGCATTCTGTCGACGGCCGACGGCCCAGAACACCGACGACAGCATGAGCAGCAGGCCGCCCGCCATGCCCCAGCCCGATCCCGGTCCCCAGGCCAGCAGCCCGGCCGCCGTGGCCATCGAGGCGTTCGCGGCGGCGATGGCGATCCGGCCGGGAAAGCGCAGTTGCTCCTCGGCGCGGGGGTTGGCGGGCAGGCTCAGCAGCACGAGGGCGACCGGCGCCGCGGTCATCACCCCCACCGCGACGGCGGCGGACTCCCAGCCCAGCAGCGTCAACAGCACGACGACGACGACGGTGGCCGCCGTCCAGAGCATGGACTTCTCCTGCTGGCGCCACGAGCCCACCGAGAGCACGTTCGCAGGCACCTCGGTGAGCAGGCTGCGTCGCACCCGGACCTGCGCCCACACGGCGGTGACGTAGGCCAGCACGCCGACGCCGATCGGCAGCCAGACCACCGAGGCGGGCACCACGGACGCCGTGATCCCGCACACCGCCGTCAGCCCGCCCGACCAGACGTACAGCGGTTCCCTGGGGACCGCGTCGCGCAGGAAGCGTCGGGTCTGCCGGGGCATGGTCAGCTGGCCGATGGCCGAGGGAGACAGCAGCACCGCGACGACGACGCCGGTCACCAGGCGAGGCACCGCCGACCAGTCCGCGCTCAGTTGTAACCAGCTCAGCACGCCCGCCGTCACCAGCAGGGCACCGCCGAGCACCAGATACTGCGCCACGAGCTGCATCAGCCGAAGGACGATCGGCACCCTGGTATTGCGCAGCGCCGAGGAGTCCAGCGAGTTGGCCGTCTCCCACAGGCGCCAGGCGTGGGCGGGCTGGGCGGCCGGGTCCCGACTCATGCCCAGCGCGGTGATCAGCTGCGGCGACTGCGGGTGACGCGCGACGGCCGCCTCCAGGATCTCGACGGCCTGCATCCGCCTGCCGACCAGCAGCAGGGCCATGCCGACGTTCGCGGCCACGACCGGGCTCACGGGCGAGTCGAGCGCCAGGGCCCGCTCGGCCATGGCGATCACCTCCGCCGCCGAGTGCCCGTCCAGGCCCTGGACGATCCCCAGCGCGAGGGTCTGCGCCCGAACCGAGTGGCACCAGGCGTCCTCCGGACACAGACCCACCGCGATGGCCGAGGCGAGCCGGGCCTCGGCGAACTCCCCCGTCTCCACCAACACCTGCGCGTGCAGCGCATGGGCCTCGCCGTCGTCGGGGAAGGCGGCGAGCGCCTCACGGACCGCGTGCAGCGCCTCCTGGTTCTGCCCGCGCGCCAGGTGCACCGAGGTGCGCAGCGCCCAGGCCTCGCCGTCGTCGGGGTCGCGGGCCAGCGCCTCGCCGATCAACCGCATCGCCGCGTCGTGCTTGCCTGCCGACAGCAGCAGCATCGCGCGTTCGCCCTGATCCTCGTCCATCTCGTCACACCACCCGGCGACGACGCAGATAGCTGATCAGCTCGTCATAGGAGTTGTCGTGATTGGCGAACTGCGCGACCTGCCGGGCGGCGTGAAACCAGCTCTTGGTGGACGGCTTCACGTCTTTCAGCGCCGTGGTGAAGTCCGACGTCTCGATGTCGCGAATCCGATTCGTACGAATCGAGTCGAGCATCGCGCGTTCGGCAGCGGCCTGACACAGATAGGTCAGATCGGCGCCGGAGAAGTCCTCGGTCCGATGCACCAGCGAGGCGTAGTCGAGACTGCCGACGGGACGACCACGCATGTTCAGCCGAATGATCGCCAGCCGCGCGGACTCGTCGGGCGGCGTCACGAACAGCATCCGGTCCAGCCTGCCCGGCCTGCGCAGCGCGGAGTCGATGTCCCAGGGATGGTTCGTGGCGCCGAGGACGAAGACGCCCTTGTTGTCGGAGTCCACCGAGTCCATCTCGGTGAGGAGCTGGGAGACGACGTTCTTCATCGGGCTGTGCGCCATGGCGGCGCGCTTGCCGCCGATGGCGTCGATCTCGTCGATGAACAGCACACAGGGCGCGCTCGCCCTGGCCGTGTTGAAGATCGCCCGGACGTTCTTCTCGCTGGCGCCCATCCACATGTCCAGGGCGTCGGCCAGCGAGACGGACAGGAACTTCGCGCCGAGTTCGCCTGCCACGGCTCGGGCGATGAACGTCTTCCCGCAGCCCGGCGGGCCGTAGAGCAGCAGGCCGCCCCGTAACGAGTGACCGTAGGCGCGGGCGACCTCCAGGTTGCGCATCGGGGCGAGGAAGGCCGCCTCCAGCCGCTCCTTGACGCTCTCCATCCCGGCGACGTCGGCCAGTCGCACGGCCTCGGATCGCACGTCGACGAGAGTCTCGGCGTCGGTTCCGTCCGGCGGGGCGGCCGTCACCGGCACCCGCTCCACGTCGCCGGGCCCTGGCGAGGCCGCCTCGGTCGAGAGCGGCGGTGCGGCACCGGACGCCGGAGGGACCTGCGTCGAGGCGGTCGGTTCCGGGGCGGCCGGTGTCGGGCTCACCAGCCTGCGCATCAGGTCGGTGGCCGCCGCCGAGGACGGGTCACGGGCCAGGATCTCCACCAGCCCGCGCATCGCCTCCTCGGTCCGGCCGTCATCGATCAGCACCTCGATCAGTTGGAGTCGGGCGTCGTCGTCGTGGCTGTCGACGCCGAGAACGGCTTTCAGGGCGTCGATCTTGGCCTGGCGTTGCGCGGCGGAGTCGTTCACGGTCTCTGCTGCTCCTCGACGTCGGCGAACGGCATTCGAGTCCTCGGATCAGCCCCCACAGGTCGGACTCTTTCAGGAATACCGCGCGCATTTCGATCTTATCGCCTCCGCGATCGAGGGGGTGGTTTTTCCGGCGACGAAGGAGAATGGCGATCTTCGTCCGATAAGGACGAACGGTGATTCCGTTGCGGGCTGCGACATCGCGCGGTTCTGGTTCGATGGTCGACCTATTCCCGACACCGGTCCGGACGACGGCTCGGCCGATTCTCACCGGCCGTCGGACGAAGGGCGCCGCCTCGGCGCCGGGCCGGCTGGCGGTGCGTCCCCGCCCCAGCCGGATCTCGCTGCGCCGGGGCCGGGACGCGCACGCGTCCGTCGGACGGACATCGAGCCCCCGTCGGCCGGACCGGTCGCGGGGCAGCCGGGCGCGCCCCCGGCCTCGCCGATCGTGTCGCTCCGAGGACCACCACGCCCCGACATCTCACGCAGAGTGTCGACATGGCAACCGTTAGCCACCCTAACTAGGGCATCCCACCAGCGAGAATGTCATTCTCATTACAAGGAGCGACGACGGTGCGGGCCGACGGGCATACTCGCGTCGTGGGCCAACACTTCTACGCCGTCTCGCGGCGACACGTCGACCTGCTGCGGGTGTGCAGCAGCGCCTGTCGTCTGCGGGCCGCGACCTCCGGCGCAGGCCCGCGCTGATCCCTGCCTCGGCCAGGACGACGGCCGCCCGGCAGTTCTCGACTCCCGCCCCACGATGACCGCGACGACCAGGCAGGCTTCCTGCCCGGCTCCGCGCCGTCGATCCTGCGGCGGATCGATCGCTGTCCGATCTGCGCCGTCGCCGTCCCCGCGCCCCGTCCCGTGGTCTCGTACCGCGTAAGTCGGGGCCGCCCCCTGGCACGCACGGGCTCGGCGGGCTGATCGCCCGATCCGCGTGCCCGCTCCGCGCAGGCTGCACGGGCCCCGCCGAGACTCCGGCGTCATTCCGTCCGGCAGCACCCCCGGTCGGCGCCCCCGGTGCCCGACCGACACCACCTCCCGACCGACACCACTCCCGGCCGGTTTCCCGCCCGGCATCTCCCGCGACAAGGAGCGCCGCCATGCGCCGCAGCGCGCTGTATACCGCCCTCGCCGTCCCGCCTCTGCTGCTCGCCGCCGCGTGCGGCGGGGGCGGCGGCGCGACCTCCACCGGCGAACCCGATCCGGAGGCCGTCGTGGTCATCGGCTCACAGAACGAGCCGACCAGCCTGGACTCCAACGTCGGCGGCTCCTCCGGGCTGTCCGAGGTGCTGCTGCGCAACGTCTACGAAGGCCTGGTGGCCCTGGACGACGAGGGCGAGATCGTGCCCGCGCTCGCCGAGTCCTGGGACGTCTCCGAGGACGGTCTCGACTACACCTTCCACCTGGCGCCGGACGTGACCTTCCACGACGGCACGGAGTTCAGCGCCGACGACGTCGTGTGGAGCATCGAACGCACCATCGCCCCCGACTCGGTCAACCCGAAGAAGCAGAGCCTGGCGGGCATCACCTCGGTGACGGCCGAGGACCCCGACACCGTGGCGGTCAGCCTCGGCGAGCGCAGCAACGAGTTCCTGTTCGGCCTGACCACCTCGGCCGGGCTGATCTTCCAGGAGGACGCCGCCGATCTGGCCGAGCAGGCGGTGGGCACCGGCCCGTTCACCTTCGACGAGTGGAAGCGCGGCGACAGCATCACGCTGAGCCGCTACCCCGACTACTGGGGCGAGACCGCCGCCTCGGCCTCGGTGGTGTTCCGCTACTTCGACGACGCGACCGCGATGAGCAACGCGCTCCAGGGCGGCCAGGTCGACCTGCTCGCCTCGGTGCCCTCCCCCGAGCTGCTCGCGGCCTTCGAGGGCAATCCGCAGTTCGTGATCACCGAAGGCGCGTCCAACACGAAGACGCTGCTGGCGTTCAACAACGAGCGGGAGCCGCTGACCGATTCGCGGGTGCGCCGCGCGCTGCGGGCCGCGATCGACCATCAGGCCGTGCTGGACGCGGTGTGGGACGGCTACGGCCAGCTGATCGGCAGCGGCATCCCGCCCACCGACCCCTGGTATGAGGACCTGACCGCCAACGTGGCACACGATCCCGAGCTGGCCAGGGAACTGCTCGCGGAGGCGGGCCACGAGGACGGCCTCACACTGAGCCTGGACGTCCCCTCCGAGGACAAGCTGCTCACCGTCGCCCAGCTCGTGCAGGACCAGCTCGCCGAGGTCGGCGTCACCGTGGACCTCAACGCCATCGAGGGCGCCACCTGGTACGACAAGGTGTTCACCCAGGTCGACTACGACCTGACCATCCAGAACCACGTCAACCCGCACGACGTCTTCTGGTACGCCAACCCCGACTTCTACTGGCGCTACGACGACCCGCAGGTTCAGGAATGGGTCGCGCAGGCCGACGTCGCCGAGACGGAGGAGGAGCGCGTCGAGCTGCTCCGGCAGGTCGGCGAGCGGATCTCCGAGGAGGCCGCCAGCGACTGGCTGTTCCTCAACCCGCTGGTCCGGGTCGCCCGCGACGGCGTCACCGGCTACCCGGAGACCGCACTGGCCGACAGCCTGTACCTGCCCGAGATCACCAAGGCGGGCTGAGCGATGACGCCGTCCACGCGCCGGGGCGCCCGCCGGGAGGTCCGCCGCCGATGATCCGGTACGTGCTGCGGCGGGTGCTGCTGCTGGCGGGCTCGCTGATCGCGGCGAGCGCGCTGACGTTCCTGCTGCTGTCCCTGCTGCCCGGCAATCCCGCGCGGACGATGCTCGGCGTGGAGGCCACCGAGGAGCAGGTGGCGGAGCTGAGTCGGCAGCTCGGCACCGACCAGCCCGCGCCGATCCGCTATCTGCACTGGCTGGGCGATCTGCTGACCGGCGACCTGGGGCGGTCCTATGTCAGTCAACAGCCGGTCGGGCCGGAGATCCTGGACCGGATGACGGTGACGGTCCCCCTGGGGCTGTCGGCCTTCGTGCTGTCGGTGCTGATCGCGGTGCCGCTGGGCGTGTGGGCCGCCCTGCGACACCGCAGCCCGGTGGGCGTGGTCGTCTCGGCGATCAGCCAGCTCGGCGTGGCGGTGCCGATCTTCTGGATCGGCATCCTGCTGGTGGCGGTGTTCGCCCTGAACCTGGGCTGGGCGCCGCCGGGCGGATTCCCCGTCGCGGGCTGGGCCGAGCCGGGCGAGGCGGTGCGGTCACTGGTGCTGCCGGTGGTGACCCTCGCGGTGGCACAGGCCTCCGCGCTGCTGCGCTATGTCCGCTCCGCCACGCTCGACGTGGTCGATCAGGACTTCCTGCGCACCGCGAGATCGGTGGGCTGGACGCGCTCGCAGGCCCTGTGGCGGCACGGACTGCGCAACGCGTGCGTGCCGGTGCTGTCGGTCCTCGGCGTGCAGCTGGCCGGTTCGCTGCTCGGGGCGGTGATCGTGGAGAGCGTCTTCACGCTGCCGGGACTGGGAAGGATGTTGTTGACCGACGTGGGAAACCGTGACCTGGTCAAGGTGCAGGCCACCGTGTTCCTGATGACGGCGGTGGTGCTGGTGGTGGGCTTCCTGGTCGACGTGGCGCAGCGCGCGCTGGACCCGAGACTGCGAGCGGCCCGATGACCCCCGCGCTGCGCTCGGCTCCCGGCGGGACGGAGCCCACCCCGCGCGTCGCCGCCTCCCGAGTCCGGGCCCGTACTCGACGCAGACGCGGACCCGCGCTGATCACCGGCGCCGTGCTGGTGGGACTCGTCGTCCTGGCCGCGCTGGTCTCCCTGGTGTGGACGCCCTTCGACCACGACGCGACCGGTGTGGGCGGCCGGTTGGAGACGCCGAGCGCGACCCATTGGATGGGCACCGACCGACTCGGTCGCGACGTGTTCAGCCAGTTCCTCGTCGGGGCTCGGCTTGCCTTGGGCATCGGGACGGCGTCGGTGCTGATCGCAGCCGTGCTGGGCATCACCCTCGGGCTGCTGGCGGCGCTGGCGCCGAGGAAGGCCGACGACGCCGTGGTGCACGGCATCGACGTGCTCATCGCGTTCCCCACGCTGCTGCTGGCGATGGTGCTGGTGGCGGTGCGGGGCGCGTCGACGCTCACCGCCGTGCTGGCGATCGGCCTGGCGACGTCGGCCGTGGTGGCCCGCGTGACGCGCATCGCCGCCCGTCGGGTGCTCGTGCAGGACTACGTCCTGGCGGCGACCGCGTCAGGCACCGGCCGTCTCGGCATCCTGCTGCGGCACGTGCTGCCCAACATCTATCCGATCCTGTTGGTGCAGCTCTCGTTGGAGTTCGGTCTCGCGGTGGTGGCCGAGGCGGCGTTGTCCTATCTCGGCCTGGGTTCGCCGCCGCCGAACCCGTCCTGGGGCCAGATGCTGCGCGACGCACAGGCGGTGCTCGGCGTGCAGCTGTGGCCTGCGGTGTTCCCCGGCCTGGCGATCGTGATCACGGTGCTGGGCCTGAATCTGCTCGGCGACGGCCTGCGTGAGTACGCCGATCCGGAGCTGTCCCGATGAGCGCGCGCGAGGTCGGCGCCGGGAACTCGATCGGCAGGAGGAGGTCAGGATGAGCCTGCTGAGGGTGCGGGATCTGACGGTGCGGCGCCGCGACGGCCACGAGCTGATCGCGGGCGTCGATCTGGATCTCGCCGAGGGCGACCGCCTCGGCGTGGTCGGCGAGTCCGGCTCCGGCAAGTCGCTGACCGCGCTGGCCGTGGCCGGTCTGCTGCCCGAGGGGATGACCGTCTCGGGCTCGGTGCGGCTGGACGGCGTCGAGCTGCTGGAGCTGTCCGAGCAGGCGATGACGCGGGTGCGCGGCAGCGGGGTGGCGATGGTGTTCCAGGAGCCGCTGACCGCGCTGGACCCGCTGATGCGGGTGGGCAGGCAGATCGCGGGCCCGTTGCGCCGACATCGCGGTCTCAACCGTCGGGAGGCCGACGCCGAGGCGGTCGAGCTGTGCCGCCGGGTCCGGCTGCCGGAGCCTGCCGAGTCGGCGCGGGCCTACCCGCATCAGCTCTCGGGCGGGCAGCGGCAGCGGGTGGGGCTGGCATTGGCGTTGGCCTGTCGGCCTCGGCTGCTGATCGCCGACGAGCCGACCACCGCTCTCGACGTCACCGTGCAGGCCGAGATCCTGGAGCTGATCCTCGAATCGGTGGCGGCGGAGGGGGCCGGGCTGCTGTTCATCAGTCACGACCTGCCGGTGATCGCCTCGGTGAGCGATCGACTCGCCGTGATGCGCGACGGCGCCGTGGTCGAACAGGGCGCGGTCGAGCCGGTGCTCGCCGCTCCGCAGCACCCCTACACACGGGAGCTGCTGACCTCGGCGGTGGCGGCGGGCAGGCTGCCGGGAGATCCGGGATGGGAGGCAGGTCGATGACCAGTCCGACGACGGAGACCGCAGGTACGGAGACGGCGGCGGGTGCCGTGTTGTGGGAGGCCCGCGGCCTGACCAGACGATTCCGGGCGCCCCGAACGGCGAGGTCGTCCGGGGTCGGTCGGGCAGGGGCAACGACGCGGACCGCACTGTCCGATGTGGACCTGACGATCCGCGAGGGCGAGGCGCTGGGCATCGTGGGCGAGTCCGGCGCAGGCAAGTCCACGCTCCTGCGGCTGCTGCTCGCCCTGGACCGGCCCGACGAGGGCGAACTGCACTACCGGGGCGCCCCGCTCGGGTCCGATCGGCGGAGCCTGCGGGCGTTTCGGCGGGACGTCCAGGTGGTGTTCCAGGACCCGCGCGGTTCGCTCAACCCCAGGATGCCGGTGTCGGCGATCGTCGCCGAGCCGCTGCGCAGCCTGCGCATCCCCGGCGACCACGCCGCGCGCGTGCGGGAGGTGCTCGGCGAGGTGGGCCTCGGCCTGGACGCGGCCGACCGCTACCCGCACGAGTTCTCCGGCGGGCAGCGGCAGCGGATCGCCATCGCCAGGGCCTTGGCACCGCGTCCCCGGGTGCTGGTGGGTGACGAGCCGGTCAGCGCGCTGGACGTGTCCGTGCGGGCCCAGATCCTCGATCTGCTCGCGGGTCTGGCGGCCGAGCACGCCATGACGCTGGTGCTGGTCTCGCACGATCTGGCGGTGGTGGGACGGCTGTGTCCTCGGGTGCTGGTCCTGCATCAGGGCAGGGTGGTGGAGACCGGCCCCACCGAACGTGTGTACTCGACGCCGGAGCAGGACTACACGCGGCGGTTGCTCGCGGCGATCCCCCGGCTGCCCGCCGGGGTGCTCGCCGGTCTCGACGACGCGGGGCAGGGCGGGGCGGCGGTCCCGGCCACCTCGCCGGACGCCACCGCCGAGGACACCGCGCAGGCACCCGCCGGACAGCGGGCACCATCCCGCAGCGACGCCATCGCGCCGGGCGCACCGGCCGACGAGGAACGGAGCACGACATGACGGAGACGATCAGCGACCAGGACGCCCGGCGGTACTGGCAGGACTGGCGCGCGGGGCGTCGCCGATCGCTCACGGGCCCGCAGGGCAACCTCGCGCTCGTGGACACCTACTGGCCCGAGACGGACTCCGTGTTCGATGAGCTGCCGGGCACCTGGACCGTGCGGGCGGATCGGGTCTGGCTCACCGCGACGGCCGCCGACGAGGTGCGCGTCGGCGACGAGGTCGTGGACGGCGAGATCCCCGTCTCCCACGCCGACGGAACGGCCTCGCCGTGGGTGCAGTTCCCCGGCGGCAGTGCGACGGTGGTCCGTCGTGGCGATCAACTCGGCATCCGCCGATTCGACCCGAAGGCCCCGGCGGTGGCGGATTTCGAGGACGTCGAGGCCTTCGACTTCGCCCCCGAATGGCAGCTCACCGGCACCTTCACCCGCTTCGCCGAGGCCACCACTGTCGACTACGAGAAGATGCTGGAGGACTCGCCGACGCCGACGAACGTGCCCGGCGAGCTGCGGTTCACCGTGGCGGGGCAGGAGTACACCACCACGCCGATGCTCTCCGGCGGCCTGCTGCTGCTCGTGTTCGCCGACGAGACGACCGGCGTGAGCACCTACCGCCCCGGCCGGTTCCTCCGCGTCGCGCTGCCCGACTCGGCGCCGGGCGAACCGGTGTCGGTGCGGCTGGACTTCAACCGCGCATACCTGCCGCCCTGTGCGTTCTCCGCGCACTTCAACTGCCCCTTGCCGCCTGCGGGACACCGCATCGCGGTGGCCGTGGAGGCCGGCGAGAAGCAGGCCAGGCTGCGGACGTCACAGCCGAGCTGAGCGGGCGGGCGCGCACGCTACGGTAGGCGGATTGCCTGCGGGACGGCCGACACCGCGATGGCGAGGTCTCGCCTCGCGGTGCCGCTGAGGACGGCGGCGAGGGTGCGTTCCGGCGATCTCCCCGACCCGGGCTGCTCGTCGCCGAGCAGCCCGTCGAAGGCGGTGCGTGGCGAGGAGAAGCGTCGGGCCGGGCGGCCCATGTCGGGTCGCCCGACCTGATCCGCGTCCGATGCGGATGGACGCCGGTGAAGATGTCCATTGTGGATGGCTGCGATGTCCGTCCCGGCATGGCGACCGGTCAGAACGCCGGAACCGCCTGGTCGCATCGTGATCCGAGGCCGCGCCCGCCGCCGAGGCGACGCATCATCCACTGAGGACTGTCGGCTTCCGCCTGCCTGCCCTTCCGTCAGATCATCGATCTCGTGCGCTCAGTCGAACCTCCCTGGGCGCAGCTCAGCCCGCCCACGGGCCGATGCCGCCGATACGAGTCGGACCGATCCGGCCGATCAGCGTGGTGTCGGACTCTCGGTTGGGGTAGGGATAGTCGGTGCCGTAGTACCGCCGAGCCTGCCGGTCCATGAAGGCGGCGAACTCCTGGGCGATGCCCGGCCCCTCGAACCGCACCGTGCCATGGACGACCAGATGCTGGCGCAGGCCGACCGGCGAGTCCTCCTCGTCCTCGATCACCAGCGTGACCCGCGGATCACGACGCAGGTTGCGCACCTTGCGCCTGCTGCTCTCGACGCCGAACACGAGTTCGTCGCCGTCGCGAGACACCCACATCAGACTGGCCTGGGGCGATCCGTCGGGATCGATGGTGATGAAGACGACGTTGAGGGCTCGGTCGAACAGGCGGTGGGTGCTCTCGGGAAGCACGAGGCTCGTCATGCCTGCGAGCGTAGGAACCGCCATGGGCACCGCTGGGTAACCTGCCTGGTGTGGACGACTTCGACACCTCCAACGACGTCTTCCTCGCCGACTGCCCCGCCCGGCTGGCCGTGGAGATCATCGCCGACAAATGGGCCGTGGTCGTGCTCTACGCCCTGAGCAAGGGCCCCCGGCGGCACGGCGTGCTGATCGACCTGATCGGCGGAATCTCCAAGAAGGTGCTCACCGAGACGGTGCGCAGACTCGCCCGGCACGGCCTCGTCGAACGGCATGCGTTCCGCGAAGTGCCGAGGAGGGTCGAGTACGAGCTGACCGAGCTGGGTCAGACGCTGATCGAGCCCATCAGGGTGTTGACCCGCTGGTCGGAGGACAACGGCGCCGCGATTCTGGCCGCGCAGGAGGAGTCCGACGCCCGTTCGGCCCCGGCCGAGGCGAGGGCCTGAGGAGTTCCGCCAGCCGGACGGGGACCTTTCGGCCACCGGACGGCGATCGGTTTCCGACGCCCGGTGCGCGATCTGCTGCCTGCTGTCCAGCCGCCCTGCCAGGCGTGCGGGTACTCAGAGGTAACGTTGTGCGACCGTTCGGCAGTCCGTTCGGGGTCCGCACCGTCACGGGTGGATCAGTCGCGATCAGGAGGCTCGTCATGGCTGCACCGGCCGACCTTCCCGACGAGGCACGGCAGGCCGAGGGCGCGCCCGAGCCGGAGTCCAGCGAGCGACCAGGCGGCGTGCGGGACGTGAAGTCCGCCGCCCGCACGCTAGAACTACTCGAACTGCTGGCCGCAAGACAGAACCGGCCCGCCAGGCTTCGCGAGCTGAGCGAGGCGCTCGGGATGCCCCGAAGCAGCTGTTATGCGTTGCTGCGCACGCTGGCGAAGTACGGCTGGGTGCGCACCGACACCTCCGGGACGATGTACGGCATCGGCATCCGGGCGTTGATCGCGGGAACGAGCTACCTGGACACCGATCCGTATCTGCGGATCGCCAAGCCGGTGTTGGACCACCTCGGCGAGCAGCTCGACGAGACCTTCCACTTCGGCAGGCTCGACGGCACCGACGTGGTGTACCTCGCCACCCGCGAATCGGGTCAGTACCTCCGCCCGTACAGCAGGGTGGGCCGCAGACTGCCCGCCTACTCGACGTCGCTCGGCAAGGCGCTGCTGGCCGAACGTCCCGCCGAGGAGCTGGCGAATCATCTGCCGCCGACCCTGGCCGCGCTGACCCCGCACACCCTGACCGACCGGGAGGCGCTGGTCGAGGACCTGGCCCACACGAGGGAACGCGGCTACGCCGTCGACCAGCAGGAGAACAGCGTCGGCCTGCACTGCGTCGCGCTGCCGATGCGCTACGCGACCCCGCCGCTGGACGCCATCAGCTGCTCGGTCCCCCTGGCCCGACTGACTCCCGCACGCGAGGCCGACATCGTCGCCGCGATGCGCCGGGCCCGCGAGGAGATGGAACGCTCGGCGACGTCGGTCGCGATGGGCATCGCGGGCGGAATCTGAGGCCGGGGCGATCCGGAGGGCGGATGTTCCGCTGCTGCCGTGGGGTTCGCCCGGGCGAGTCGGCCGCTCCCTGGCCGGCACGGCCTGATTCGCGCCGCTGGGGGTAGCCGGCGGGTCGGGGTTGCCTTGGCTGTGCGGATGATCCTCTTCAACAATCCCGGTGGCCTTCGCAGCGGGAACAGCCCTGCGGGCGGGGAGAACGGACTACCGGCGGGGCAGCTCCCCGCGTTCTGCGGAACAGCCCCGCGTGCGCGGGGAGAACGGCACATGCCAGCCACCGCAGCTTCCTTCCTGAGGAACAGCCCGCGTGCGCGGGGAGAACCCGTCGCGCTTGCCGCTGAGCAGCTTCCTAATGGGAACAGCCCCGCGTGCGCGGGGAGAACGGGCCGCAGGCGAACGGCTTCTACGACCTGACGGGAACAGCCCCGCGTGCGCGGGGAGAACGACAGCGCCCTGGCCCACCGGATCTACGCCAACGGAACAGCCCCGCGTGCGCGGGGAGAACACTTGCTGACCTGGGACTCTACTCGCGAGTAACAGGATTCTCGTTCACTCGGATCGAGTCTAACGGGCCATCCGGAACGGCGGCGCTGACACCGAAATATCGCCGACGGCCTTCCTCGCGACCCTCGCTCTTGCATCGATCGCCCGGAGCCACCGGCGCAAGATCACGGGGAACACACAGGCTACAAAGTCGGCCCGTGCGCGTCGGCCCAGTTGATCAGCCGAGATCGCGGAGGACATTCGCGGGTTCGTCCAGCCAGAGTGTGTGGCGCCCACCCGCTGTGACAGTCAGCCCGAATCGGTCTATACCGGGGCGGCCTGCCGCATGCCACGCATCGAGGATGGGCACGAGTTCGGTCCAGAGTCGCCTCGGTCCCGCCTGGCGAATGGTCACGCCGTCGGCGTCGAGATCCGCCCTGGCCCAGGAGCCCGACGCGACATGAGTCCAGTGGTAAGCGTCGGGTGCGTCTGCCTCCGCCCCGGAGGAGACCAGCCTGCTGCGTTCTGCGACGAGTGCGGCGAAGAACGAGGCCATCACGAAGGGCAGGCCAGCAACGGCAGAAGCAGGCATCGAGTCCACGCTGTCCGGCGTGATCTCTGTAGCCGCCAGCACGTCTCGGGGCGACGTCGAAATCGGATCGGCGGCGTGCGGTGAACGCAGCGGCATGAACCCCGCCTGACTCAGGAACCGGCCGGACACCCCGCTGCCGTCACGACGCAGCAGCACAATGCCCTTGCTGACGTTGACCAGAATCGCACCCGCTTCGGACAGTTGCGCGAGCCAGGCAGACGGCACGCGGTCGACCCCACACGTGGCCAAGATCCGGTCGAACGGGGCTCTGTCGCCCACTCCCACGGCCCCATCGCCGCAACGCGTGTCGGGTGTGTAGCCGCAGGCGGCGAGGGCAGTCCTGGCATCGGCGACCAGGTCGGGATCGACGTCGATGGTGGTGACGACGTCGTCACCAAGGCCGACGCAGAGCAGGGCAGCGTTGTAGCCGGTTCCGGTCCCGATCTCAAGGACGCGGCCGCCTGAAGCGATGTCGAGCTGCTCCAGCATGGCTGCCATGAGGCTGGGTTCGGTGGAAGAACTGATGGGGACTCCGTCGTCGTCGAACCGCGTGATCAGCGTGTCGTCGCGGTAGGCCGCAGTCATCGCCTTCGCCCGGCGCACCGGATCATCATCCTGGACGTCGTGCTGGTCGAACGAGTTGTGGACTGCGTCGTACACGGCGAAACGCGGGGCGAACAGGTGCCGGGGAACTGCGAGGAATGCACTGCGCCAGACGTCAGACGTCAGGACGCTCGACAGGTCCTCCGCGAGACCAGTCCGAAGCCGGGAGGTGTTGTCGTCAAGGGTGGTCATGATGGTCCTTCTCCGATGAGTTCGTCGGCCATGGCGACAGTGACGGGTCCACGAAGGGCATCGATCCACGCCCACTGGCCATTGGGGTTGAGGTCGCCGAGGAAGTGCCACCGTCCGTCGTGGTCGACGACGAAATCAGGCGCTGCGAAGTTCAGTCCGAGGGCCTTCAGCATGCAGCTGACCCCAGCCGACACATCGTCGGGTACGCCGATGGGCGTGTACTGAAGACGGGCGTGCTCAGCACGCCAATCCACGGTGTCCGTACCAGCAGGCAGATCGATCCGGGTGGCGAAGAACCGTCGTCCAACCACGGCGAGCCGCACCGAATAGGCACAGGGAACCCGCGCCTGAAACAGATGCGTGGTGCGACGGACGCCTGCAGTGATGTCGTCGGCAGTGACAGGCGCCGCGCGGAGAGCGACACGACGGCCGGATTCGCTGCCGGGTCCGCCATCCAACGGTTTGTAGATCACGCCTCCGGAGTGCGCGACGCAGAATTCCCGAGCCGCGTCCGGGCTGTTGGTGAGTAACGACGGGGGAACCGTCAGACCGGCAGCTGCGGCGAGAGCCATCTGCAGCGGCTTGTGGCCGGCAGCTGCGATGCGATCCGGCCTGCTGATCCAGTGCACGTTGAGGGAGGCAAGCAGGCCGCCGAAGCCGTGAAAAGCCTCTGCGACGGCCCATCTCCGCTCTGTCGAAGACAGCCCGTGGTAAGGCACGAAGGGCGCGGGTTTCCGATACCAGATCGCGCGGAGGACCGACAGGTCCAGCTCATGTAGATCGTCACGTAGCGTTCCCGTCCACTCCCGGTGACCGGGCTCCAGATAGGAAACCTGTTCGAGGCGCTCGGGGAACGCCGCGACGTCGAACCGGGTGACCGCAACCCCACGGGCAGCAAGTTCGGCGATGACCAGATCTGCCGTGATGTCCTGGTCTCGGGTGATCACAGCGATGGTAGCGGCAGTCATCTCCGGTCAGTCCTTGTCGGTGACCCAGGTCATATCGAATTTTGTATCGTAATGAGTGGCCGCGTGAATCGGACGATCGGCGTTGACAACCGCTTGGTCGCGACCGTCGACGTTGAGCTGCCGAGACCGGTCGTAGGTGATTCCGTTCACCGCGATCATGTCGGCATCCGCCGCCTCCACACGTGTCAGGCCGAACGGACGCGCGTCGCCGATACTCGGTTCATCCTCGGAGATCGTGAGGTCAGACGGGCGCACGGGCAAACCGGAGGGCACAATCGAAGATTTCACAAAAAGTCCTCACTTTCTATCCGGCCGATGTCCCACATCGTGCTCTTCTCCCTGTATCCGTTATCTGTCCGCTGAACCTGCCACTAGGCTGATGCTCTCCCGCCGTCACACTTCTCGACGGGCTGATCCATCCTCGCCGACGGCGATCCGTAGGTACGGCACCCTGCTTGATCTCGCATCGCGTCGAGCGGCGTCCCACCGTAGTGGAGACAACTGCGATCTGTCCTGCTTGCAGGAAATCACCACAAGCGCTCGAACATCGCGATGCACACGGCGTCCGTACCCGCTGAGCCGAGGGACCAGATATGAGATGCGCCCAGGACGTCCGATCACTCATCGGCCCAGTTTCGGACCGTCTACCTGTCCGTTCGTCCGAACCCCCGTTTCGCCCGACCTCGGTCAGCGAGGTTGACCGAGGCTCCGCGTCCAGTCGATGCCCTGATCACCATGGCTGGCGCCGACTGTAGCGACCGGCGCGACGACGGGGCCAGAAGTTTGCTCGGATTTGCTCGCCGATACCTTCTCCTGGGGTGATTTCTTGACGGAATATCCCAGGCACGACGACCATGAAGTCACCCAGCACCCCGCGCACGTCCCTGGTGGAAGGTGTAGTCATGCAGCTGATGTTCCTCGGCAAGGAGACACAGGGCGGAGGCTCTCCTGCCCTGTACGCGACCGACCGAGGCACCTACGTGGTGCAAGGATGGAAGGTCAGCGGACACGCGACACGAGTCGAGATCCCCCATCGCCTGCTAGGACACGTCGAGAAGGGAAAATGCCTGGATACCCGACTCGACGACACCGGCCGTGGAAGTTTCATCCTCTCCGGGGAGCCCGTGACCGACGCCGAGACGTTGGCACAGCTGGACATCCCTGGACACGAGACGTGCGTCGAGATTCCGACGAGCAAGGAGGTTTGGGTCAGTGGAGCTGCTACAGGGTGAGGCGTTCGACGCGCTCTTCCGCGACTTCGCACGGGAAGCGTTTCACCTGGAAGTCCAGGACGCCTACCACACGCCGGAGGAATCGGGGCCTTTCCATCAGTTTCTCACCGGCCAGGCCGATGACTTCGGTTGGTTTCAACCATGGCTCGACCTGGTCCGCACGGCGACCGCAGCAGGGCGGGTCGTTCGTCGAGCACGAGTGGTGACTGTGCCGCACGCCGACTACACGAGGTGGGGCCTCACCGTGGCCGAGCACAATATCGCCGCCGGCGAGGAGATCCGGTGGCTTCCTCGCCATATGATCGACCCCGGTAGATTGTCGGCCGACGACTTCTGGCTCTTCGACGATTCGCTCGTGGTGTTCACGGTCTTCGAACCCGGCGGTCGGTTCGGCGGCGGCGCGGCCACGAGCGACTCCGTCATCGTGGACCATTGCCGCGCGGTGCGCGATCGAGTCTGGCAGGCAGCGATCCCGCACCGTCAATACCGGGATACCGATCACGTCACGACGTAGGACCCGGTCTAGTGACGCACGCCCTCCACGAAGCACGACGCTCCCTCGGCCAGCAGCTACGTGATCTACGCAAAGACGCGGGGCTGACCGGCCGAGGCCTGGCTGCCCTCGCTGGTTGGCATAGCTCGAAGATCTCCAAGATCGAACATGGCGGGCAGACCCCATCCGAGGAAGACATTCGCGCCTGGTGTCAGCACAGCTCAGCCGACAGCCAGATTCCTGATCTGATCGCCGCCGTCCGCAACATCGAGTCAATGTACGTAGAATGGCGGCGAGTGCTGCGCACTGGGACGCGCCGCCGCCAAAGCGCGTCGCGACGACTGGAGTCGAGTACCAGGATAATGCGATGGTACGAACCGGTCCTCATACCGGGACTGCTACAGACGGCCGAGTATGCCCGCGAAGTCATGCGTCCCGTGATCGAGTTCTACGCAGTCCCGGATGATCTCGACTCGGGTGTCGAGGAAC
This sequence comes from Actinoalloteichus fjordicus, assembly GCF_001941625.1. Lineage (NCBI taxonomy): Bacteria > Bacillati > Actinomycetota > Actinomycetes > Pseudonocardiales > Pseudonocardiaceae > Actinoalloteichus > Actinoalloteichus fjordicus. The sequence goes on from NZ_CP016076.1 coordinate 5,347,411, forward strand.
GCATGGAACGGCAAAAGATTCTCCGGCGTGACGATCGCCGCTTTCATTTCATCATCAGCCAACAGGCCTTGAGGACGACGGTGGGCAGCACCGAGACCATGATCGGCCAGCTGAATCGACTTTTGACCGCACGGTCACTTCCTCGCGTCAGTTTCGGAATTATCCCAGACAATGCCGAATACCGGACACCGACAAATCAATTCATCATCTTCGACAGACACCTCATTCAAGTGGAGACGATTTCAGCTGAACTGAGCATAAGTCAGCCACGAGAAATCGCACTCTACGATAAGGCTTTTCGGCAACTCGCCCGGCAGGCAGTCACCGGGGTGGCGGCCGTATCACTGATCAACACCGCCCTCGATGAGCTTCAGGCACAGCGATGACATTCATCTTGACGCACGCCGCAGACTCCGCAGGCATCATTTCACTTGGAGGCACTTCAGAGTCGCGATTCTGACCGACTTCTTCGAAGGTCCGTTCTTCTACCGTGTGCCAGGCGTGTTCTCCACCAACCACGCCGTCCAGCATGCGGCGCAGGACCTTGGTCTCAGCGCCGGCCTCGTCGCAGACCTGGAGGCCTGGGACGCCGACACCTACGACGGAAGCTACCCGCCGGACTCGGCCTTCCCACCCCCGAAGCCGAGACGACCTGGATCGAGCGCGGTAAGGAACTCGCCGCCCGCGTCAAACAGGAGTTCCCGTTGGTCGCCAGCGTGGACTATCAGGCCGACGGCCACTATCAGGACGGCACCTACGTCCTCTGATCCGCTTCACACCACGAACGGACATGATGACCCAGATGACGATCACAGTGTCCATGCTCGCAGGCTACGGCGAGGGACCGCTCTTCTTCGACATGGACGACACGATGCGGTGCAACCACACCGTCGCTGAAGCAGCCTCTTACCTCGGTCTCAGCAAGGCCACCGCCACCGACCTGGAGGACTGGGATCAGGAGTACCAGCGCACGCTGGATCACACCTATCCGCCCGATTCCCGCTTTCCCAGCCCCGAAGCGAAACGTGCCTGGATCGAGCGCGGCAAGGAACTGGCCGCCCGGATCAAGCAGGATTCCTCGATCGTGGCCAGCGTCGACTACCAGGCCAACGGCTGCTACGAGAACGGCACCTGCGTCTTCTGAACGCCGGCACGTGCGGGCTCGGACGCGAGGAGGAACCGGCTGAGACCGACAGGTCAGGGTCGCCGGGCGCACGACACGCCACCACTCGGCAGCGGGCCGGCACACTCGCCGCCGCGCACGCCCACCTACATACCGCCGTCCGCACTCCCGCAGGAGCCCGCCGATGACTGCCGTCCCGACCTCCGGCTTCTCCGCCTTCGGGCTGGAGCCCTTCCCCGAGCTCCAACCCGGTGACGACCTGGCGGGCACCATCAGCGACGTGCTTACCCGCACCGGAACCGAACTGCGCGACGGGGACATCGTCGTCGTCGCCAGCAAGGTGGTGTCCATCGCGGAGAAGCGCTACGCCGACCTGGCCGGCATCACTCCCAGCCCCGAGGCCCTGGGCATCTCCTCCCGGACCGGCAAGCCCCCCGAGATCGTGCAATTGATCCTGGACAACTCAACACAGCACTTCCTGGCCACGGAACGCGGCCCGATCATCGCCCGGCACACCCTGGGCTACGAGCTCACCTCCGCCGGGATCGACCGCGTCGGCACCGAGGGCGCGTGGCTGTTGCCTGTGGACCCGGACGCCTCCGCCCGCGCCCTGCGCGATGCCCTGACCACCTACACCGGTGCGGTCATCGCCGTGGTGGTCGCGGACTCGGACGGCCGCGCCGACCGGCGCGGCGCTACCGTCATCTCCATCGGAGCGGCTGGCGTAGGCCCCCTGCGGACGACCGAGCACGGCGGAAAGCGGCAGGAGGAGACCTTCACCGACCTGATCGCCGCGGCGGCCGGGCTCATCCTCGGGCAGCGCGGCCGGGGCGCTCCGGTCGCCGTCCTGCGCGGCGTGTCCTACGTGCCGAGTGACGAGGGCGTGGCGGCGATGCTGCACCACCGGCCGTGACGTTGCTGATCACCGGGGCCTGCGGGACCATCGGCAGCCACGTGGCCGCCGACCTCGCCGCCCAGGGGATACCCCTGCGTCTGCTGGACCGGCGGCTCCCGGACGCCGGTCCGCCAGAGGGTGCCGAGTTCATCCAGGCCGACCTGCGTGAGCAGTCCGTGGTGGAGCAGGCTGCCTCCGGGTGCTCTGCAGTCATCCACCTCGCGGGTGTCACTCAGGAGGGGCCGTTCGCCGAGATGGTCGAGCACAACATCACCGGCACCCACCACGTGCTGGAAGCGGCCCGCCGACAGCGGGTGCTGCGGGTGGTGCTGGCCAGCAGCCACCACGTTACCGGCCTGAGCCCCGTCGGCTGTTCGGCGCTGCTGGCGCCAGACAGCTTCTACGCCGTCAGCAAGGTCACCACCGAGGCCCTGGGCCACCTCTACGCCCACAAGACCGACATACAGGTCGTCGCCGTTCGTATCGGCAGCTACCGCTCCCAGCCCACCGAGCCCCGCCACCGGGCGACCTGGCTCAGCTCTCGGGACGCCACCGCCCTGCTGTACTCCGCCGCCACCCGGCCCCTGAACTCCCCGTTCCTTACCGTGTACGGCTCCTCGCGTAACACGGAGTCCTGGTGGCCGCGCACTGGCTGGGACGTCCTCGGCTACCAGCCCGCCGACAACGCCGCCCAGCATCCCGAAACCGGGCCGCTTACCGACCGCTTCATGGGCGGCGCCTTCGCCGAGCACGACCTCCCAACGTGAGGGAACCGAAGCAGCTCGCTGTCCATGGCTCCCCGATCGGACAGACCCTCTCCCCTGCACCGCGCCGCTTACATCGCGCTGGGGCTGGACTGGAGCTACCGCGCCATCGACTGCATGTCCGAGGGGCTCGTAGCCTTCCTCGTCGGTCTGGACGATGACTGGGCGGGGTTGTCGCCGACCATGCCGCTCAAACGCGCCGCCATCCTCATGCTCGACGAGGTCTCGGTCATCGTGGCTGCCAGCAGCACCGCGAACACCGTCAGGAGGAAGCGGCTAAGACCGACCCGCAAGGATCAACCGGACCGCCTGCGCACCAGAAAACCTCCCCGGCAAAGGACAGCGTGTTCGAGGAGAGTCCTGGTGCGCGACGGCCCCGGCGGTCTGATCAGCTGATCTCTCGTCAGCCGAACTGGCCGATCGTGTAGTCGCCTGCGGGCTGCTGAACGATCACGTTCAGCCGGTTCACGGCGTTCATGAAGGCGATCAGCGACACCAGTGCGGCGAGTTGATCCTCGTCGAAGTACTTGGCGGCGTTCGCCCAGACGTCGTCCGAGACACCACCGGCCGCGTCGGCGATGCGGGTGGCCTCCTCGGAGAGTGCCAGGGCGGCGCGCTCAGCGTCGGTGAACACCGTCGCCTCCCGCCAGACCGCGATCAGGTGGAGGCGCTGCGCGGTCTCCCCTGCGTGCGCGGCCTCTTTGGTGTGCATGTCGGTGCAGAAGCCACAGCCGTTGATCTGGCTGACGCGGATCTTCACCAATTCCTGCGTCTCGGCGGATAACGTCGAATCCGCGACCGCCTTGCCTGCCCCGACGATGTGCCGCAGCGCCTTGGCCGAGACCGGGTTGTCGAAGAGGTTCAAGCGAGCACTCATGGTGCACTCCCTGTGGTTGTCCGTGGTGACACCTCTCTGACCGGACAGCCCGCCGAGATATGACAGCGGAGGAAGGTGACGTGCGCCTCATCCGGCGCGCTTCGACACCAGGTGCCGCCTGATCGAGCGACAAGCAAAACCCCGCGTACTCGGGGGCAACGTGATGCGAGCTGTGGCGCAGCCCCGCATACGCGGGGACGACACTTGCCGACCTGGGCTCCTACTGGTGGGTAACAGGATTCGCATTCACCTGGAATGAGTCGAGACTTAGTGGCAAACCCCGGACACCATGAACTGGCGTCCGGGGCACATGCCGTGGCCTCAGTCCAGGTGCCCTTCCTTGATCGAGACGATCAGGGCGCCGAACGTCTCCAGCGTGACCGCGAGCGTCCCGCCCTTGCGGTGCTTGCTATCTCGGATGCCGACGAGGCCGGAGGCATGGCCGATCTCGACGCATTCGCCGCCGTTGCCGCCGCTGTGACTGCTGGTTCGCCAGTTCGCGCGAGACAGCGCTGAAGTGTCGATCATGCCTCGCTCCTTTCAGTGCTTTCGCAGGTGTGCGGTCAGGCTAGCCAGTAGCTCGCGAGTCTCGGCTGACGAGTGGGCTGCTTGCTCCACCCGACGCCAGATGGTGAGGTACCTGCCGATGTCACCCGGCCGTTCCTGGAAGAGCCCACCGCGCTCGTTCTCCAGATAGACGGCTTCGGGTCCCGCATCGGGCTCCCCGTCCTCCGCAGGGAAGGCCAGCAGTGTGAACGGCGAGACCATCGCCGCATGCGCACCGACGGTGAAAGGCAACACGCGGATGGCGATCTGAGCGCCGTCTCCGAGTTCGATCAGATGCTCCAACTGCTCGCGCATCACCGCTTCCCCACCGACGAGCCGCCGGACAGCACCCTCGCCGATCACCGCAGTCAGCTTGAGCGGTGCCGGGTGCCTGGTAAGGATGCGTTGCCGTGCCCGGCGAAGCTCGACCAGACGGTCCACCTCGCTCGGCGGATGGTCCGGACGGCTCGCGGTGATCACCGCACGCATGTACGCGGGCGTCTGCAACAGACCATGCAGGAGGTCCGGGTGCCAGGTGCGCAGCTCCGAAGCATCCGATTCGAGGCCGATGTAGTCGCGGAACCACTGCGGCACAGTGTCTCCGTAGGTCGCCCACCAGCCACGTTCGTTCGCCTCCTCGGTCAACCGGAGGAGCGCATCCAGGTCTGGCGACCCGATCTCATAGAAGATCGCGAGTAGCCGGACGTGCGCCACTTGCACGGCTTGTTTGCCCTTCTCGATCTTGTTGATCGTCGAGAGCGCCACACCGAGGTACTTCGCCGCGTCCTTCGGGCTGATGCCGCGCTGTTCACGAAGCTGCCGAAGGGTTCCGCCGAGCTGACGACGGCGAATAGCTGGTCCGGGCACTGCTGCTCCTTCTGAAGAGTCGTGGCGACAGTCTGCATCCTGGACGAAACCGCTCTCACGAACCTTCATCCAATCAGGTCATCGCGCAACGAAATTTCGTCTAGTAGGTTTCGTACAGTCGGCCCAGCCGACCGCCGGGTGCTTCCGGCTTTCGCAGGTGTGGGAGCACCCGGTGCTCGAAATCGAAGTGCTGAGTCGTCCTGCGTCCACACAGGACGAGGGGGCCGGGCCACTGCCAGGCCGCCCGACCCCCTCTGATGGAGAGGAGCGACGCCATGAACGTCGCATCACAATCCGTGACGATCCTAGTCACGGACCGTCCGAGCATTCGGGGCGGGAGCCTGCTGGAGGAACACCTGTTGTCGGTGCTCACCTGGGTAGGCGCCTCCCTGATGATCTTCGGCGGTCTCGACCTGGCGTGGCGCTGGTGGCGCGCGCGACATCCGCCACGCCGTCCGCCGTCCACAAAGGACTGGCGACGGATTCGCGCCGCCGAACGACGTTCCCAAGCCCGCCGCCCCTGGGCTGCGCAGGCAGACTCTCGTTCCTCCGCGCGGCTGGTGATCGCCCGTGTTCACGCGGAGGCGGCAGCAGCGGCGGTCGCCGGGTCGCCGCGTCTGGTGTCGAGTGGCGCATCCCCCGCGTTGCCGCAGCCCTGCACACCGACGCGGTTCGCCGAGGCGGCACCTCGCCGTCCCGCCACCCCGACGCGCTCCGGAACAGCCGGCAGCCGCCACACCGCCGACCGCGTGGCCGTACCCGCGCCGGCCGACGGGTGGGTTCGGGTGCTCTCGGGGAGCCTGCGGTGAGGCGGGCCGTGATCTGGGCGATCACCGAGACACTCGTCTTCCTGCTGCCTTGTCGGCGAAGCGGCAGGCCGTGCGCGGGTCGGCCGCCTGCCGCCCCGCCCACGGGCGGGAATTCGGCCGTCCGAGTTCGGGTGTCCCCGTTCTGGCGGGTGCCCACGGCGCGGTCGTCGCGAATCCGGCCGTACGTATGGCATCGGACCTGGGGACGTGCCCGATGAACGACACGCGCCGGGGCCGAAGCCGACCGTCGACACCGTCCACGGTGCCGACCGCCGAAGCCGCCGCCCCCGCCGCCGTGCAAAAGCCCGTGGCAGCCGATACGGCCGCGCCGGAGACCGCGCAGCACGACATCCGGTGGATGGGTCGGTTCCGCCGCATCGAGCATCGCCGCGACCCCGTCTACCAGGACACGGCCGTGTCGGTGTGCGGCTGCGTCATCACCGTCGCCGCCGAGAACCTGCGTCTGCTGCGCTGCCGTGCGTGCTTCCCGCCGGGGGTCGCCCCATGATCGCCTCGGCCTGGTTCGTGCGCTCGGTGCGCATGGGTGACACCCACCTCGGCGACGCCGACTGGGACGGGCGCAGGCAGGTCCGGCCTGCCTGCGAGCCGTCCGCCCGGTTCACGCCGCTCAATCACCTGCCGTTGCACGACCTCTACTACGACGACCAGTCCTGCGCGGACTGTCTCGCCACACTCCACCGGCCCGCCCACACCCGGCGGCCGACCCTGACGGTGGCGCGATGAACGACGACGACCAGCCGTGGTTCACCCAGGACACCCGCCCGCAGGCCGGTCTCTGTCTGGAACGACATCTGATCGTCGGGCACCGGCCGGCAGACGGACGCCCGGTCGTGGCGCTGTGCGGACGGATGATGCTCGTGGGACCGCCACCGGAGGTCGACGTCGACGAGGTGGCATTCCAGGCGGTCCGGCCCTGCTGGCACTGCCACGACGTCATGACCGGCCACCGTCCCCCACCAACGGCGCCCACCGAGCCGACGCCCCTTCTGCTCGTCGAAGTGCCCGCCGCAGCGGACGGGGCACTGGTGGCGCACCTCTGCCAGGACTCCTCGGCGGAGGCGAACCTGCTTCGCACGCGGTGCGGTCGGCGGGCGCAGTCCTTGCTGGACAGACAGCGCCTCGGCGCGCTGTTCTGCGGTGCGTGTCTGGGTGCGTCGTCGCCGTCGGTCGGCCTCCCGCCCCCTCTTCCGTCTCCGATCGCACTCCCCGGAGACGGGCGGCCCGGCCTTCCTCCCACGCGCACCCCCGCGTAGGTCGGGCCGACGGGCGGCGCGGGACGTCCTGCGGCCCGCGCCGTCCTGCTCGGCGAACTCGTACGTCATCATCGCGAAAGGACTGTTCATGAGTGGTGTGTTCACGATCGGTACGTTCAATTATGAGAACGGTGGGTTGCGGGAGGATGGTCGTATCGAGCTTGGTCCGTTGATCGAGACGATTGCTCGATGTCCGGTGGATGTGTTGATGCTCGGGGAGTGTCCGCAGTATCGCCGTGACGGGGAGCGGCCGCTGTGGGAGGCGACCAACCGACTGTCCGAACTCCTCGGCGGCTCGGCCCGCTATCTGCCGTTCTATTCTCAGCGCGTCGGACGGAAGAACCATCCGATGCTGTTGGTGAGTTCGGATGTCGTGGAGCCCGTGCAGTGGCACGACCCGATGGTCGCCGACACCGGTTACTCGGTGGCCGGATTCCTCCGTGCTCGGGTGCTCGGCGTGCCGATGTGGCTGTCGTCGATCCACTGGCCCGGCGGCGCCGGCCGGGCCGAGTTCGACCGGCAGGCCGCGATCTTGACCGAGCGGTCGGTGAAGCCCACGATCATCGCCGGGGACTTCAACGCCACCAGCTCGTGGGAGAAGGACATCCGCCCCACCGACTGGGGCGCCGCGCATCTCGAGCGCGGATCGTGGTGGAAGCCCCTCCAGAAGGGCCGCTACGACACCACGTCCGGGCGGTGGGTCGTCGACACCGCCCAGCTTGACTACCTGCGCCACGACCTGCAGTTCCGGGACTTCGGCGAGCTGGCCGACGATCCGACACCCACGACTCACGAGCAGAACTGTTCGATGCGCATCGACCGGATCATGGCCTCCACGGCCGTCCCCGGCACGCTGGTAGCAGGCTCGTATCGGGTGCATCGTCCCTCTGATGCCGAGGCCGTCTCCGACCACGACTACGTCACCGCCGCCTGGGACCTCGCCCCCGCCCGCACCGTCGAGCGGCGGCAGCTCGGCAGCGCCGACGCGAGCCGGCCGGCAGGCACGCGAACCAGCTGACGACCACGCCGCCGACCAGGCGAGCCGCGATTCGAGGCCCGCGACCTGGCCCCGGCGCGGTCTCCCGATGGAGTGCGCAGGCGCGGCCGGTTGGCGGGCGGAGCAGTCAGGGAGTCAAGCAATAGTGAGAGGCCGTCACTGACCTGAGAAGAGTTGCATCGGCACGCCTGCCTAACAACCAGTAACTTTCCTGATAGCTTCCCACCAGGCGTGATGAGCCGGGAGCGCGGCGGGAGCGTCGATCAGCCGACTAGGAGAAGGCGGGCCATGGCCGACACCGAGGCAACGACCCCCCGTCTGCGCTACCGCGCTCAGGTACGCGAGGAGATCAAGGACCACGCGCGGCAGCAGATCGCCGCTGCGGGCACCTCCGCGCTCTCCCTCAACGCGATCGCCAAGCAGATGGGCCTGAGCGGCCCCGCGCTCTACCGGTACTACGCCAGCCGCGACGAGCTGATCACCGAACTCATCCGAGACGCCTACCGCAGCCTCGCCGACGCCGTCCAGCAGACCGCCGCGACCGAGGGCGCCGACCCGAGGGCCCTCGCCCACACCCTGCGACGCTGGGCGTTGGCCGACCCCCACCGATACCTGCTGATCTACGGCACCCCGATTCCGGGATACCACGCCCCCGCCGACACCACCGCCATCTCCGGCGAGATCATGAGCGTCCTGCTCGACGCGTATGTCACGCTGCCGAGACGGCCCCCGACACCGTTGGCCATCCACCTCCACGACCATCGGCACTGGGCGGCAGGCCACTGGGCGTCACCTGAGGTGCTGCATCGGGCCCTGACCTTCTGGACCCGACTCCACGGCGTCCTCTCCCTGGAACTCGCAGGCCACTTCACCGCCATGGGTTTCGACCCCGCACAGCTCTTCGCCGCCGAGGTGGACGACCTCGTCCGACGATGAGCCGCAGGCCGCCCCGGAGCAGGCTGCACCAGTCGACGACGGAACCCGTCGTCGGCCGACCGGCCCGTGTCCAGCGGACGCACCGGACGTGACGACGGCCCTTGCCGGGCCTGCTCGTCGGCGTCGGCAGGCGGCGTGTCCTGGTCCGCCGGGACCGACGAACGCGTTCGTCCACATCGGACGACGTCGAGTCCGCCGCCTGCACCGAAGCAGGCGTCCGACCGCGAACGACTCCGGACCGCCGGCCGCCGGACGCGGGCATACTGGCCGGGTGACCACGAATGCCGAAGCGAGTCTCCGCGAGGTCCGCGACCTGCTCATGACCTTCAAGACCCCGGCCTGCATCCATCGCGCCAGCGAACTGGACGGCGCCGCCGACAGGGTCATCGCCTGCGCCGTGGAGCTGCTCGACCCCGAGGCGGAGCATCTCCAACGGCGTCTCGCATCCGCGGTCCGGGCGATCCAGGCGGCGGAGAAGGCGGCGGAGGCCCATCTGCGCAATCCGTTGACCCGGCCGATCTCCCAGGCACGCTTCGCCATGCAGACGGGTTCGGCGACGGGCGCCATCCAGATCGTCCTGGAGGAACTGAACCCGGCGGAAACGGCCGCCCGGGATCAGTTCCGGAATCGGTAGCCGACGGCGGCGGGCCGATCGCGGCACACTCGCCGGAAGCGAGCACCGGCTTCCACCGGCACACTGCCTGATCAGCCCGTGTCGACCGCGCGTCTCAGGCGCGCGGCACCGGAGTCACCAGCGTCCCGTCGGTCATGAACTGGTGCAGGTTGCGATAGGCGAGGTCGCCCATCGCCTCCCGGGTCTCGTGGGTGCCGCTGGCGATGTGCGGCAGGAGCACGACGGAGTCCAGGTCGAGCAGCTCGGCGGGAACGTTCGGCTCGTCGACGAACACGTCCAGCGCCGCCCCGGCGATCCGCCGCTCCACCAGCGCCGAGACCAGCGCCTTCTCATCGACGACGCTGCCTCGCGCGACGTTGACGAGGTAACCAGACGGCCCTAGGGCGGCCAAGACCTCCTCGGACACCAGCCCGGTGGTCTCCGCACCTCCCGACGTGGTGACCACCAGGATGTCCGAGTCAGCCGCAAGTTGCGTGGCCGACTCGACGTGTCGGTACGGCACCGCCGACACCGGACGACGCGAGTGATAGCTCAGCTCGACGTCGAAGCCCGCGAGTCGACGAGCGACCGCCTGCCCGATCCGGCCGAGGCCCAGGATTCCGACGCGCTTCCTGCTGACCTTGGTGGTGAGCGGGTAGGCACCTCGCTGCCAGTCGCCCCGCCGCACGTAGCGGTCCGCCGCCGACAGCCCGCGCAGCACGTCGATCAACGCGCCCACCGCGAGGTCGGCCACGCAGTCGGTGAGCACGTCCGGAGTGTTCGACACGTCGATGCCCCGGCTGCGTGCCCTGATCACGTCGGTCGTGTCGTAGCCGACGCCGAAGTGGACGATCGCACCCAGGTTGGGCAGGGCGTCCATCAGGTCGTTGCCGACGCCGATGCGTGCCGTGGTGACGGCCGCGACCACCTCGGCGCCGTGTTCGGCGAGGTAGGCCGCCGGATCAGGCTGTTCACCGAGCACCACGGTGCGATGCCCGGTGGCGAGCGCCGCCGTTAGCGAGGGCAGCAGCGGGCTGACCTGGAGGACCGTGCCGTTCGGTGCTGGGGGGTTCATCACTGCTCCTGCGTGTCTCGGGCCTGCGGTCCCGTCCTGCGGCGGCACGTGGTGGTGTCCGTCGGCGTTCACCGCACCCTCCTCTTAGCGGGGTTCGGCGAGGCGGGTGGGGCGAGGTGGCGGCGGGATCGGAGGTCACCGCCGCCACCTCGAGTCGTGGCGGCCGAACCGGTCGAGACCGAGGGCACGCCTGTGGCGCGGTCGACATCGGCCCGGCGGAGCCGAGGTCACGCCGTGCGCAGCGGCGCGGGCGGGTTCGCCCCGCAGCACGGCAGACGGCCGACTCCGCCGGAGCCCCTGATCAGACCCGACCGGGTTCGCCGTCGACCCGCCGTCGAATCCCGAGTGGATTGTCGGCCCGCAGCTCCGACGGCAGCAGGGCGTCGGGCACGTTCTGGTAACTCACCGGGCGCAGGAACCGCTCGATCGCCCTGGTGCCGACCGAGGTCGTGGCCGGCGCGGAGGTCGCCGGGAACGGGCCGCCGTGGACGACCGCGTGGCCGACCTCGACGCCGGTCGGCCAGCCGCCGAACAGCACGCGCCCCGCGAGCAGCTCCAACGTCGGCAGCAGCGTGGCCGCCGTCGGGTGATCCGACTCCACCGCGTGCACGGTGGCGGTCAGCTGGCCCTCCAGCCCGTCGAGGATCTCGCGGAGCTGGTCGAGATCGCGCACCCGGACGACCAGCGAGGTGGCGCCGAAGATCTCGTCGCGCAGCGACTCGTCCGCCAGGAACGTCGCGCCGTCGGTGACGTAGAGGCCCACCCGGCCGCAGGCGTCGATCGACTCGTCGGAGGCTCCGGCGGCCACGGCGGTGACGCCGGGTCGGGCGGCCAGGCGGTCGACGCCCTCCTGGTAGGCGCGGGCGATACCCGTGGTGAGCATCGCCGCAGCGGGCGCCTGCTCCACCGAGGCGGCGGCCGCCGCGAGGAAGGCGTCCGTCGCCGCCGCATCGGCGTCCACGGCGAACACCAGGCCGGGACTGGTGCAGAGCTGGCCCGCTCCGGTGGTCACCGACGCGATGAACTCAGCGCCCAGCGCGGCGCCCTTCTCGGCCAGCGCGCCGGGCAGCAGCACGACCGGATTGACGCTGGACATCTCCGCGTACACCGGGATCGGCACCGCGCGCCCGGCCGCCGCCTCGACGAGCGCGAGGCCGCCGGAGCGGGAGCCGGTGAAGCCGACGGCGGCGATCCGGGGGTCCCGAACCAGGGCGGTGCCCAGGTCGCGACCGGCGCCGAACAGCAGCGAGAACGTGCCCTCGGGCAGACCGTGCTCCGCCACCGCCGCGCGCACCGCGCGGCCGACCAGCTCGGAGGTGCCGGGGTGGCTGCTGTGGGCCTTCACGACCACCGGGGCCCCGGCGGCCAGCGCCGACGCCGTGTCGCCGCCCGCGACGGAGAAGGCGAGCGGGAAGTTGCTCGCGGCGAACACCGCGACCGGGCCGAGCGGGATCTTGCGCTGGCGCAGGTCCGGCTTGGGCAGCGGCGCGCGGGTCGGGTCGGGGGTGTCCAGCCGGGCGCCGAGCCAGTCGCCCGCCCGCACGGTCGCGGCGAACAGGCGAAGCTGGTTGGTGGTGCGGGCCAGCTCGCCGCGCACCCGCGCCTCCGGGATGCCGCTCTCGGCGACGACCCGGCCGACGAGCACGTCGCCGAGGGCCTCGATGTTGCTCGCTGCGCTGTCCAGGAAGGCCGCGCGGGCCTCGGGCGAGGTCTGGCGGTAGACGCCGAAGGCCTCCTGGGCCAGCCGGGTCGCGCGTTCCACCTCGGCCGTGCCGCCGAGCCCGTAGGCGGGTTCGAGGGACTCGCCGGTCCGCGGATCGACGCCGCGCACCTCGCCGTGCTCGCCGTGCACGTCCTGGGCGCCGATCAGCATCGCCCCGCTGACGGCCGTGGGGTTCGCAGGCGGGCCTGCGGAGTCGGAGGAGGTCATGCCTTGATCACCTTCGTCACGAGTGCGGTGAGGTCGTCGAGTTCGGCGGTTGTCAGGTCGGTCAGCGGCGGCCGCACCGGGCCTGCGCCGCGCCCGATGGCGGTCAGGCCCGCCTTGACGATGGAGACCGCGTACCCGGCACGCCGGTTGCGGATGTCCAGGTAGGGCAGCACGAACTCGTCGAGCTTGCGGTAGACCGTCGCGGCGTCCCGCGCGCGGACCGCGTCGTAGAACTCGACGGCAAACTCCGGCGCGAAGTTGAAGATCGCCGAGGAGTAGGTGGTGACGCCCATCTCCAGGTACGGCAGGGCGTAGGTCTCCGCGGTGGGCAGTCCGCCGATCGACAGCAGGCGGTCGCCGAGGGCCGAGTAGATGCGCGTCATCAGGTCGACGTCGCCGACGCCGTCCTTGAAGCCGATGAAGGTGGGGCACTCGTCGGCGAGCCTGCGCACCGCGTCGAAGCCGAAGGCGGCGTTCGCGCGGTGATAGACCACCACGCCCAGCGAGGTCGCCTCGCAGACCGCCTTGACGTGGGCGATGAGCCCTTCCTGGGACAGCTCGGTGAGATACGGCGGCAGCAGGAACACGCCGTGCGCGCCTGCTGCCTCGGCGTCGCGGGCCATCGCGACGGCCTGCGCGGTGCCGTAGCCGGCCGGGGCGATCACCGGCCTGCCGTCGGGGGTGGCCGCGACGGCGGCGCGCACGACGCGGCCGACCTCGTCGGGGAGGAGGGAGAAGAACTCGCCGGTGCCGCCTGCGGCGAAGACGCCAGAGGCGGCGAAGGTGCCGAGCCAGGCCACGTGCTCGCGGTAGCCGTCCTCGTCGAAGGCGAAGTCAGGTGTCGCGTGCGTGACCGGGAAGGTCAGCAGGCCAGTCCCGAGGACGGACCGCAGATCCTCTGGGGTGAACAGCGTCATGGCTCAGGCTCCAGTGTCGAGGGACTCCCGCCGAGGCTAAGGAGTTCGACCAATACCTGTCTAACACGAAATACGCATCGATTGATACCTTCAACGCATCGAGAGGAGACCCGGTGGCCGCGCCGTTCACGTTGGATCAGCTTCGAGGCTTCGTCGCCGTGGTCGAGGAGGCCCACTTCGGCCGGGCCGCCGCCCGCCTGCGGATGACCCAGCCGCCGTTGAGCCGTCAGGTGCAGAAGCTGGAGCGGTCACTCGGGGTGGAACTGCTGGTCCGCGCCGCGCGGGCCGTGATCCCCACGCAGGCGGGCGAGGCCTTTCTGGCCGAGGCGAGGCGCATCCTGAGCCTGGTCGACGCCGCGCCGCTGGCCGCGCAGCATGCCGCCGAGGGCACCACGGGTGTGCTGCGCATCGGGTTCACCGCCGTCTCCGCCCAGACCGTGCTCGGCAGCTGGATCAAGACGGCGGCCGTTCATCTGCCCGCCGTCCGGCTGACCCTCACCGAGATGGTGACCAGGGACCAGGTGGAGGCCCTGCTGGCCGGGGAGCTCAGTGTCGGGCTGGCCAGGGGCGTCACCCCGACCGACGTGCTCAGCGTGCGGCGCGTGCACGCCGAGAGCCTGATCCTGGCCTGTCCCGGCGACCATCCGCTGACCCGACTCGGCCGCCCGCCCAGGCTCGCCGACGTCGCCGAGCACGCCGTCATCACCTACAGCCCCGTCGAGGCGCGCTACCTGCACGAACTCATCATCACGGTGTTCCGCAACGCGGGCGTCGAGCCGCGCTACGTCCAGCGGGTCGGGCAGGTGCAGAGCCTGTTGGCCCTAGTGGACGCGGGCCTGGGCGTCGCGCTCGTGCCGAGGTCGTCCTCCCGGCTCCGGCTGCCCAACCTGGCGTTCACCGAGATCGCGGGTCTTGCGCCGGACCTGGTGGAGGCGCACTGTGTCTGGCGGAGTGACCACGACGATCCGGCGCTGGACGCGCTGCTGAGGCTGACCGCTCTCTGATCTCGTCGAAGTCTTGACGCTCTCCGGTGGCAGGCCTACGGTCTGTCTACCCATACAGACCAAGTGCGCGTTTGTAGACACTCTGGCGCCAGATCGGCCCGTTCAGCACCCACCACGACTCTCGGAGAGACGATGTTGTCTTCCGTGCACCGCCCCGTCCGCATCGGACGGTCCCGAGCCAGGAGCGGCCTCGCCGCGATGTTGGTGTTCGCCGCCGCCACGAGTGCCTGCACCGTGGCCAACAGCGACAGCACGGGCGACGCGGGTGAGGCCGGGGACTCCCTGCGCATCGTCCTCGACCAGGAGCCGCCGACCTTGGAGCCGTGTGAGGCGTCGCTGACGTCCACCGGCGTGGTCACCCGCTCGAACATCAGCGAGCCGCTCATCGAGCGCGACCCGACCACCGGCGAGCTGGAGCCCCTGCTGGCCACCGCCTGGGAACAGGTCACCGACACCGAGTGGCGAATGGAGGTCCGCGACGACGTCACCTTCCACGACGGCGCCGCCTTCACCGCCGAGGACGCCGCGTTCTCGATCGACCGGGCCGTCAACAACTCCGCGCTCGCGTGCAATGTGGACGGCTACGTCTTCGGCGATCAGGAGTTGGGCCTGGAGGTCGTCAATGACACGACCCTCACCATCACCACCGACGTGGCCGACCCGATCCTCCCGCTGCGGCTGAGCTTCATCGAGGTCGTCCCGCGCACCACCAGCACCGAGGCCAAGGTCCGGGAGCCGATCGGCACCGGCCCCTATGCCGTCGCGGCCTGGGACACCGGCGTCTCCATCAGCCTGCGCCGCCACGACGACTACTGGGGCGAGGCACCCGCCTTCGCCCGCGTCCGGTACGTCTGGCGGACGGAGTCCAGCGTGCGCGCGGCGATGATCGCCACCGACGAGGCCGACATCGCCACCGGCCTCAACCCCGAGGACGCCACGCCGGAGAACTCGCTGCCCTACCCCAACAACGAGACGACCGCGCTGCGGCTGGACGGCCGGGAGGCCCCGCTCGACGACATCCGCGTGCGCCGCGCGATCGATCTGGCCATCGACCGACACGGCATCACCGACGCGCTCTTCGACGGCATGGCCGTGCCCGCCGCGCAACTGGTGCCCGAGGGGGTGGTCGGCCACAACTCGGAGCTGACCGTGGGCGCCGCCGATCCAGACGCGGCCCGCGCCCTGGTCGAGGAGGCCGCCGCCGACGGCGTCCCGGTCGACCGCGAGATCACGCTGATCGCCCGCAACGGCCAGTTCCCCAAGGTCGCCGAGACCGCCGAGGCCCTGCAGTACCAGCTGGCCCAGGCAGGCCTCCAGGTACGCATCCAGATGGCCGACACCGCCGCCCACCTGGAGTATCAGCTCCGGCCCCTCCCCGAGGACGTGGGCCCCGTCGCCTTGTTGATCATGCACGGCAACCAGGCGGGCGACGCCGGATTCACCACCAGCCAGTACCTGCTCTCCGATGGTCCACAGTCGACCTTCGGGACCCCGGAGCTCGACGAGCTGATCGCCGAGGCCGATCAGACCGCAGGCGACGATCGGCAGGACGCCTTCGCCGGGGTCTTCGCGGAGCAGAACGACACCCTTGCGCAGTACGCCTACCTAGCCCACATGCAGGGACTGCTGGGCATCTCCCCTCGGGTCTCCTACGAGCCGAACTCCGCCACCGGCGACGAGCTGCGGCTCGCCGACGTCCGGCCCGAGCGCTGAGAGGACTCACCATGCTGACCTTCCTGCGCAAGCGCATCATCTCCAGCGCCATCCCGCTGGTCGTCGTCGTCTTCGGCGTCTTCCTCCTCGCCCGGCTCACCGGCGATCCGACCAACCTCTACCTGCCGGTCAGCGCGACGGCGGAACAGCGTGCCGAGTTCGCCGCCGCGAACGGATTCGACCAGCCGATCTACGTCCAGCTCTGGGACTACCTCGGCCAGGTGATCCGCTTCGACTTCGGCGTCTCGCTGCGCACGGGGCAGCCCGCGGGCGACATGGTGCTCGCGGCCTTCCCCGCCACGCTTCAGCTCGCCGCCGTCACGATGCTCATCGCGATCGTCGGCGCGGTGCTGCTGGGCAGCCTGGCCGCCTACCGGCCGAACTCCCCCGCCGACCGTTCGGCCAGCTTCCTGTCGATGACCGCCGCCAGCATCCCGGACTTCTGGTTCGCCATCATGGGCGTGCTGATCCTCGGCGTCGGTCTGGAGTGGCTGCCCACCTCGGGCGTCGACGGCGGCCTCGAGGTGTGGATCCTGCCGATCGCGACGCTGCTCATCCGGCCCTTCGGCGTGCTGGTGCAGGTCGTGCGCGGCGCAATGGTCGCCGCGCTGTCCGCGCCGTACGTGAAGGTGGCCCGCAGCAAGGGAGCGAGCGAGCCGAGGGTGGTGTTCGGCCACGCCCTGCGCAACGCCTCGGTGCCCGCGCTGACCGTGGCGGGAGACCTGACGATCGGTCTGGTCAACGGGGCCGTGGTGGTCGAGACGATCTTCGGCTGGCCGGGCATCGGCAAGCTGATGATCGACTCGATCCTCCAACGTGACTTCGCCGTCCTCCAGACCGCCGTGCTGCTGACGGCGGTGACGATCTTCGTCCTGAACATCGTGATCGACGTCTGCTACGCCCTGCTCGACAACCGCGTCCGCCAGACCGTCCCCGCGTGAGGAAGGAGCCACTCTCGATGACCCAGTCTCTCGACGACCCGGCGCGGGCCGAGGCGGCCTCGCCCCGCACCCGACGTCGTACGCGATGGTGGACCCTGCTCGGCCGGGACCGTTTCGCCGCCGTCGCCGCCGTGCTCCTCGGCGGGATCGTGCTGGTCTCGGCCGCCGCACCGCTGTTCCTTGGCGACCGTGCGGTCCGGCAGGACCTCGGTGACTCGCTGCGTCCGCCGTCCTTCGATCACGGCTTTTTCGGCCTGCTCGGCACCGACGTCCTCGGCCGCAGCGTGCTGGCGAGGTTGATCGAGGCGGGCGGCACCACCCTGTCCGTCGCCATCCCCGCCGTGCTGCTCTCGCTGTTGATCGGCTCGTCCTGGGGCATGTGGGCGGGCTACAGCGGCGGCTGGCGGGAGAACGTCTCGATGCGCGTCGCCGACGTCATCCTCAGCTTCCCGTCGCTGCTGCTGGCCGTGGTCGTGCTGTACGTGTTCGAGCCCAGCGTGGCCAACATCGTGGCCATCCTCGCCGTGGCCCGCATCCCGGTCTATCTGCGGACCGCCCGCGCCGAGGCGGCGGAGTTGAAGAGCAGGCTGTTCGTCGACGCCGCCCGCACCTTCGGCACCAGGACCGGTCCGACGCTCGTCCGGCACGTCGCGCCCATCGCGCTGCCCACCCTGCTCACCGTCGCGACCCTGGACTTCTGCTTCGTGATGCTCACCGAGTCGTCGCTGAGCTTCCTGGGCATCGGCATCCAGCCGCCCGAGGTGAGCTGGGGGCTGATGGTCGCCCAGGGCAGGCAGTATCTCCAGACCGCCTGGTGGATCGCCGTGCTGCCCGGGGTCGCGATCGTGGTCACGACCGTCTCCGCCACCATCCTCGCCGCCTGGGTCCGGCTCGCCACCGATCCCGGCCAGCGGTGGCGACTCACCCTGCCGCGCCGAAAGCGCGGTGCAGGCCCCGCCGCCCCGGAGGTCACCTCATGAGCGTCACGACTCGTTCCGCACGCCAGCAGGGCGGCACCACGGACGGAGCGGCGTTGGAGGTCGAGCGGCTCTGCGTCGACCTGCGCACCGCTGCGGGCGAGGTCCGCGCCGTCGATCAGGTCAGTTTCGCCGCCCACTCCGGGCGAACGCTGGCCCTGCTCGGCGAGTCCGGCTGCGGGAAGTCCATCACCGCCCAGGCGGTCGTCGGTCTGCTCGATCCGGTCGCCGAGGTCACCGGCGGCTCGGTCCGCGTCGCGGGCACCGACGTCATCGGCCTCGATCGGCGCAGCAGGCGCAAGCTCGCCGGCCCGGTGCTGTCCATCGTCTTCCAGGACGCGCTGACGGCGATGAACCCGGTGCAGACGGTCGGCGCCCAGCTCGGCGAGCCGTTCCGCATCCACGAGGGCGCGTCCCGCCGCGAGGCACGCAAGCGGGCCGTGGAGCTGATGGACCTCGTCGGCATCCCGGAGCCGCACGTCCGCGCGCGGTCCTATCCGCACCAGTTCTCCGGCGGCATGCGGCAACGGCTGCTGATCGCGATGGCCGTCGCGCTGAATCCGGCGGTGCTGATCGCCGACGAGCCGACCACCGCACTCGACGTCACGGTGCAGGCCCAGATCATGCGGCTGCTCAAGGACCTCCAGGTCAAGCAGGACATGGCGGTCGTGCTGATCACCCATGACCTCGCGGTGGTCGCCGAGCACGCCGACGACGTCGCGATCATGTACGCCGGGAGCGTCGTGGAGACGGGATTGGTGGACGAGGTGTTCGCCAGCCCCCGTCACCCGTACACGCGCGGCCTGCTCGACTCGGTCCCGGAGCGGGTCGCCAAGGGCGAGCGGCTCCCATCGGTGCCGGGCAGTCCGCCGCAGCTCAGCGCCGTGCCCACCGGCTGCGTGTTCCAGGCCCGATGCCCGATGGCCAGGGACCGCTGTGTCGAGGAACGTCCGGTGCTCGCGCCCACCGGCCCCGGCCGCGCCGCCGCGTGCCATTTCTCGGAGGAGCTCGCCCGTGTCTGAGACCGCCACCCTCCCCCGCCGCTCCGCCGCCGACCGGGGGCCGCTGCTCTCGGCGACGGGAGTCACCAAGACGTTCCGCGTCGCCAGGAACAGCTCCGGCAACACCAGACTGACGGCGCTGGACGGCGTCGACCTGCGGTTGGGCCGGGGCGAGACCCTCGGCCTCGTCGGCGAGTCCGGGTGCGGCAAGTCCACGCTCGCCCGCGTGCTGCTGTTGTTGGAGCGCCCGGACTCCGGCGAGATCCGGTTCGACGGCGTCGATCCCTTCGCGCTGAAGGGTCGGGAACTGCTGGCGTGGCGACGCCGGGTGCAGATGGTCTTCCAGGACCCGTACGCGTCGCTCAACGCGCGGATGACCGCCGCCGACATCATCGCCGAACCCTGGCGCACCCACCGCGACGTGATGCCGACGGCCTCGGCCCGCGCCGCCCGGGTTCGGGAGCTGCTCGACCTGGTCGGGCTGCGCGAGGGCGACGCCGAGCGCTATCCGCAGGAGTTCTCCGGCGGGCAGCGCCAGCGGATCGGCATCGCCCGCGCGCTGGCGCTGGACCCGGAGATCATCGTCTGCGACGAGCCGGTGTCCGCGCTGGACCTGTCGGTGCAGGCCCAGGTGCTCAACCTGCTGACCGATCTCCAGCAGCAACTCGGCGTCTCCTACGTCTTCATCTCCCACGACCTGTCGGTGGTGCGCCATGTCGCCGACCGGGTCTCGGTGATGTACCTGGGCAAGGTCATCGAGCAGGGCCCCACCGAAGACGTCTTCGACCGCCCGCTGCACCCGTACACGGCGGCGCTGATGTCGGCCGCGCCGACGCTGGACCGGTCGCCTGCGGCGCAGGGCCGCAAGCGCATCCTGCTGGAGGGCGAGGTGCCCTCGCCGCTGAATCCGCCGTCGGGCTGTCGATTCCGCACCCGCTGCCCGTACGCGGCCGCACGCTGTGCCGAGGTGGAGCCCGCGCCGGTGGTGGCGGGATCGGTGTCGGGATCGGTGTCGGGATCGGTCGACTCGCCGACGACGCCGGTCGCCGACGACGTCGAGCAGCCCACCGCGACGTCGGCCGCTGCGGCCGGACTAGGTTCGGCTGCTGTGAATCCACGCCATGTCGAACACCTCGGTCTCTGTCACTTCCCCTTGGACGCCTCGGGTGCGCCCATTCACTCGTGAGCGTCGCCGAGCTGGTCCTGCTCGGCGTGGTCGTGCTGGTGGGCGCCTTCCTTCAGGCGTCCATCGGCTTCGGCCTCGGAATGCTGGCGGGACCGGTGATGGCGCTGGTGGAGCCGAGTCTGGTGCCGGTCGGCGTGATGCTGCTGGCCACCGGGGTCACGGCCGCCACCGTGGTGCTGGAGCGCGAACACCTCGACCTGCGGGGCGCGGGCTGGGCCCTGCTGGGCCGGGTGCCGGGCGTGATCGCGGGCGCGGCGCTGGTCGCCGTGCTGCCGACCCAGGCGTTGAGTCTGTTCCTGGCGGGTGTCGTACTGCTCGGCGTCTTCATCACGATCCGAGGCTTCGCCCCACGACCGACGACGGGTGCGGTGATCACCGCCGGGGCGGCCTCCGGCCTCATGGGCACCGCGACCTCGATCGGGGGCCCGCCGATGGCCCTGGTGTGGCAGGGCAAGGTCGGACCGGCGCTGCGCGGCACGATGGGCGCGTTCTTCCTGGTCGGCTCGGTGATGAGCCTGGTCGCGCTGGCGGTGGCAGGCCAGGTCACCGCCGAGATCGTCACCAACACCGCGCTGCTGCTGCCCGCCGCCGCACTCGGGTTGCTGCTGGCCCGCCCGCTGGCCCGCAGGCTCGACGTCCGCCGGATCAGATACGTGGTGCTGACGGTGTCGGTGCTGGGGTCCGTGGTGCTGATCGTCCAGCAGTTCGTCTGATCGACGGCGGCGGCGAGTCCGCAGGCCGCGGGGCGCGGCGTCGAGCCCTGCCTGCGCCGACCGAGTCGGGCCGCCGCCTGCCCGGAATTCGCGGGCACCTCGGGTCGCCGATGCGCTAGAAGTAGGGCATGCGACCCGAGCCGGGACAGGTGCTGCACTTCTCCGAGGACCCCTCGATCAGGAGGTTCGTGCCGCACGTCGCCGTCACGGCGAGGCAGCCGAACGCCTATGTCTGGGCGGTGGACGACCCTCGCGCCCCGGCCTACTGGTTCCCCCGGGACTGTCCACGCGCGATGGCATGGACGCTGCCCACGACGTCGGCGGCCGACCGCGAGCGCATCCTCGGCCCCGGTGGCGGGGACCGCGTCCACGCGATCGAGTACAGCCGGGTGGCCGAGTTCCTCGGCGTCCGGTTGTTCGCCTATCGCTTCTCCGCACAGCACTTCACGCCCTTCGGCGAGCCCGAGCCGAGCGCGATGGTCGCGGTCGAGCCCGTCGAGCCGCTCGGCCCGCCGGAACTCGTCGGTGATCTCCTCGAACTTCACCGGTCGGCGGGCATCCAACTTCGCGTGCTCGACAACCTGTGGGGCTTCTGGGACTCGGTCGTGACGAGCACGCTCGGGTTCAGCGGCATCCGCATGCGGAACGCCGCTGCACGGCCGGGACACCCGGACGGCTGACCATCGGCTGATCGTGTTCGGGAATCGCCGTCCGTTCCCTCATCGCCCGACCGCCCGAATCGCGTCGACGACCTGAGCGCCTCGGACGCGGGTCCGCGCCAGCCTGCCCTCCGATCAGAGGCCCGGCCGAGGCCGGTGGGACGGCAGACGGCGCGGTCGCCGCGACGAACCCCGTTGCCTACGCCGCCGGGCCGGAGCTTATAGTCAACTAACTTGTTGAACAACAGATTGGTTGATCTCACCGTGTCTGCCGATGAGGAGGACCGCCTGGACCGGGCGTTCACCGCGTTGGGTGATCCCGTCCGCCGGGCGCTGATCGCGCGGCTGTCCCGCAGCGACGCGACGGTGAACGAACTCGCCGAGCCGTTCTCGATCACCAAGCAGGCCGTCTCGCGACACATCCAGGTGTTGGAGGCCGCCGGACTGATCACCCGCAGCAGGGACGGCCAACGCCGCCCCTGCCACCTCGATCCGGCCGCGCTGGAGGCGTTGACGAGCTGGATCGACACGCACCGACTGGTCGTCGAGCGACGCCACCGCAGTCTCGACGCCGTCCTCGACACCCTCAAGGAGCAGGAATGACGAGCCGCGAACCCACCACCATCACGTCCGAACCCCACACCCCGTTCATCGACATCGAGCGAGAGTTCGACGCCACGCCCGCGCAGGTCTTCCGCGCCTCGACCGAGCCCGACCTCGTCGCCCGGTGGCTCGGCCCGCGCGAACTGGACCTGCGGGTAGAGGAGTACGACGCACGACAGGCGGGCGCCTACCGCTATGTCCACCGCGACGCGGCAGGCGGTCACTACGCCTTCCGAGGCGTCTTCCACACCGTCGTCGCGAACACCCTGATCATCAAGACCTTCGAGTACGAAGGCGCCCCGGGCCAGGTCAGCCTGGAGACCACCGAACTCGAGGACCTCGGCGGCCGCACTCGGCTGCGCACCCGCTCCGTGTTCCCCTCGATCGAGGCCCGCGACGCCGCGATCGACGCGGGCATGGCGCACGGCGTCCGGGACTCGATGGACCGGCTCGCCGAGACGCTGCCGGTCGAGACGCCGCCCGAGTCGGCCTCCGCCGGTCGGGTCGTCGTGGACATCTCGATGTCGCTGGACGGATACGTCACCGCTGCCGGCGCCGACCTGGAGCACGGAGTCGGCATCGGCGGCGAGGTCCTGCACGCCTGGGTGATGGGCGAGCAGACCGAGGAGACGGCCGAACTGATCGCGGCCTCCGTCGCCAGAACCGGCGCGACCATCATGGGACGGCGCACCTTCGACGTCGTCGACGGACCGCACGGCTGGCAGGGCGACCTCGGCTACGGCGGGGAGCGCGACCAGTCGGCCCCGCCGCCTGCGTTCGTGGTGACCCACTCGGTACCGGAGACGGTGCGACTGGCCGACCGGTTCACCTTCGTCACCGGAGGTCTCGAGCAGGCCCTGCACGAGGCGCAGGCCGTCGCCGCAGGCAGGGACGTCGTGATCATGGGCGGCGGCGCGCTGGCGAACGAGTTCCTTCGCGCCGGGCTCGTCGACGTCCTCGCACTGCACGTCGCTCCCGTCGTGCTCGGTGCGGGCACCCCGCTGTTCCCGACGTCGACGGCCGCCGCCGTGCGTCTGGAGCTGCTCGACTCGACGGCCACACCCGCCGCGCAGCACCTGACCTACCGGGTGCTGCGGTGACCGGCGTCCGGCGAACCTGCCTGCCCGTTCGACTGCGGCTTGTTCGGCTGCGGCCTGCCTCGCCGTAGTCGTGCCATAGCCTTGCCGCGGGCTGCCTGCGGGGGCCGGCGGCCCAAGTCCTGACGCCCCGATTCGCGGCCGCCGGTCGGTGTCCGCATCGGGGAACGCCGCTGCCTGCACGACAGGATCGAGCGGGGCACGGCACCCGCTCCGCCGGGTCGATCACTAGGCTCGGCACACTGGCGACGGACTTCGGTGGCAGGCCGAGGCCGGTTTCAGCGCGCGAGACGCCGAGTTCGGTCGCGCTGGACGACGTCGGTCGGGGCGAGCTCGATACACCTGCCGGCATCGTCCTCATCGTCCGTCCGAATCGGACTGCGATGCGGATTCCGAGGTCCCGCACCGAGGGCGCCCCCGCCAGATCCGCAGCCCGCCATTGTCGTCGAGCCGAGGAAGCCACCAGGGTGAGCACCAACGAGATCGACTTCGAGAACGCGCGTGTCTACGCCATCCCGATGCGCACCCGCTTCCGGGGCATCACCGTGCGAGAGGGGATGCTGCTCGAGGGGCCTTCGGGGTGGGGCGAGTTCTGCCCGTTCCCGGAGTATGACGACCTGGAGTCGGCCGCCTGGCTGGCCACCGCCGTCGAACAGTGCACCGAGGGCTGGCCGGAGCCGGTACGCGACCGGATTCCCGTCAACTGCACCGTCCCCGCCGTCGGCCCCGAGCGAGCTCGCGAGATCGTCGAGGCCGCAGGCTGCGAGACCGCGAAGGTCAAGGTGGCCAGCCACCCCGACTCCTCGGCCGAGGACCTCGCTCGGGTACGAGCGGTTCGCGACGCCCTAGGCCCACACGGCGCGATCCGGGTGGACGCCAACGCGGCCTGGGACGTCGACGGCGCGGTGACCGGCATCCGCCTGCTCGACACGGCGGCAGGCGGCCTGGAGTACGTCGAACAGCCGTGCCGGACCATCGAGGAACTGGCGGCCGTCCGCCGCCGGGTGACGGTCCCCATCGCCGCCGACGAGTCGATCCGGCGTGCGGAGGACCCGCTGCGGGTGGCCGTGGCGGGAGCGGCCGACATCGCGGTGCTCAAGTGCACGCCGCTCGGCGGGGTCCGGCGCGCGCTGCGGGTGGCCGAGGCTGCCGGGCTGCCGTGTGTGATCTCCTCCGCGCTGGAGACCAGCGTCGGGCTCGGCGCCCAACTCGCGCTCGCAGGTGCGCTGCCCGCCCTGGATCTGGCCTGCGGGTTGGGCACGCTGTCGCTGCTGCGCGGCGACGTGGTCGCCGAGGCGTCGTCCCTGCGGCCCGTCGGCGGCTGGCTTCCGGTGCCCCGCAAGCCCGTCGCGCCCGATCCGGCATTGCTGGCGACCTACGAGCCGACCGATCCCGAGCGCGTGCGGTGGTGGCGGGACCGCCTCCGCCGGGTACGCGCCGTGCTCGACGACCGGGGGAGGGCACTACCCGACTGATCCACATCGACGCCCGGCAGCCCCGCGTCGCTCGCCGGTTCCTTGCCAGGGTCGTCGAGATCGGGCCGTTCCGCCCCGGTCCGCCCGGGGTGCGCTGCCGCACCGATCTGCCGTCAGCGTTCGGGCTGCCCTCGCATCAGGATCGCCGACCCGTCGTCGGCGCGATGGCCGGACGACCCGGGGTCATAGGTCCCCCGTCCCAGCGGAAACCCGCTCACCAGGCCGAACCAGCCCGCAGCCAGGGCCGCGCTCATCCAGTTCCGGCCCAACGGGATGAACCGCAGCAACGCCTCCACCGCCGCGGCCGGTCGGGAGGACACGCCGCCTCGGGAGACGTCGCAGCCGCGCCTGCGGGTTCGATCCTGAGTATGGACCCGCCGGAGCACAACAGGCTCTCGTCGGATGATCGCGCGGGTTTCGCCGCGCGGCGAGCTCGGGAGTTCCGACCGCGTCCTCAGGCGATCGGCGCGGGCGAGGGCGGCGAGGGGCGACTGGCGCGGCGCGACGCCGCAATCACCCGGCGCACGCCGAACCGTTGAGCTGCCGAGCTGTTGAGCTGCCGAGACCTGTCCTGCCTGCGAGCCTGCTCCGAAGAACCTGCCGAAACGCCGCCGGGGGTGAACGCGGGGCGGTACGTCAGCCGTTCCCGAGCCGCCACGAACTCCCACCGCGTCGGTGAGGCTCTCGTCGGCCGGTCCAGCCTGCCGGACCCGGGCAGGGCGTCTTCTCCGGTCGACGGGCGCGGCGGCCTGCCCGTCACCGCCCCGCGCGCACCACGTTCGTCAGCGGCTCCCCCGCCGCCAGCCGCCCGATGTTCGCCGCGATCTCGGTCGCCCGGCCGCCGAAGGTCTCCGCCGTGTGCCCGGAGTGGTGCGGCGTGAGCACGACGTTGTCCAGCGTGTGGAACGGCCGGGTATGACCTCGGGTGCCGACGCCGTCCTTGGGATGCGACCACCAGACGTCCAGCGCCGCACCGCCGATCCGCCGCTGCTCCAACGCCTCGTACAACGCGTCCTCGTCGACGATCGGGCCGCGCGCGACGTTGACCAGCAGCGCAGTGGGACGCATCGCGGCGATCTCCTCGGCGCCGACCAGGCCGGTGGTGGCCGCCGACAAGGGCACCGTGACGACCACGACGTCGGAGGCGCCGAGCAGCGTGTCGAGGTCATCGTCGCCGCCGACATGATCCAGTCGCAGGTCGGCTGGTAGCGGGGCCTGCGGATTCCGGCGGACCGCACGGGCCCGCATTCCCAGCGCGGTCGTCGCCCGCACCACCTGCTGACCGATCTCGCCCAGCCCGATGACGCCGACCGTACGGCCCGCGAGGCCGAGGCCCAACGGCGCGGAGGAGTCCAACACCACGGACTCCCACTCGCCCGCACGGAACCGACGCTCGACGGGCAGGACCCGACGCGAGAGCATCATGGTGACCATCACGACGTGCTCGGCGATGGATCGGCCGTGGTGGAAGGTGTTGCAGACCGTCACGCCAGCGGCCAACGCGTCCAACGGGATGCGGTCGTAGCCCGCGCCGGTGACGTGCACCAGCCTCAGCCGCTCGGCCCGCTCGGCCATCGCAGGCGTCATCCTGGCGGCCACCAGCACGTCGGCGTCGGCGAGTTCCTCGGCCACCTCGTCGTCCTGGCGACCGGCCAGCAGCCGCCAGTCATGGCCGTCGGCGCCCGCAGCGGTCAGCTCGGGGGTGAAGAACCGGGTCAGCACCGGATCGGTCAGGACGATCTTCATCGCCTACAGGGTCCTTCCTCGGGATCGCCGTGTCGGTGGCGGGGTGCTGGTGGCAGGGACTCGGGCCGGGTCTGGACGGCCGGGTCTCGCGCGGAGTTCGGCGGCCGGTCTGGGTGGCGGGTCTAGGCGGCGGGTCTAGGCGGTGAGGTCCTCAGTAGACGGGTCCTCAGTGGACGGAACTCGGTTACGGGTCCTCTCTGGATGGATTCCTGGTGGCGAGGTCTCGTGCGGAGTTTCGGCAGCACTCTCGGGCAGGGGCAGGGGCTGGGTGGCAGGGTCGCGGTGGCGGGCCGTGGTCCGGGTGCCGGTTCATACCCGCCGTCTGCCGGTGGCCCAGCCGACCTGGTGTGTCGGTCCGCAGGTATCCCGTTCGCTGCTGCGGACGGCGCGGCATCGCCAGGGATCGGCGGCGCCGCTGAACGGCTTCGGCATGCGGACCTGCGACGCTCGCCCGGCGGGCTGCTCGGCGCGCTCGAGGCCGAGGGCGGTCGGGTCAGGCGCCGCCGGGTCAGGCGCCGCCGCCGGACCGCGCGATCCACACTCCACTCGATCGATATCTTGCCCAAATAGAACACATGTTCGATAGTCGTGTCATGGTCATTCACACGTTCACCGCACTCACCGCACTCACCGCACTCACCGCACTCACCGCACTCACCGCAGTAGCCGCGTTCACCGCAGTGGCCGCGTTCACGGCACTCACCGCAGTGGCCGTCTGCACCACATTCGGCGGCCTGGTCGGGCGATATGGGCGCGCCGCGGCCGACACCACGCTGCCCGGGCTCCCGGTCGCGCCGTGGGAGTCCATGCGCCGGCTCGGTCAACACCTCCCGGCCTGCGCGATCGGGTGGGCGTCCGATCCGACTGCCGCCCATACCCGATCCCGGCGGCCGCCGCAGGGCTGCCGGCCGCCGGGCCTGCCTTCGGGTCGCCGCACGCGCCGAGGGCACGTCGTCACCAGCGCGGAGCCGTGGGGTCGAAGTCGGGCTGGACCCTGCGCATGTAGCCGGTGTCGTCGCGCTCCCGAATCCCGCTGCTCAGGTACTGCTCGTGCAGCCTGGCCAGCGCATCACGATCCAGCTCGACGCCGAGGCCCGGGCCGGTGGGCACCGGCACCGCGCCCTGCTCGAAGCGCAGCACGCCGGGCACCACCACGTCGTCGTCGGCCGACTTCCACGGCCAGTGCGTGTCGCAGGCGTAGTTGAGGTTCGGCGTGGCCGCTGCGAGATGCGTCATCGCGGCGAGACTGATGCCCAGGTGGGAGTTCGAGTGCATCGAGAGTCCCATCCCGAAGGTGTCACAGATGCCCGCGAGCACCCGTGAACGGCCGAGACCGCCCCAGAAGTGATGATCGGAGAGGATCACGCCGACGGCATCCTGTGCCACGGCGGGCTTGACGTGGTCGAAGGCGACGACGCACATGTTCGTCGCCAGCGGCATCGAGACCTCTCTGGCGACACTGGCCATGCCCTCGATGCCGGGGGTCGGGTCCTCCAGATATTCCAGGACCCCGTCCAACTCCTTGCCGACGCGGATGGACGTCTCCACCGTCCATGCGCCGTTGGGGTCGATGCGCAGCGGGTAGTCGGGGAAGGCTCGGCGCAGCGCCCGAATCGCCTCGATCTCCTCTTCGGGAGGGAACACCCCGCCCTTGAGCTTGATCGCGCTGAAGCCGTACTCGTCGATCATCCGGCGGGCCTGGGCCACGAGCTGGTCCGGGTCGAGGGCGGCGCCCCACTGGTCCTCGGCCCCGCCGGGGTGACCTGCCCACTTGTAGAAGAGGTAGGCGCTGTAGTCGACCCGATCCCGCACCGCACCACCGAGCAGGTCACTGACCGGACGCCCGATGGCGTGGCCCTGTATGTCCAGGCAGGCGACTTCGAAAGGAGAGAGCACACGGTCGGCGGTGCTGCTGCCGGTCACCATGCCGCTCATGCCGTGTCCCGCCTTGGACGTGTCGGCGGCCAGGGTGGCGTGGACTCGTCGCGCGATCTCGTTGACGTCCCAGACGTCGACGTCGATGAGCTGCGCGGCGGCCAGGCGAATCCGATCCAGGTGACCCGCGTCGCCGTAGGTCTCACCGAGTCCGACGAGTCCGGAGTCGGTGACGATCTCGATGATCGCGCGCAGCGCGAAGGGTTCATGGACGCCGACGACGTTGAGCAGCGGCAGGTCCCGGAAGGCGACCGGGGTCACCCGGACCTCGCGGATGCGATGCGGCTCGGTTGTCACGCTCTCGGGCACCAAGGCTCCTCCGAGGAGTCGACCGACTGCGATCGTCGGCGATCGATGGATACCGGTGCAGTCTAACCAGACGCTGTCCACATGGGTAGACGTCAGACATAATCGAAGACAGTTTCGGCCGTCGGGTCGCGGTCCGGCCGACTCGCCCGCCGAGCGGGCCGCCGCGCCGAGTCACGGCATCAGGCACTCAGAAAGCCGTACTCGTACCGGCGGGCGGCACCCCGGCTGAGCGGCGGACGGCGGTGAGGTCGGCGCGGCTCCCGCAGACGACGACCCCGACGACCCACACCCATTCTGGAGGCAGGCACGCTCAGAAAAGCAGATCCGCTCAGGAGTCGAGCACGGCCATCGCGTCGATCTCGACCAGCATCTCTTCCCGAGGCAGGCCGGTGAAGACCGTGGTCCTGGCAGGCAGCACACCCCCGGCGACACGGGCCGAGACGAACTCTCCATAGGCCTCGTTCATCGCAGCGAAGTCGTCGCGAGTGGTCAGGTAGACCCGCAGCATCACCACGTCGTCGAAGCTCGCCCCGGCCGCCGCCAGGATCGCCTCGATGTTGCGGAGCGTTCTGGTGGTCTGCGCCCGGACGTCGCCGGGGAAGACGTAGGCGTTGCTGTCCGGGTCGACCGGCCCCTGCCCGGACACCTGGAGGATCGGGCCCTTGCGAACGCCCTGCGAGAAGGTGTGGGCGGGCGCAGGTGCGGCATCGGTGCGGAGAGCGGTCTTGGGGTGCGACATGGGACGGGTTCCTCTCGATCGGTCTTCGGTGCGGGCGAGCCCGGCACCGACGGTCGGTTCGGGTGTCAGGGATGGAAGCCGCAGTCACGGGAGATCGACGCGGCGGTGGCCAGCAGGTCGGGCAGCAGCTCTAACACCTGCTCATAGCCCAGGACGACGTCGGGCACCGAGACCGACACGGCGGCGGCGACCCGGCCGCCCGCGTCGTGGACTGGTGCGCCGATGCAGTTGATGAACGACTCGTGTTCCGCGCGGTCGACGGCGTGTCCCTGGGCGGCGACGCGATCCAGTTCGTCGTGCAGGGCGGCGGCATCGGTGATCGTGCGGTCGGTGAAGCGGACGAAGTCGATCCCGTCGATCACCTGGCGACGCTGCGTCGCAGGCATCGCCGCCAGGATCACCTTGGACACCGCCGCGCAGTTCAACGGCGCCCGCAGCCCGATCCTGGAGTACATCCGCACCGGATGACGCGAGTCGTACTTGTCCACGTAGACGACCTCACCGCCCTCGAAGGTGGCGAGGTGGACGGTCTGTCCCGTGCGCCGGTTCAGGTCGGCGAGGTGCGGGGCGGCGATGCCACGGACCTCGCGCTGTTCCAGGGCGAGGCTGGACAACGCGAAGAGCCGCGAGCCGAGGTGGTAGCGATGGCTCTCGTCGCGGAAGACGAACCGCTCATCCTCCATCGTCCGCAGCAGTCGTAGCACCGTGGTCTTGTGCACGTCGAGACGCTCGGCGAGTTCGGTGAGCGAGCGTGCCTGCTCACCGAGTTCGACGAGAATGCGCAATGCCTTGGTCAGGCTCTGACTCACTTCTTCCGCTCCTCATGACGCGCTCGTCCGCCTCGGCAGTCGCCGCCGAGGCGTCCGTACGCTACCGCCGTCAGGGCGAGGTCCGGATGCCGTCTGCGCCGACCACGATGCTCGCCCATTGCTGATCGGTGCAGGTCAACAGCGCGTCGACGCTCTCGGGCGGTGGCGGTGGACCGTGGTCTCCTGCCACCGTCAACGCGAGCGCGGCGCAGAGGTGCCCCAAGCGCAGGCTCTGTCGCGGCGGCAGGCCGCGCAGGGTGGCGGCGAGGTATCCGGCAGCGAAGCCGTCACCCGCGCCGACCGTGTCGACGACGTCGACACGCAGGGCCTGCACCGTCGTCTGAGCGCCGTCGCGGTCCACGGCCACGGCATCGTGTGCGTCGTTCTTGACGACCAGCGTGCGCGGTTCGGGCAGGATCTCCCGCAGTCGCGCGGGATCGGCGGCGCCCAGCACCGCCTCGGCCTCGTCGGAGCCGAGCAGCACGATGTCGGCGAGCGCGCAGAGCCGGGTCAGTGTCGCGGGATCGCGGTCGTGCCAGAGGATCGGTCGCCAATTGAGGTCGAAGCTGACGAGGGTGTCTGCGCGAGGCTGGCGGAGCAGTGTGAACAGCAGCTCCGCCGCCGAGTCGGAGATCCCGGCGGTGATGCCGGTGACGTGCACCAGGTCTGCGGCAGCGAGCAGTTCGCGTTGTGGGCCGCCTGCCAGCAACGCGGGTGACATGACCGAGGCCGCCGAGCCGGAACGGTAGTAGTGCATCCGGCGACGCGTGACGTCACCCTGCCCCGCCCCACTGCGGCGGTTCGCGCCACGGCCGTCCGCGCCCGGCCCGTCCGCGCCGTCTCCCGCCGAGGCATCGCCAGTCGAGACACCGCCCGCCGAGGCATCGGCCGCCGGGCCGACACCGTCCGGGCCGACAGTGTCCGGGCCATCACGGTCCGGGCCGACACCGTCCGGGCCGTCCGCCGCGCCGTCACCGTCGGCCCGCCGTCCGCCGCCGGAATCAGTGCCGCCGGACTCCCCGGCCTGCTCGGTGTCGAGTCCGCTTCCGGCGGCCGGCGCGGCCCGTTCCTTGACGTAGAGGCCCGTCGGCCGCAGCGGGTCCAATTCGACGCCGGAGACGTCGACTCCCCTGGCCGCGATGTCGGCGAGCACGTAACGACCGAAGCCGTCCGCGCCGAGTCGGGAGAGCCAGCTCGTGGCGATGCCCAACCCGGCGAGGGTTCCCGCCACGTTGGACTCCGCGCCGCCTGCCGACCGGTGGAACACGGCGCTGTCCTCCAGCGGACCGACCTGATCCGGAACCAGCACGATCATCGACTCGCCGAGGCAGACGGCCCTCGGCTCCGGCGGCGATGTCGGCATGCGCAGCTCCCTGATCACGTGGCGTGGAGACGGTTACGAGTCGGGGCCGACCGGAGGGACTGCGCCGAGAGACCCGGATCACGTCGAGGGCGCCGACTACGCCGAGTCATTGACCTCGATGCGAGCGAATGCTACAACCTCTCCATCGAATTACGCAACGGCCGTTGCAAAATGCGCAACGAAGCCGTTCGGGTGGCGGAATCGGCCGAGTGTCGGCCGGCCCCACGCGCACAACCGACCGGTGCCGGGTCAACCGGACCAGTCCGCAGAGGAGCGACAGATGGACGCGATCGACACTCAGGGTGTCCGAGGGTGCGGCCGACGATGAGCATCGACGCCGCCGCGATGCGAGTCATCGAGGCCGATCGGCTGCTGGCGGTCGTCCGCGCGCCGGAGATCCCGGACGCGGCAGAGCTGTGCGCCGCGCTGGTGGCGGGCGGCATCCGCGCCGTGGAGTTCACCTTCACCACCCCCGACGTCCTCTCGCACCTCACCGTCGCGGCCGAGGCGATGGAGTGGCTGGGCGGCGTCGTCGGCGCGGGCACGCTGCGCACGGGTGACCAGGCTCGTCAGGCCGTCGATGCGGGCGCCCGGTTCCTCGTCACTCCCGGCCTGCGCCGGGACGTCGCCGATGTTGCCCGCCAGAGCGGGACGCCGCTGCTGGGCGGTGCCTTCACCCCCAGCGAGGTGCTCGCCGCGCTGGACCTCGACGTCGCCGCGGTCAAGATCTTCCCGGCGGGCAGGCTCGGCCCGAAGTACCTCGCCGACCTGCTCGGCCCCCTTCCCGAAGCCCGGCTGGTGCCCTCCGGCGGAGTCACCGTCGAGACGGCCGCCGACTACCTCGCCCGAGGTGCCGTCGCGGTCTCGGCGGGCGCCGATGTGGTGTCGCCTCCAGCAGTGGCCGCCGGGGACTGGTCGCAGATCACCGACCGGGCTCGGGCTCTCGTCCGGGCGGTGAGCCCGTGAATCCCCGACGCAGCCGCGGCGGCGAACACCGCAGGCCGATCGGCGGTCGCCCCGAGGTCGCGACGGTCGCGGACCTCCGCTCCCCTACCGACAGCGGACCGACACCCCACGGAGAGCCCGAACTCCACGGAGGGCCGGTGTCCGGCGGACCCGCCGTGGACAGCAGGTCCGCAGGCACCACCGCCACGAACACCGTCGCCACCACCGGCACGAGCGCCACAGCCGAGGCCGACCACGCTCGGCAGGCCCAGCTGGAGCGACCGAACGCCCGGTCGGGCCGACGCTCGCCGTCTGGTCCGACCGCAACCAGCATCCACCCGCCACACGGAGTCAGGAGATCGTCGTGACCGACGTCGAGGAGCTGCTCGCTCAGCTCATCCGCATTCCCAGCGTCAATCCGAGGGGACGCGCCGAGCCCGCCGAGACGCCGTTGGCCGAGTTCATCGCCGACTGGGCTCGCGCGCACGGACTGACGGCGACCCTGCACGAGGTGCTCGACGGCCGGAAGAACGTCCTGGTCACACTGCCCGGTGAGAGCGCGGAGACCATCCTGCTGGAGACGCACCTGGACACCGTCGAAACGGAGGGCATGACGGTCGAGCCGTTCGAACCGACCGTCGTCGACGGTCTGCTCTACGGCCGAGGCTCCTGCGACGCCAAGGGACCGCTCGCGGTGTTCCTGACCGCGATGGCCGATCTGGCCGCCAGCGGCGAGCCCCGCCCGCACACCATCACGCTGGCGGGCGTCGTCGACGAGGAGCACGTCTACCGGGGTGTCCTCGGGCTGCGCGAGGCGGGCGTGACCACGACGGGACCGGTGATCGGCGCGGTGATCGGCGAGCCGACCTCGCTGCGGATGGTCACCGCGCACAAGGGCTGCATGCGCTGCCGAATCACCGCTCGCGGCCCCGGCGGTCACAGCTCCGAGCCGTGGGGCCGCACCAACGCGATCGCCACCGCCGCCCGGATCGTCGACTACCTGACCGACGAGTACGCCCCGTCGCTGGACGCCCAGGCCCGTCCGCTCGTCGGGCCCCCGTCCCTGGCCGTGACGATGCTCAGCGGCGGGACCGGCCCCAACGTGCTTCCCGAGAGCGCGACGCTGACGATCGACCGACGCACCGTGGCGGGCGAGGACCCGCATGCGGTCTGGCGGGACCTGCGGGAGAAGCTGCTGGCCCGCTGGCCTGCGGGCGTCGAGATCGCCGAGCCGCACATCGTCGACTACGCGTTGGAGACCAGCGCGGACGCCCCCTTCGTTCAAGCGGTCGCCCGCGTACTGGCGGCGGCGGGCCAGAACCCGGAGCCCAAGGGCGTCGGGCACGGCACCGACGCCTCCAAGATCGCGTGGGACGACATCCCGTGCGTCGTCTTCGGTCCCGGAGCCATCGCGCAGGCCCACACCCCGGCGGAATTCGTGCCACTGTCCGAACTGAACGCCGCACGCGGGGTGATCGACGCCCTGCTGCGCCAGTCCATCGCCTGACTCAGGAGACGACGTGACCACGACATCCGATTTCCCGACTCCCTCCCCCGGCCTGATCGAGGACGGCCCGATCGGCTGGCGGCTCAAGGGAATGCCCGCCGACGCCGCCGCGCAGACCCTCGGCGAGTTCAGCGCACTGGGCCGAGGACTGT
Organism: Actinoalloteichus fjordicus; assembly: GCF_001941625.1. Classification (NCBI taxonomy): domain Bacteria; kingdom Bacillati; phylum Actinomycetota; class Actinomycetes; order Pseudonocardiales; family Pseudonocardiaceae; genus Actinoalloteichus; species Actinoalloteichus fjordicus. The sequence goes on from NZ_CP016076.1 coordinate 5,381,908, forward strand.
TCGACGCCGGGTTCTCCTGGCCGCAACTGGTGCTGCGGGAGTCGGCACTGCGACACAACGCCGCGTTGATGGCCCGGTACACCGCAGAGCACGGCATGTCCCTCGCCCCGCATCTCAAGACGACCACCTCGCCGGAGCTGGCCGAGTACGCACTGCGCGAGGACGCCTGGGGAGTCACCGTCGCCACCCCGTACCAGGCACGGGTGTTCATGGCGGCCGGTCACCGCCGCATCCTGCTGGCCAACGAGCTGGTGGATCGCGACTTCGCCCGTCAGGTCGTCGAATGGCTCGCGCAGGACGAGGCCAGGGAGTTCTACTGCTACGTCGACTCCGTGGCGGGCGTCGCGGTGCTGGCCGAGGCGCTCGACGGCTCCCCCGCCGCCCGTCCGCTGCCGGTGCTGATCGAGATCGGACACGCGGGCGGCCGGGCGGGCTGCCGCGACCTCGACACGGTGGCCGCCGTGCGGGACGCGGTCGCCGCCGCCGACGGGCTCGCGCTGGCAGGGGTCTCCGGCTACGAGGGCTCGGTGAGCCATTCCAGGGACGAGGCGGGCCTGGCGGCCGTCGCCGAGTACCTGCGTTCGGTGCGTCGAGCCATGGAACTGGTGCTGCCGCAGGCTGATCCGCGACTCGCCGAACACGTCATCTCGGCGGGCGGCAGCTTCTACTTCGACGTGGTCGCCGCCGAACTCGGCGGAGTGACCGGCGAGCGGCCGGTACGGCTGATCGCCAGGCCGGGGGCCTATCTCACGCACGACAACGGTATCTACGAGGCGCGGTCTCCGTTGGACGGCGGCGGCACCGCCGTCGATCCCGCACAGCGGCTGACCCCGTCCATCGAGGTCTGGGCGCCGGTGCTGAGCAGGCCGGAACCCGGCCTGGCGATCCTCGGTGCAGGCAGGCGCGACCTGAACTTCGACCAGGGGATGCCGGTGCCGATCGAGGCCCGAGACCACGCGGGCCGATCGGCACGCCCCGCCGAGGGCTGGACGGTCACCGCGCTGAACGACCAGCACGCCTTCGTCACCGTCCCGCCGGAGGCGCAGCTCGCGCCCTCCGACCTGGTGCGGCTGGGCATCTCCCATCCGTGCACCGCACACGACCGCTGGCTCACCGCCGTCATCGCGACGGATGACGACGTCGTCGTCTCGGTGGCCCGCTGTTACTTCTGATCCCTCAAGTCGACAAGGACGTCCCGTGACCGCCCCTACCCCCACCGCCGCCACACCGACGGGCGAGAAGAGATCGAGGACCCGGTACGCCATCCTCGCCTCGAACTTCGTGATCCTCTCCCTGAACTACGCCGACCGCGCCGTCATCGGCGTCGCCGCACCGTTGATCATCAACGAGTTCGGGTTCTCCAATGCGGCCTTCGGCTGATCCTCGCCGCGTTCGCCTTCACCTACTCGCCGTTCGGCTTCATCGGCGGCTGGCTGGCGGACAAGTACGGTCCGGCGAAGGTGATGGGGTGGGCGGCGATCTTCTGGTCCTGCTTCACCGCGTTGACCGCCGCAGGCGTCGGATTCGTCAGCCTGCTGATCATCCGGCTGCTCTTCGGCGCGGGTGAGGGCCCACAGGCCACGGTGACGGCGAAGATCATGCACAACTGGTTCCCGAAGAAGGAACTCGGCACCGCCGTGGGCATCGCCAACGCCGCCACACCGCTGGGCGGTGCGATCGGCACCCCGGCGGTCGTGGCGATCCTCAGTGCCACCCAGGGCAACTGGCGAGTGCCGTTCATCATCTTCGGCGTGCTGGGCGTCTTCTTCGCCATCGGCTGGTTCATCATCGTCCGCGACACTCCGGAGAAGCACTCCCGCGTCTCGCCCGCCGAGCTGGCCTACATCCGCCAGGACGCCGCACCCGCCGCCGAGGTCGGCGACGGGGCGGACGACGCGACCGTCGCCGAAGCGCCGCCGTGGTGGCGATACCTGACCCGGCCTGCGGTGTGGACCACCGCCGTCGCGTACTTCGGCTACGCGTGGATTCTGTGGACCTTCCTGAACTGGTTCCCCACCTACCTCGTCAACGAGCGCGGCATCGACCTGAGCGAGTTGGCCGTGGCGGGCGCGATCCCGTGGATCGGCGGCTGCATCGGTCTGGCGCTGGGCGGCGTCTTCACCGACATCCTCGTCCGGCGCACCGGCCGTTCGGTGGGGCCTCGGCGGTGGACGGTGGTGATCTGCCTGACCGCGACCGGCCTGCTGTTCGGCGGCATCGGCCTGGTCAGCAGCACCTTCGGCGCGGTGGCGCTGATGACGGTGGTGGTGTTCCTGTTGTACTTCACCGGCGCGCAGTACTGGCTGATCGTCGGCGAGGCGGTGCCGGGCCCGGTGTACGGCTCGGTGTCGGGCGCCGTCCAGATGTTCGCCACGACGGCGTCGATCCTCGCGCCCATGATCACCGGGTATCTGGTCGACTCGTCGTTGGGCTGGACAGGGACCTTCGCGGTCGCGTCGATCGTCTCCGTCGGTGGGGCGCTCCTGCTGGCCGTGTTCGGCAAGGTCCGCAAGCCGCTGCCGCCTGCGGCGGTGACGCCGACGCGCTGAGTCCCGTCCGCTGCCGCCCACCGAGTCAGCGTGGCGTCCGCTCCTTCGCACCGGGAGTCGACGTCACGCTGACTTTCGTTCTGCACCAGAACGGCCGTCGAGCCTGCCGAGAGACCGACCCGTGGGTCACCGAGCGGTGCCGCGCGGGGGCTTGCGCACCTCGCCGAGCGCACTCGAGCAGCGACCGAGGAACTCCAGCAGCAGGGCGCTCTCCTCCGGGGTGAAGCGCCCGGACAGCTCCCGTTCGACCTCGACGGCGGCCTCGTCGGCCTTGGCCAGCACCGTGCGGCCCTTGCGGCTCAGCCGGACCTCCTGCACGTGGGTGTGCACGGGGTGGCTCTGCCGGTCGACCAGGCCCTTGCCCTCCAGGGTGGCGATGACCGTTGACATCGTCTGCGGGGTGACCAGGCACCGCCGCGCCAGCGCAGCGCCGGACAGGCCCGGCTCCTGAAACAGGGCGAGCAGGACGGTGTACTGCGGCACGGTCAGGCCGTGCGGGCTCAGGACCGCGCTCTTGGCGGCGATCAGCTCCTGATCGACCCGCTTCAGGTGATGTCCGATCCGGTCACTGATCGACAGCGTCATGGCTCCAGTGTAGAGGCCGCACACAGGGTCGTGATAACCATTCGAGCCCGGTGGAATAGCAGGGCTCGAATGTCGTTGCGCTCGGAAGCGACAATGCACGCGCAGCGTGGTGAATCGGCGGTTTCGCGACAATCCTCGAACTCCGCCTCGATCAGGGCACGAGCACGTCTTGAGCATCCCATGCGTCGACACGCATAGCGACGAGTCGGCGGCACGGCGTCGCCTCGGATGGCGGCGGAGTGACGTCGAGGCGCCGAGGCGTCGCTTCCCTGCGACGTCCGCGACACATCGACGAAGATCCTCCCCCCGTCGTCGGCCGATGCCGACGGGCCGTTCTCACCGCCGACGCCGTTACCCCGAGACGGCCTGCAACGGCACCCGAGTGGAGTACTCGGGAACGGCCTCCGGGTGCTTCTCCAGCCAGTCCCAATACTCCGGATGGCGGACTGCCAGTGCCAGATGCTGCTGCTGCAGGGCGTCCACGACCGTTCCCACCAGGCTTTCCGGCACTCGATCCCGCCGCCACACGCAGATTTTATGCTCCAGCGCCTCCTGTTCGAGTGGCCGGGTGACGAAGTCCCGATTGGCGGAGAGCCCGAATAATGGTCCGCGTAAAGCGACGCCGACGCCGGCCGCCAATCCGGACAACACGACGTCGTCATCCCCGACCAGAATCGGAGCAGGCAGATATCCGGCGAGCAGACAGAGGTTCTCCACGATCGATCTCGACGACCCGGATTCCGGCAGAATCCACGGCGCATTCCGCAGACTGGCCAACGAGACCGAATCGACCGCTGTTTCCGGCCTGCCGCGCAGCGCGCACAGCCATAACGGCGTCTGCATGATCGTCGTCATTCCGATGTTGGCTTTCGGTCGAAATCGCGAGACCGGATCTTCGACCACCAGCGCCAGATCGGCTCGCCCCCGTTCGAGCATGTCGAGCGCGTCGCCGTCGGGATACCGCATGATCTCCAGCTGATGGCCGTCGGCCATCAGCCTGGCGACCGTGACCGACGGGTTCAACGAGGCCACCAGACGCAGCGGTTGACCACCGCGCCCCACCAGCGCACCGAGGCTGGTCAGCAGGCTGCCCATCTCGGAGTGCACCTTCCTGGACGCCTCGACGACGAGCTGCCCGGCCTGGGTCAGGCGCACCCCGCTGGCAGCCCGGTCGAGCAGATTGGCGCCCAACGACTTCTCCAGTCGCGAGATCTGCCGTGACAAAGCGGGCTGCGAGGCCCCCAAGCGCTGTGCGGCCCGTCGAAAACTGCCTTCCTCGGCGATTATCTGCAGCAGTTTCAGATGCCGAGTCTCCAGATCCACCAGAACTCCTTCCGCAGGGTAGTTGCCACGGTAACGTCACAATACTCGCGACGGATGACTTTCTGACGCACTTTCTGTGAGTCCCAGTCGACAGCCAAGCCCCGGACCGGCCGATTGACACCACAAACCCCGCCGTCGATAATCCGGCACCGCTGGCCGCCGGGCGCCGCCGAATGAACCAGGACGACCGGTTGAGAGCGCCGACCCGGACCGTTGTTACCGCCGCGTAGCAACGCACGACTAGGTGATACTACTCAGTGTGACGCCAGGTCGGCGTTTTTCAGCCCGAATCTGGCCGCGCGGGCCGCCGCGCCCAGCGCCGCCCACAGCCATCCGGCGCCGGCGTTTGCGACACCTCGCCGACATGTCCCCGCAACCCCGAGAAGGGTTGACCGACTGCCCGAACTGCCATAGGTTCTGATTCGAATCAAGGTTCTTATAGTAGTCAGGATGCTGTGATGGCAGACGAACGTCGAGCGAGCCCTCCGGGCCCGGGGGTGACCACCGGCGCCCCACCGATCCCGATGCTGTGGCTGCTGACCGTCATCTGCGGTGTCACGGTCGGCAACCTCTACTACCTGCAACCTCTGCTCGACACCATCGGCCGGGAGTTCGACGCCGGTGTGAGCCAGGCGGGATCCTCGCTGTCCGCCATGCACGTGGGCTATGCGCTGGGCCTGCTCCTGCTGCTTCCGCTGGCCGACGTGCTGCGTCGCAGGCGGCTGGTCGTCGTGCTGACCGTCCTCACTGCTGCGGGCCTCGTGGTCATGACGCTGGCTCCCGGACTCACGGTGCTCACGGTCGCGGCGACGGCCGTCGGCGTGACGACGGTGCTCGTCCAGGTGCTGGTGGCCTACCTCGCCGTGCTCAGCGGGGATCGACGCGGGCGCGTCGTCGGCACGCTGATGACCGGAATGCTCACCGGAGTACTGCTCTCCAGAACTGTTTCGGGCCTGCTTGCCGACCTCGCGGGCTGGCGCTCGGTCTTCGCGGTCGCGGCGGTGCTGATGCTGCTCAGCGGTCTGGCCCTGCACCGAGCGCTGCCGGATCGACCGGCGGACTCCGCCGTCCCCTATCTGCGGCTGCTCGGTTCGATCCGCGAACTCGTCACCTCCGAGCCCGTGCTGCGCCGCCGCTCGCTCTACGGCGCGCTCTGCTACGGCGCGTTCAACGCCATCTGGACGTCGTCGGCGTTCCTCACCGCCGGGCCGCCGTACAACTGGAGCGAGACCGGCATCGGCCTGCTCGGACTCGCGGGTCTGGGCGGCGTGCTCGCGGCGGCCCGCGTCGGACGACTCGCCGACCGAGGTCTCCAGGCACCCGCGACGATCAGCCTGCTGGTGCTGACGCTGGCCTCGTTCGGCCTGGTCTATGCGGGCGGCTTCCACGTGGTGCCGTTGGTGCTCGGGATCGTGTTGATGGACTTCGGCATCCAAGGCGTCCACCTGCTCAACCAGAGCGAGGTCTACCGACTCGCCGCCCAGGCGCCCGCCCGACTGACCACGGTCTACATGACCAGCTACTTCATCGGCGGTTCCGCAGGCACCGCGCTGGGCGCGCTGTCCTATCAGCACTGGGGCTGGATCGGCGCATGCGCCGTCGCCGCCGGGATGATCGCCGTCGCGGTCGCCGTCTGGCTCGTGGACCGCTTCCGCTCCGCAGGCGACCGGCGGGCCGCCGCTCGCCCCGACGCCGTCCCGCAGGCCGGCCCGGCCGCGACCGCACGGGCGGCGTCTCCCGCTCCCGGTTCGTCGGCGACGGCCACGGCACCGACGAACCGGCGCCTGCCCGACGCCGGCGCCGTCGGCTTGCACTGACTCTCGAACAACCCCGATCTGGAGGCGACGTGTCCACAGTTCCCACCGCGCGCGGGTCAGTTCCCGCCGCAGAACTGGGCCCCACCCTGATGCACGAACACATCTTCGTGCTCAGCTCCGAACTTCAACAGAACTACCAGCTCGACTGGGACGAGGAGGAACGAGTCGCCGACGCCGTCGCGCGCTTGCAGGCCGCCTACCAGCGCGGCGTCCGCACCGTGGTCGACGTGACCGCACTCGGCCAGGGTCGCTACATCCCCCGCATCGCCAGGATCGCCGCGCAGAGCCCGGTGAACATCCTGGTCGCCACCGGCGTCTACGCCTACCGCGAGATGCCGCCGTACTTCTTCTACCAGGGTCCGGGCACCCTCTTCGGCGGCCCGGACCCGATGACGGAGATGTTCATCCGCGACATCACCGAGGGCATCGGCGACACCGGAGTCCGCGCCGCCGTGATCAAGGCCGCGCACGAGGACCCCGAGCTGTCGCCCGCGACCGAGGAGATCCTGCGGGCCAGCGCGCGGGCGCACCTCGCCACCGGAGTGCCGATCACCACCCACACGAACTCGGTGGTGGGCAACGGGAATCAGGTACTCGACCTGCTGGTCGCCGAGGGCGTCGACCCGTCGCGCGTGATCATCGGCCACTCCGGGGACACCGAGGACGTCGACTACCTGCTTCGGCTGATCGACGGCGGCTGCTACCTGGGCATGGACCGCTTCGGCATGGACCCGATCGCCTCGCTGGAGCAGCGGATCGCCATCGTCGCCGAACTGGTCCGGCGCGGCCACGCCGACCGGATGGTGCTCTCCCACGACACCTGCTGCTTCATCGACTACCTCGCGGCGGACCGACGACCCGAGCTGTTCCCCCGGTGGGAGTACACCCACATTCACGACGACGTCATCCCCGCGCTGCGGCGCCTAGGGGTCACCGACGCCGACGTCCACACGATGCTCGTCGAGAACCCGCGCCGCATCTTCGCAGACGGGGCCGAATCCGCGACGGGTCCCGCGCAAGGCCTGGTGACCGCCGGTCCCGACGCACCGTGAGCGCCCCGCTCCCCCATCGCCGCACACCGCCGCAGCACGCGGCATCGAAGTGAGAGGACACCAGTGAACGTGGACAGCAGCACGCAGACCGTCCCCGCCGCCGCCGGGTCGCCCGCCCACCGTCGCGCCCTGGGCCGCAGCGGGCTGGAGGTCACCGCCCTCGGCCTGGGCTGCATGGGGATGAGCTGGGTCTATGACGAGAGTTCGCGCGACGACGCGGAGTCCGTGCGCGTCATCCAGGCGGCCGTGGACAACGGCGTCACCCTGATCGACACCGCCGACCTGTACGGGCCGTTCACCAACGAGGTGCTGGTGGGCAAGGCGCTGCGCGGCAGGCGCGACGAGATCACCCTGGCCACCAAGTGCGGCCTGGTGCCCGACATGACGCTGTACCCGCAGACCGTCAAGGTCACGCCGAACGGGACGCCGGAGCATATTCGGAAGTCGATCGACGGCAGCCTGAGCAGGCTCGGCGTGGACCACGTCGACCTGTACCAGCTGCACCGAGTCGACCCCCAGGTGCCGATCGAGGAGAGCTGGGGCGCGATGGCCGAGCTCCAGGCGGCAGGCAAGGCGGTCCACATCGGACTGTCCGAGGCGGGCGTCGCCGATCTGGAGCGGGCGGCGGCCGTCGCGCCGATCGCCAGCCTCCAGTCGGAGCTGTCGTTGTGGTCGCGGGACACCCTGGACGAGGTGCTGCCCTGGTGTGTGGCGCACGGCGTCGGCTTCATCGCGTTCTCGCCGCTGGGCCGGGGCTTCCTCGCCGGTGCGGTGCGGGAGACGAGCGTGCTGTCCGACACCGACTTCCGGGCGGCCATGCCCCGGTTCCAGGACGGGGCGCTCCAGCAGAACATGCGCATCCTGGACGGCGTCGAGGCAGTGGCCCGGCGGCACGGCGCGGCGCCGTCGCAGGTGGCGCTGGCGTGGGTGCTGGCGCAGGACCCGAACCTCGTCGCGATCCCCGGCTGCACCGTGGTCGGTCACCTCACCGAGAACCTCGGCGCCCTGAGCATCGAACTCACCCCCGGCGATCTGGCCGAGCTGGACGGCCTCCCCGCGCCGGTGGGCACCCGGTTCTGATCGGCGCCGGACCAGCGACGATCCCGGAGTCCGGCTCGGCACCCGACACCGAGCCGGGGTCCGGCGGCGGCCGCTGCGGCGAACGGCCGGACCCCCGCGCTCGCCGTCCGGCCACGAAGCCTGCCGCACCGGACGGCGAGCGCGATACCGCCTGATCAAGTCCGTGTCACCCGCTTCCACCCACGACACCCGGTTGCTGCCGAACAAGGAGGACGTCCGATGCTACGAACGACGGTGCGGGACGCCACGGGATCGCCTGTGGTGCTGGTGGACTCGGTGAGTTCGCTGAGCCTCGACGACCGAGGGTCGGTGGCGGTCACCGGCTCGCACGGCGGCAGCAGCTCGGCGGAGTGGGGAACCAGGTTCCTGCCGGGCCTGATCTTCTTCAACGACGCGGGCATGGGCAAGGACCGCGCGGGGGCGGCGGCCCTTGACCTGCTCGACGCGGCCGAGACCGCCTGCGCGGTCGTCGACAACGACACCGCGCGCATCGGCGACGCCGACGACACCTGGCAGCACGGCGTGGTGTCGGCGGTCAACCGTGCGGCAGCGGCAGGCGGACTCGCCGCAGGTCAGACCGTGCGCGCCGCCACGGCGGCGTGGCACACCAGCGGGGTGATCGCGGGCCGCTGAACCCCGCGTCGCCTCGAATCGCGCCGGTCGCCCGCCCCTCCCCCAGTCGGGCGGCCGGCGCACTACGCTGCTCCGACGAGGGAGGACTTCCGCACCGCCCGCCTCGGCGATCGACGGACCGCCCCGACTCGACGCAGGCAGGGAGCGACAACCGGTGAGCCGCAACGGAACCGCCCGCACCAGCACGGGCGGGTTCATCCAACAGATCAAGCTCGACCCGGCATCGGACACCGGCCGCTACCCCTTCACCCTCCCCGTCGTCCGCCACCTCACCCGCCGCCGTGAACTGGATCTGCATCCGCAGGTGACGTTCCTGGTGGGCGACAACGGAACGGGGAAGTCCACCCTCATCGAGGCCGCCGCGGTCGCGGCCGGTTTCAACGCCGAGGGCGGCACCCAGTCGTTCCGCTTCGCCACCCGCGCGAGCGAATCGTCGTTGGGCGATCACCTGATCATGCGCTGGGGCATCAGGAAGCCGCGCACCGGCTTCTTCCTCCGCGCCGAGAGCTTCTACAACGTCGCAACGGAGATCGAGCGTCTCGAGGTCGGGCACGCCTACGGCGGGGTGCCGCTGCACGAGCGTTCGCACGGCGAGTCGTTCCTCGACGTGATGACCCACCGCTTCGGACCCGACGGCCTCTACGTCTTAGACGAGCCCGAGGCCGCGCTGTCGGTGCGCGGCTGTCTGGCGCTGATCACTCGCATCGGCGACCTGACCAGGCAGGGCTGTCAGTTCCTCATCGCGACGCACTCGCCGATCCTGTTGGCCGTGCCCGGTGCGCAGATCCTCCAGATCGACTCGGACGGCGAGATCGACGAGGTCACCTACGACGAGGCCGAGCCGGTGGCCCTGACCCGAGGCTTTCTCGCGCAGCCGGAAGGATTCCTGCGGCATCTGCTCGAGGAGTGAGGGCGGGCGCGGCAGGGGTGAGGTTCGAGTTCGGCCTACCGCACCAGTCAGAAGACGCAGGTTCCCTCCGGGATCGATCCGTTGGCCTGATAATCGACCTCGACCGCGATCGAGGACTCCTGTTTGATGCGTGCCGCCAACGCCCTGCCTCGTTCGGTCCAGGCGAGCTTCGCCTCGGCGGTCGGGAATGCGGAGTCCGGCGGATGGCCGGAATCGTAGATGTCCTGGTACTCCTCGTCCCACCGGGTCAGGTCTGCCACCAGCTCCGCACTGAGCCCGAGGTCCTCCCCCGCCTCGTCTACCAGGTGATTCATCCAGTCGCCATCTTGATCATGATAGAAGAAGGGGCCCTGCACGAACCCCGCCAGCAGGAGCACTTTCTTACCCATGCCGCCTCACTCTCTCTTCTGTCGCGGCCGAATTTTATGTCGTTTCTTCAACGGGTACGCTGTCACCAAGTAGCCGTTGCCTCCAATGACGATGACCACCCTTCTACTGGCGCCCCCAATCTCGATCTCATGCACCTCGCCTCCGTTTCCATAGTATCCCACCGGCTCTTCATTCTCAATTCTGTTAAAGATGAAGTCAATGATGCGATCGGCCGGGATTCCAATATCCTCGAAACTCTTCTTCCGCCCCGACTTCAATATGTGCTCCTGCCCAGATATCTCCGAATCCCCCGTCTCCAGCCAGACAAGATGCCCCGCCCGATGCCTGGCTATGCGAACGACCTCAGCAGTGTTGATCTTGGCCTTGTTGCGGCGGAGTTCCGCGATGCAGTCAGCGTAATGACGCTCGGCGGACGGCTGTTGCTGCGGCTCCGACGGCAAACGGGCAGGCGCCTGCGGAGATGCACGGTCAGGTTCGGGCGCCACGAGCGGCGAAACGTCGGCGACGCCGTGCCCGACGACAGCATGACAATAGGCGTCAATCACGTCCTGGGCCTGCCTGATGAGCAGCTGCGCAGCGCGCACATCCTCAGTTGCGGCCTGAACAGCATGGTCGGCTTGCTTGACCTCCTACTGCGCGGAACCGGCGGTCGCGGCGGCGAAGTGCGCAGCCCCGTCCGCGATCGCGGTGGCGGCGATGCCGGTTTCCACGCGCGCCTCACTCAGCCGAGCGTGCGCACGGCGAAGCGCAGCGAGCACCTCAGCGACGGACAATGACGGCCTCCTCACCTTGCGTGACATCATAGGGCGTGCGTCCGCTTCACCGACTCAGGTCGCACGCCCGCCGCAGACGACGTGCATTGCACGAGGCTTACCGGTAGGAGAGGCCAGATGCGCCGAGATCACCAGACCGAAGTCCGGGCTATCGTCGATACGATCCACTCAGGTGAGTTCCGTCCGATCCGCCGAGTCTCGCCGGACCGCCTACGAAGCGCGGTCTGGAGTTCGGGACAGCCGATCTGGAGTACGGACGAAAACCGACATCAGGTGGTCGCAGCTGTGGCGACCTCTCGCGAGACACCACCCGCCCACGTCGCTCATGTCCTAGGCCTGAGCGAGGATCGTCAGGTGTGGGTGCGTCGCCGTCGGTTCCTCGTCGACGACGAACCGGTGCAACTCGCAACCTCGTACTTTCCGGCCGATCTCGTCGACGGATCGACGATCACCGAGGCCGACACCGGACCCGGCGGCTCCTATGCCCGGCTCCGCGACCTCGGCCACGAACCCGTTCGTTTCCGAGAAGAGCTTCGTGCCCGGGTGCCCGACAGCGAGGAGGCAGCCGCGCTCGGTCTGACACAGGGGACGCCGGTCATCGTCATCGTTCGCACGGCCTACACGGATGCGGACCAGGCAGTCGAGGTCAACGAGATGACGCTGGACGCGAACGCCTACATCGTGGAGTACCGATTCTCGGCGCAGGACTGAGCACGCACCGACAGCACTGGGCACACGCTCGTCGGCGGGGTCCGCCGACCGCACCGCATCATGCGTACGCAACCGACCGGGCTCAGCTGCGTACGTCGAATCTGCCCGCCTTGACACCGGCTAGGAAGGCAGCGGACTGCACGCTGGTCAGCGACAGCATCCCAGCCTCCGGGGCCTTGCTGTCGCGGATGGCGAGATCGTCCCCGCCGAATAAGGCGACCTCGACGCACTGCCCACCACCACTCGCGGCGCCGCTGCGGCTCGACTTCCGCCACTGCCCTGCCGTCGAACGCCGTCCGGCCATGACACACCTCATCCGATAGCTCATCGATAGTCAGCCAGCGCTGACGACACCATCTTGAGCGAGTCTCCCGGCGACAATGCAATCGAGCTCAAGGCGGCGAAGCGCATCAAGCAGCGGCGGACGTCGTCGGAGGTCTCCAGGTACACGATACCGACCGTGCCGTCGACATATCCCACGTCAGAGGCCAGGTCCGGCAGCGACAAGACCATGAATGAGCCCTCCATCCCAGCGTGCGGTCCGACGCTGAACGGAACGATCTGGAGCACGACACCCAGTTCGTCGACAACCTCCACCAGTCGTTCGAGCTGACCACGCATCACCCGCCTGCCGCCGACCTGACAGCGCAGCACGGACTCGCTCAAGATCACCGAGAACTTCACCGGCTCCGGACGCAGAAGCACCTGTTGACGGACCATCCGAGCGGCGACGAGATGCTCCAGGACATCCGGCGGAGTCGCAGGTTCGATCGCCGACATCAAGGCGCGGGCATAGTCCGAGGTCTGGAGCAGACCAGGAATCAGGGCCAGTTCGAATCCTCGGATCTCCGTCGCCGCCGCTTCGAGCCCCACGAAGGTCTGGAACTTCTTCGGAATCGCGCTGGTCTGCCACCAACCCTTCTGCCGGGCCTCGCGAGCCATCTGCACCAGCGCCGCCGCCTCGTCCGCAGGCACGCCGTAGCCTGCGGTGAGCTGCTCGATCTCGGCGGGCTGCGGTGCGTAGAGCCGAGTCTCCAACCGCTGGATCTTGGATCGCGACCAGCGTGGTGAGCGCGGCTTCAGCCGATCGGCCGCCTCCTCGATGGTCAGGCCCGCAGCGTCTCGATAGTTCTTGCACGACTCGGCGACCTGCCAGAGCCGCAGCGTAGGACTGACTCCCGAGTTCACGTCGGCCACCCTCCTCGAATTGATCAAGCTTTACATCCATCGGAGTGAAGGATATGGGTTACCCATTGCCAATTATGGGTTTCCCAACTCAAGCTACGGTAACTCGACCGTATCAGGAAGATCGCTAACACGATCGGGTCACACGATCAAGGAGTGCACATGACCGAGCCCAACGCGAAGGACGAGACCTCCGCCAACGCCGCGACCACCTCCCGCGCAGCGACGTCAATTCGCCCCCTCTGCGACGAGGAGACGTTCGCCCGCATCCTCACCGAGATCGTCGCCGACGAGGCACCGCGACTGTTCGCCGTCGTCCAGGAGTACGGCGAGCGCGCCGACGCCCGCATCGCGGCCTGGGGATTCGCCTTTCCAGGCCATGCCGAGCTGGTCTCCACCGACCACACCTGCCGCATGGTCCTGGAGAGGCCGGAGAACGCCCTGCGCGGTTTCCGTCGCGAGGACGACCACGTCGACGCCCGGATCGTCTGGCATGACCCCGACAGGGTCACCGCCCTCGACGAGAACGACGAGAGTGAAGAATCCGACGCCGCCTGAATCATCCCGAACGCCGACACACCGGGAAAGACGACTGAGTGGACCGTTCGGTCACGGGAATGACCGAACGGCCCACTCAGGAATCGCTGCGGGAGGCCGAAGACACGCCGGGCGCCCCGGCGGTGCTCAGCCGCCGACCTTTCACCTCACCCGCCCGCCGCCACCCGCCCTGACTCGCCGAGCAGGTCCGCCACCCATCGGCACGCCGCGCCGAGCTCCGACACCCGGCCGCGCGCCGCGACCACGCCGTCCGGACGCAGCAGCACGAACGCGGTCTTGGCGCAGCCCGGCAGCCGCGACCACACGCCCCGCGCGGGCAGCACCCGCACCGAGGGCGCCGGAGCCGGGCAGGACACGCCCTCGGTCAGCAGCGTCCAGCTGGTGTCGCGCTCCTCGTCCCGGTGCGACAACAGGATCGGCCCCGCCGCAGTGCCGACCCTCAGCGCTCCCCGATCCTCGTTCGCCGCCGGGCGCAGCAGCGCGCTCGACTCCGCCGGGCGGTACCGCCACCGCCGTCCCGCCATGATCGGCAGGTAGCCGCGCTCGATGAGTCCGACCCGGTCCGCCGCGTGAAACAGCAGGTCGCGCCCGGCCACCACGGCCGGGTTGCGCGCCATCCACGCCTGCGTCTGGATGTCGGTGTCGCGCACCACCTGCGCCGCCACCGCGTGCCGTTCGGGCCCATAACTCTCCAGCAGCGTCATCGGCGCCGCGCCCCGGATCACCGAGGCGAGCTTCCAGGCGAGGTTGTGTCCGTCCTGAAGACCGGTGTTGAGCCCCTGTCCGCCCGCCGGGCTGTGCACGTGGGCGGCGTCGCCCACCAGGAAGACCCGGCCGAGCTGGAAGCGGTCGGCCTGCCTGCGGTGGACGCGGAATCCGCTGAGCCACTGCGGATCGACGAGCCGCAGGTCACCGGGGCCGCGCTCGTCGACCAGTCGTTGGATCAGCGGCAGGTCCACCTCGCCGGTCTGCTGCTCGGCTGGCGCGCTGGCGAAGAAGCGGAACAGGCCGTCGGGCAGCGCCACCACCACCAGCACCCCCGAGGGCGACTGGAAGTAGTGCGCCTCGTCCGACGCCAGGTCGCCCTCCACCCGCGCATCGCCGAGGACGAACCGGCTGGCATAGGTGGAGCCGGTGAAGGCGAGGCCGAGCTGCGCGCGCACCGCGCTGCCCGCCCCGTCCGCGCCGATCAGCCAGTCGGCCGTGCAGCGTTCCACCGTGCCGTCGGCGTGCTCCAAGACGGCGGTGACCCCCTCGGTGGCGGCCGGGTCGCCGGAGAAGTCCATCCGATCCAGCGCGAGCAGCCGGCTGCCGTACTCGATGCGGCCGCCGAGACCGGCGAGGGTCTCGCGCAGGATGTCCTCGGTGTAGCGCTGGGGCAGCGCGCGGGCGGCCAGCTCCGACGGGAAGCGGACGTCGGCGAGCTGCCGTCGCGAGGAGTAGTAGCGGAAGGAGTTGATGCGCACGCTGTGCTTCTCCACCGCCGGACCCGCTCCGAGGTTCTCGAAGACGTCGACGGTGCGCGGCCACAGCAGCAGGGCCTTCGAATAGGTGACGGGGGCGGGTGCGGCGTCGACGAGCCGCACCCGGACGCCCCGCCGGAGCAGTTCGCAGGCGGCGAGCAGGCCGCTCGGACCCGCTCCGATCACCAGTACCTCGGGGTGTGCAGAGACGTCCATCGTGGATCTCCTTCCCGCCGGGTCGGCCGGCCGAGTCTCGCCTTCGTGCGGTGCTCGTCGTGACTTCTCTGTTCTGCGAGCCGCCGAGCGGCCCGGCCGAGCGATCCGGCCGGGCGGGCTCGCAAGGCGGTGCGCCGTCTCTCCCCCGCGCCGGGTGCAGGGGAGAGACGGCGTCGCGCACCAGACGCGGCGGGACGCGCGCCCGGTGCCGGGACGCCTGCCGCCTCGGCAGGCGCGCGTCGACCTCGTTCGGCATTCCGGCCCGGTCGCGGCACCGTGAAGTCCGTGCCACGCCGCAGGGGCGCGTGGCGCGTCGGATCGGGCGGACCCTCGGTTCCCGGCCGAACCGGATCGCGGGCTCGTCGGCGGGCACCGAGGCCCGCCCGGGGTCGGGCTCGGCCACGCCGGAGCAGGCCTGCGGGCCCCCGGCACGGCCGACGAAGGCCGATCACCACCGCAGCAGCGCGAACCCCATCGCCATCCCGCCGCCGAAGCCCGCCATCAACACCAGGTCGCCTTCGGCGATCTTCGGAGCCGCCTCGGCGAGGGTGATCGGAATGGATGCCGAGCCGGTGTTCCCGTAGCGCTGGACACTCTGATGGACGACCGCCGAGGGCAGCCCGAGCCGAGGGAACAGGTCGTCCATCATCCGGCCGTTGGCCTGGTGGGTCACCAGATGCCGCACCTCAGAGGGCGCCACCCCGGCATCGGCGAGGAACTCCGCCAACGCCGAGGGCACCCGCTCCTCCACGAAGGACCGGACGCCGCGTCCGTCCATGGTGAACCAGTGCTGTCCGGCTCGAACGGAGTCCACCGAGGCGGGAATCCTGCTTCCGCCCGCAGGCACCCGGATGAGCTGGTTCTCCGACCCGGAGCTGAGCAGCCGGATCGACTGCACACCCCGGCCGCCGGGCACCGAGCCGAGGACGGCGGCGCCCGCGCCGTCGCCGAACAGCACGGCGGTCTTGCGGTCGGCGGGGTCCAGGATGCGGGAGTAGACGTCGACGCCGATGACCAGCACGAGACCGCCGGTGGCCGCGAGCATGTCCCGGCCGACGCCGAGGGCGAAGACGAATCCGCTGCAGACCGCGTTGAGGTCGAAGGCGGCGGCGGAGGTGGCGCCGAGCCGCTCCTGAACGAGGCAGGCCGTGGGCGGCTGCGGGTGGTCCGGGGTCGACGTGGCGAGGACGATCGCGGTGAGGTCCTCGGCGCGCACGCCCGCCTGGGCCAGGGCCGTGCGCGCGGCGTCGGTCGCCAGGTCGGAGGCGGCCTCGTGCGGGGCGGCGCGGCGACGTTGCCGGATACCGGTCTTGCGCTCGATCCAGCCGGCGTCCACTCCGGCGGGCAGGGCGACCTCTTCGTTGGTGACGAGCCGTTCCGGCAGGTAGGCGCCCCAGCCCAGCGTCCCGATCTCCGTCGTGAGGCGATCGGGCAGGGTTCGGGAGGGCAGGGTCATGGTCATCGGTGGTCCTCCAGCTCATCGAGTTCGTCGAAGGCGAGCGGATCGAGCCCGTAATCGTGGGGAAACGACGGATGCTGCCGCCCGGGGAGGTCGGCACGGACGACGGCGAGTCGTCGCGGCGGCTCGGCGGCCGGTCGGGGAGCATCGGAACCAGTGCGCCGAGAGGCGCCTGCCCCGGGCCGTCGAGCCGAGCCCGCGGCACCCGCCGAGTCGGCGTCCGACGATCGCGCCGGGATCGAGATCGGCAGCGCCGCCGAGCCCGCCGCCCGTCGTCGGACACCCGCCACCGACTTCCGGCGGCTCGACCGGGCTGGGCCGAGCGACCAGGCCGCCACCGCACAGCCGCACCCGCAGTGCTCGGTCTCGGTCACCACAGAGCGCGCTGCATCCGGGCCCAGCCTGCCCGGTCGGCGTGCTCGGCAAGCTTCTCGTCCGGGTGCACCGCGACCGGATGGCCGACCAGCTCCAGCAGCGGGACGTCGCTGATGTGGTCGGCGTAGCCGAAGCTCAACGGCAGGGCGAGGCCCTCGGCCGCCGCCAGCTCACGCAGCGCGGCGGGTTTGCCCGCGCCGATCAGGCTCCGGGTGATCTCCCCGGTGTGGATGCCGTCGGCGTCGACCACGGGCTCCGTGCACAGGACGTGGTCGATGGCCAGCGCCTCCCGCAGCGGATCGAGACAGGCGCCGAACGACCCGGACACCGCGACGACGACATGGCCCGCCAGCCGATGCCGGAGGAGGCCTGCCACGACCACCGCGTTCACGAAGCCGCTCTCGGCCCGGCGCAGGGCGAACCAGCGGCGCCCCAGCTCGGCGAGCCGGTCGGCCCGCTCCCCGGTGTAGACCCGGTAATAGCGCCGGTTGAGCTGCTCGCGCGGCTCGCGGTCCGCGCCGAGTGCGGTCTGGAACTCGGCGAGCCGCCGTGCCTGGTCCGAGTCCGGTGGGATCTCGGTCTCGGCGAGATAGAACCGGAGGAAGTCCACCATGCTCTTGACCGACAGCAGGGTCTCGTCGACGTCGTAGACGGCGGCGATCTTCGGGGCCCGAGTCATGAGGTCACCCCCACCGGCTCGGTCGCGGCCGCCCTGGCGCGCAGGTACTCGTGCACGGCACGGCGGGCGCGTTTCGTCTCGGCCGCCTCGATGCGGCTCTGGTCGTAACCGCCGAATCGCACCGTGGCGTCGGCGGCGCAGACCTCGTTCTGCAACACCCGCATCCGCATCCGATAACCGGCCCGCGATTCGTCGGAGAGGTCCTCTTCGAGGATCTCGCAATGAATCGAGGCGGGCAGTGGAAAGAGGAAGGACTGGAAGGTGATGTCGATCGAGTCCCACACCACATAGAAGTCCCGATGGCTGTTGTGTCGGCCATAGGCCGTCTCGAAGACGGCGATGAACATCTGGCGCATCGCCTCGATGATCACCAGTCCCTGAACGTGCTGGCCGGTCTGGTGATCGCCGAACAGCTCGTTGTCGGCGTGCAGCCACAGCCCGGCGGTGTAGGCGTCGGAGCCGGTGCGGGTGAGATCGGCGAGCAGGACGTTGGGTTCCCGCTGCTTGTGGACGATGTCTCGTCCCAACCGGGGCGAGACCGGCGGCACGATCTCGGTCCCCGCGGCCTGCCGCTTGTTCAGCTCCTCCCGCAGGTAGTCGAGTTCGAACTGCGACACCCCCTGCACCGCGAGGACCCGCTCGGGAACGGGTCCGCCGCGACGCAGCGACGCCACGAACTGGCTGACGGTCTGTACTTCCTCGATCTTGGTGAGCGCGACGAATCGGTCGCCGACGACGCAGGCCTCCCGGCGTGCGGGAATCGCCGTGTCGCCGATGATCGCGGAATCTCGGGCAGGGTTATATGCGGATTCGGCCATCTCTTCTACTCCTTGACACGTCACATCGCCGATGCACTGTGTGGAGTGCATCGGTGATGAATCGTCTCGCGCACGGACGGCGGGAGATCCGATGAACCGCACGGTTCATCGGCGGTCCACCATGGATTCTCGGCACCGATCGGACATCAGCCGGTGAATCAGCAGCCGTCGACCACGCGAGAAGACCGCGTACCTCGACAGCCGCACCCCAGTCGGATCGACATGCCCTGCACCGCCGGGAATGCCCGGCCGCCACCACGCAGTGACTCGTCGATCCGTGAACAGCTTCGGGTCGGTCGCATTCCTCGATGAGGAACGACCGTCGCCCGACGGGCTTCGTTGCCCGATACCTCTGATCATGCCGGGGATCGGGCCAGCGCGGCAGTGCCAGATCGTCTCGGTCGTGATGCGTTCGTGGCATAGCCCACTCGACCGAATTCCCTGCGCTGAACGGCGGATCGGCGTTGCGACTCGCGGGCACCATCCGCCATGACGGCACGGGCGGGGTGGCCGACGACCTGACCGAGCCCGCAGGCCTGGCGGACTGGCTCGCGGAGAACCACGACCTCCTGCACGACGTCGTCGACCCGGCGAGCTTCCGCGCCGACGAAGGGGCCCGCTCGGCCGTCGTCGCCCTGCGCGCGGCGACGGGTGCCCTGCTCGCACGCAGCGTCCCCGGCGCGCCCTCTCGCGCCGACGCCCACCGGCTGCTCCCCGTGGCCGAGGCGGTCGAGCGCATCAACACCGCGGCGGCGCTCGCCCCCGTCGCACCGGCCCTGAGCTGGCCCGACGACGGACCGCCCACGGCGCGGCGCCGCCCGGTTCAGCCCGATGCCGTGACCCGACTGGCGGGAGCGCTCGCGGCGGCGGCGATCGACTTCCTTACCGGACCGGATCGCGAGCGCCTCCGGGCCTGCCCGGCGCCGCGCTGCGTGCGCTACTTCCTCCAGTCCCACGGGCGACAGGAGTTCTGCAAGCCCGCGTGCGGCAACCGGGCTCGCGCCGCCCGGCACTACCAGCGCAGGCAGCTCCCGACGGAGAAGTCGGCGGCCGACTGAGTCGACCGGGCCGTCGCGCGAGTGGCCGCTCCGAACGCCGTCCTCGGCCGGGCGCCGGGACGACGGACCGCGCAGTAGGCGGCGCGAGTCAGTCCTGGTCTTCTGCCTGCCGTCCCCGCTTGAACCGCGTCCGCAGTGCCGCGTCGACCTCGTCGAACTCGCGCCCCGCCGTCTCGGGAACCCGCCGCGCGACGAACCAGAAGCCGAGTGCGCAGATCACGGCGAAGATCCAGAAGGCCTGTCCCTGACCGATCGCGTCCACCAGCGGCAGGAAGCTGAGCCCGACGATGAAGTTCGACAGCCAGTTGACCATGGTTGACGCGCTCGATCCCACCGCCCGCACCGACGGCGGGAACACCTCGCCGATCAGCACCCAGAACACCGGCCCCATCCCGCAGGCGAAGGCGGCGATGTAGAGGACCATGAACACCAGCGACAGCACCGGGCTCAACCCGAGGGCGAAGCTCAGCCCCAGCAGCACGAGCGAGACGAACATGACCCCCAGGGAGACGAGCAGCAGCACGCGGCGGCCGGTCCGATCGATCAGTCGCAGCGCCACCAGGGTCATCAGGAAGTTGATCAGTCCGATGAACACCGAGTAGAAGATGGAGTTCGACGCCGTCAGCCCGGTCTGCTCGATGATCGTCGGCGCGTAGTAGATGATCGTGTTGATGCCGCCGAACTGCTGGACGGCGGCGAGCGTCAGACCGACGAGCAGCGCGGGTCGGACCGAGGCGTCCAGCAGGAGCCGCCAGCCGTGTCGGGTCTGCGTGCCCTCGGGATGCTCCTCGGCCTGGTCTCGATGCTCGACCCGCTCGACCAGCCGGTCTGCGGCCTCCTCGTCGGCGATCGAGATGATCAGCTTCCTGGCCTTGTCCGCCCGGCCGCGCCGGATGAGCCACTGCGGCGACTCCGGCAGCAGAATCGCGGCCAACACCAGCGCCACCGCCGGGACCAGCCCGGTACCGAACATCGCGCGCCAGTTCTCCGTCGAGGAGAACGCGAGGTCGACCAGGTAGGACGTGAGGATGCCCGTGGTGATCATGACCTGGTTGAGGCTGAGGATGCGGCCCCGGATCTCGGCGGGCGAGACCTCGGAGAGATAGATCGGCACGGTCGCCGAGGCCGCCCCGACGGCGAGGCCGAGCACGAGCCTGGCCGCCAGCAGCATCTCGTAGTCGACGGCGAAGGTCGCGATCACCGTCCCGATCACGAAGATGACCCCTTCCAGGCCGAGCGTCATCCGCCTGCCCAGCCGGTCGGCGGTGCGCCCGGCGACCAGTGCGCCCACGATCGCGCCGATGAGCAGCACGCTCACCACGCTGCCCTGTTCGAAGGAGCTGAGCTCGAACTCCTGCCGAATGAACAACAACGCGCCGGAGACGACCCCGGTGTCATAACCGAAAAGGAAACCGCCGATGGCGATCATGAATCCCCATCGCCAGACCTTGCGGTGACCTTCGGGAGAGATTCCCGAAAGCGGCCCCTCGGTACCCGGCTCGCGAGAGAAACCCTGTGCCATTCAACGTCTCCTGAGTGTCAACCCGGCGCGATGTTCGCTCCAGAGCGACCTCGCGTCCGCAGCTCTGAGCAGCGGTTCGCCACTCATCGTCACCGAGCCCGCTGCGGACGGCAACAGATGCGAGACCGACTCAGAGCACCGTGCGACGAAGATCAGCAGGTCGGAAGTGTCTGTTCGGGAGTCGGCCGCGAGACTGTGCACCGAACGGGTGGACTTCTCCTGTCGAAGGGATCAGCCGCACCGCGCAGAATCGACGCGGAGAATCACCCCGGAAGTCGGTCTCGGGGACGCCCCGTCCCGTCCGCGTCGGCCGTGCCGCGAGCCCTCGACGTCCCGATGGATCGGTGCGTCGGTGACTGCCCCGCTGTCTCGGAGGATCGCGCCGACGGCGGTCCGATCGCGCACACCCGAGTCTTGAGTCGAGTGGCAGGCAGCGGCGGAGCGGCGCGTCCGCCGCCCCGGCGGCAGGGGCTCGACAGGGCAGGCCCGCCGCCACGACGTCACCAGTAGCTGAGCGTCGGCCGCCCCGGCCACGCCGGACGGGTCCTCGGTCCGCGCCCGCCCGCCGCTGTGTCGCCTGGCCCCGGTCGGAGATCGAATCGCGCACGCACAGCGCAGCAGGCTGATCAAGCCGGACCGGCTCCGACGCGCGTCAGCTCAGGCTGCGTCCGGACCGGTCGAGGCGATAGCGACGAGCCAGCCAGGCGAACGCCCGCTCCACCTCCACGACCGTCAAGGCCCGGTCGACGAGGATGATCTCGGCGAGGTCGACGTCATGGCTGCTCGCGACCCCGCCCGTCGAGCTGTTCGCCAGGGTGAGGCCCGGCAGCCCGGTGATCGTGCCGCCCGCGAAGCCCTCCGGCGGCAGCCCGAAGACGTGGTGTCGGGAGGCGGCGCCGTCGTGGACCTGCGCCATGAGCTGCCAGCCCGGTGAACCGCCGGTCCAGACCGGAGCCGCGTTCGGCGGACCGGTGCCGCCCGCGCCGGTGGTCTGGAATCCGTCGGTGTCCTGCCCGGTGATGTGTCCGAGCCAGACATACCGACCGGACCGGCCGCTGTAGACGTTGCCGAGGAGGTCCCTCGGCTGCCGCACCACCATGAGCACGCTGATCGGCAGGTCGTATTCGGCCGCCCAGTCCTCGGTCCGCAGCCAACGCCCGGCCGCCCGACTGCATTCGACATAGGGCTGTCGGCCCGGCCCGTCGACCCGCAGCAACGGTCGGGACGCGGGCAGCTCCTGGGCGAGCGGCGCCGTCTCACGGCCTGCATGGGGCGCCCAGCGCGTGACCGGCGTCCCCGCGCCGCCTGCGAGGGTGCTCGCCCGCCACGCCGAGATCACGCCGGGCAGGGTGGCCGGATCACCGCCCGGCACGGGCTCCTCGGCGAGCACCGGGGCCGAGGCAGGTGTGATCGAGGCCGTCAGGGCGGCGCTGACCAGCTCGGCGAGCCAGCGATGACCGGCAGGGCCGATATGGATGCGGTCGGGAACCAGCAGTCCCAGTTCGTCGGCGTCGAGGCCGACGGGCCAGTGCGGCGAGACGTCGAGGAAGGCGACGTCGTCGATCAGCTCGGCGATCTGGCGGAGCTGATCGCGGTAGGCCGACCACGGATGCAAGGGGGCCTGGGTGTCGGACCGCCGTGCGGCATGGACCAGCAGGATCGAGGGCCTGCGGGGGCAGGCCGTCCGCAGTCGCGCGACCAGGTCGGCGACCTGGGCCCGGTAGTCGGCGGGCTGCACTCCGACGGAGTAGTCGTTGCTGCCGACCACGAGCACGATCAGGGCGGGATCGAGCCGTCCGATCCTGCGACACATCTGGCCGAGTTCCGGCGACCGGCCGTAGGACGACGCCCGGGTCCCGCCTCGGCCCGCGTTGTAGGTCTCGATGCCTCGGCCGTGCGGGGCGCGATGGGCGTAGGCGCCGTTGACGATCACGGCGCCCCGGGTGCTGATGCTGATGACGTGGTCGGCGCGGGGCAGCAGCGGCGACAGCCAGCTTCCGTCGGCCCGCCGAGACGATCCGGCGGCGTCGGGAACGACCGAATACGCGCTGTCGTCGATCCACACCGTGAACTCGGTGGCACCGACGCCCTGCATGAACTGCACGGTGATCCGATCGCAGTCGGGCAGCGTCCGCCGGATCTCGTCGCCCGAGATCAGCTTCACCGAGCGCAGCGCGAGATCGGCGAAGACGATCTCCGGGTGGCCGAGCATCGTCCAGCCGCCGATCCCGGTGACCGGGTAGTGCGTGCCTGCCTCGCCGAGTGTCCGGCCCACCAGCGCCGCCGCGGTGCCCTCCTGCGTGCGCGCACCCTCGCCGCCCACGGTGGACGAGCCGATCCAGACGATGCGCACCGGCTCGACGTCGGCGAACATCCGTCTGCGTCGCCACTCCCACAGGCCCGGCGTCAGCACGCCGCCTGTGACGTCGAGTTCCTCTTCCGTCGGCTCGTTCATCCCGCGCGGCCGTCCGTGCTGCTCCCGCCCTCGGCGGCGTCCGCGCCCGGTGCGGCATCCGTGGTCTGCGCGCCGTTCCCCGCCGTCGCGGGCTGCGCGGCGGCGGGAGTCGGCACCGCATCCGGAGTCGCGGGCCCTGCACCGCTCGGGGCCGCCGGGTAGGACGGGGCCCGGCTCGAGCCGAAGAGCACCCGGACCAGCCAGGTCGGCAGCCGGGACTCCAGCCAGCGCGCGAGGGCGTACCAGCCCGCGATGGTGAGACCGACGAGTAACGGCCCGAGGTCGGCGGCGGCCCCGGCGATGCCGTCTGGCAGGCCGAGGCTCACCAGCCAGGCGAGAATCGATCCCCACCACACCGGGATCACGGTCCGGATCAGCGACACGACTCGATCAGACATCGGCACTCCCCTCGGCGGTGATGCGCGAGATCAAGTCTTCTCGCGCTGTCGATCAACCGACAAGGTCATTGACCTGTTTGCGCAGCACCGCAAGCCGATGAGACGAACCGAGTGGACGAGCGGAGCACCGGCGAATACTCCGATCGCAGGGGAAACGCCGACGACGGGCTAACCCGTGGCGCCTGAGGGCCCCGCGACGGCCCGGCTTCGCGCCTCGATGCCGTCCAGGATCAGCTCCAGACCGGAGTCGAACCACGGCCGCCCGGCGCCGACTCCCTGGAGGGCGGCGAGCTCGCGCAGCCGGGGATGGTCGGTCAGGTCCACGCCCGCCAGCCGAGCCTGCCACCGCGAGCCGGGGTCCACGGGGTCCGCTTCGGGCCGGGTGCCGCCCGTCCGCTCGCTCAGCTCCGACCGAGCACTGCCCTGGAGGAACTTGTTGATGGTCATGATCGCGCGCGCGGACTCCTCCAGCGGGAGGCCCAGCGGCTCCAGCGCGGACAACGCCCACTCCATCGCCCGCAGACCGGCGGGCCCGAAGGGCGGCGTCGCGGTCATGTCGGCGAAGAGCAGCCAGGGGTGCGCCTCGTACATGTTCCAGTCGTGTCTGGCCAGGACGTACATCCGCTCGCGCCAATCGAGCCCGTCGGCAGCCGGGTAGGCGTAGGCGCTCGTCACCGCGTCGGTCATGGCCACGGTCAGATCGTCCTTGCCCGCGACGTGGCGGTAGAGCGACATGGTGCCCGAGCCCAGCTGGTCGGCGATCCGCCGCATCGACACCGCGTCCAGCCCCTCCGCGTCGGCGATCTCGATGGCCGCGGCGACGATCCGCTCCCGGCTGAGCCCCTGACCCTCCCGCGCCGTCCTGCTCATCGTGCGTGCACCGCCCTCCTCGTTGCACGCCATCCTAAGAACCTGTCCTTGATCCCCGCCTTCCTATTGCGCGAGGCCGACGCGGCGATCTGCGGCGTTGTCGTCAGTCACCGTGACTCCGTTATGGCCTCATCCGGTCGCCGCGCAGCTCAGCCACGCTGGTCTCGGCCCACGACTCCAGGGGGATCACGCACGGGCCCGAAAGCCGGCGTACGGTGTACCCATTCGGATGAGTACGGCGTACGCATAAGGAGCCCGATGCACCCGCACACCACGACGGCAGCCTCCAGACGTTGGCTGGGGCTCGCCGTCCTGACGCTGCCCGTCCTGCTGACCTCGATGGACATCTCGATCCTGCACATGGCGATCCCCGCCATCACCGAGGATCTGGCGCCCAGCTCCGGCGAGATGCTGTGGATCCTGGACGTCTACGGGTTCCTGCTGGCAGGCCTGTTGATCCTGATGGGCGGCATCGGCGACCGCATGGGGCGCCGACGGCTGCTGTTGATCGGCGCCGCCGCCTTCGGCGCCGCGTCCGTGCTGGCGGCCTTCGCCACCACGCCGGAGCTGCTGATCCTGGGTCGGGCTCTGATGGGGGTCGGCGGCGCGACCCTGATGCCCTCCACGCTGTCGCTGATCAGGAACATGTTCGACGACCCGGCCGAGCGGACCCGCGCGATCGCCGTCTGGACGGTGGCACTGGCCGGCGGCGTGGCGCTGGGGCCGATCATCGGCGGCGTCCTGCTCCAGTTCTTCGCCTGGGGCTCGGTGTTCCTGGTCAACGTGCCGGTGATCCTGGTGCTGCTCGCCGTCGCGCCGCTGGTGATCCCCGAGTACCGACACGGGAGCCCGGAACCGATGGATCTGCTCAGCGTGGCGCTCTCCTTCGCCGCGATCCTGCCGGTCGTGTGGGCGGTCAAGTCCGCCGCCGAGGCGCTCGCGATCACCCTGCCGAGCATCGCCGCCGCCGCGATCGGCGTCTTGGCGGCCGTCGTCTTCCTGCTGCGGCAGCGCGGGCTCACCAGTCCGCTCGTGGACGTCGCCCTGTTCCGGAATCGACGGTTCAGCGGTGCCGTGGTCGCCGGGCTGCTGGCGATGTTCTCGCTGGCCGGTCTCACGATGTTCCTCAGCCAGCACCTCCAGCTCGTGCTGGGGTTCACCCCGCTGACCTCGGCGTTATGGCTGCTGCCGATCACGGCCGCGATCACGCTCGGCGCCGCCGTCACCTCCGTGCTGGCGAGCCGCGTCGGCCCCGGCCCCATCTTCGGCGTCGGCGCCGCCCTCGCCGCCGCCGGAATGATCGTCATCAGCCTCAGCCCGGCCGAGGACGGCTTGGCGCAGCTCGTCATCGGAGCCTTCCTCGCGGCGGGCGGCATCAGTCCCATCACGACGCTGGCCACCGACGTCGTCGTCGCGTCGGTCAGCCCCGAGCGTTCCGGAGCGGCCTCCGCACTCGCCGAGACGGCCAACGAACTGGGCGCCGCCGTGGGCATCGCCATACTCGGATCGTTGGGCGCCCTGGTCTACCGGTCCGGGGTCCAGGACGGGCTGCCCGCCGAGCTTCCCCCGGAGGCGGTCTCGGTCGTCGAGTCCGGTCTCGGCGCCGCCGTCGGCGTGATCGACCGGCTGCCCGCCGAGGTCGGCCAACCGCTGCTCGAACTGGCCCGGCGCGCCTTCGTCGACGGGATGTCCGCCTCGACGGCCACGGCTGCCGCCGTGCTCGGCGTCCTGGCCGTCGTCGTGTCCGGGCTGCTCCGGGGACAGCCGCCGACCGGTGCGGCGCACGCAGGCGACGCACAGCCCACGACGGAGGAGGAGGGACGGGCGGCGGAACGCTGAGGGGACCACCCACTCACCCGGCCGGGCGACTGGCAGGCACCGCCGCCGGGTCCCGACTCTCGCCGCAGGCCGGGCGAGCCGCCACCGCGCCGCCGTCCCCCTTCGGCGGCGCGGCGGGGGCTAGCGGGCCGGCGTCGCAGCCTCGACCTCGGCGGCCTCGGCTCGCTCGGTCCCGTCGTCACCGTTCGAGGCGGGGACCCGGCGAAGCGCGACGGCGACGAAGCCCGCCACCAGCACGAGCACCACCGCCCCGCCGAGTCCCGCCGCGTTGACGCTGTCGGTATAGGCCGCGAACGCGACGGCGAGCAGCTCGCTTGCGACAGGCTCGCCGCGCGCGCCCGCCTCGACGAGCGCACCCGCGACGGTCTCCTCCGCCGCGCGCGTCGTCTCGACGGCCGAGGAGTCCATCGCGGCGCGATAGACGGCGGTGGACACCGTGCCGAGAACGGCGATGCCCAACGCCGCGCCCAGCTCGTTGCTCGTCTCGGAGATCCCCGCGGCGGCACCGGCGCGTTCGGGCGGCGCGGTGGTGAGGATGAGCGAGTTCGCCAGTGTGCCCACGATGCCGATGCCGAAAGTGAGCACGGCGTAACCGCTGATGAACAGCACCAGCGTCGTCCCCGGCTCGATGACGCCGACCAGCGCGAATCCCGCGGCGCCGATGAGCAGTCCGGCGGCGAGCAGGACGGCCGGACGGACATGGGCCGCCAGGACGGCGGCCAGCGTCGCGCCGAGGAGGGTGCCCACGAAGGTGGGCAGGGCCCAGAGCGCGGCGTTCAGCGGGCTCAGGCCGTGCACCGTCTGCAGGAAGGTGAACGCGAGGAGCCCCAGCCCGGCGGCGGAGAACGAGACGACGCCGTTCGCGCAGGCAGCGGCGCTGAACGGCGCGCTGCGGAAGAGAGTGAGGTCGACCAGCGGGTACCTCGCCCTGCGCTGCCGCCAGAGGAAGACCGTGAGGAAGACGAGGCCGAGTGCCAGCGCCGCACCCGCGAGCGGGTCCATCCCGTACTCGACGAGGTGTTTGACGGCGAAGACGAGGCTGACGATCGCGATCAGCGAGGTGGCCGCGCCGGGAATGTCGAAGCCCTGCGCGTCGGGATTCCGCGACTCCTCGATGAGGAACGGCACGGTCAGCAGGAGCACGAGCATCACGGGGATGTTGATGAGGAAGACCGAGCCCCACCAGAAGTACTCCAGCAGGACGCCGCCGACGATCGGGCCCGCGACGGCCCCGCCGGTGAAGGCCACCGTCCAGGCACCCACCGCCGCCTGCCGCTGACGCGGGTCGGTGAACATGCTCCTGATCAGCGACAAGGTCGAGGGCGCCAGGGTGGCCGCCCCGACACCGAGCAGGGCGCGGGCGGCGATGAGCTGTTCCGGGGTCGAGGAGAACACGATTCCGACGGAGGCGGCGCCGAAGAGCACCGAGCCGATGAGCAGCAGCCGCTTGCGGCCGATCCGGTCGCCGAGGCTGCCCATCGTGATGAGCAGTCCGGCCATGACGAAGCCGTAGACGTCCATCATCCAGAGCCACTGGGTGGCCGTGGGATCGAGCGCCTCGGTGATCGCCGGGGAGGCGACGAACAGGATCGAGATGTCCATCGAGGTCAGCAGCGCAGGCAGCAGCAGGAAGGGCAGCGCCCACCACGTTCGCGCGGTCGCGCGGACCGGGGTCGGAGTCGAAGAAGCCATGATTTGATCGTACGTGCGTTCAAATCACTGTCAATACGTACGTCCGTTCAAGACGTCTAGGATGGCGGCATGAGTCAGCGGGACGACCTCCTGGCGGGCGCGAAGAAGTGCCTGGCCGAGAAGGGCTACAGCGCCACCACGGCGCGCGACATCGTGGCGGCCTCCGGGGCTCACCTCGGATCGATCGGGTACCACTTCGGGTCCAAGGACGCGCTGATGAACGCCGCCGTGCTGGCGGCCACCAGCGAATGGGGCGACACGATGGAGTCGGCGGTCCGCGCTGCGGACGCCGAGGAGCCGTCACACCGCTTCGCGACCCTGGTGACGAAGCTGTTCGAGGCAATCCCCGGCGAACGCGACCTGCTCGTCGCGAGCGTGCAGGCCTTCGCGCAGGCCGACTTCGACGAGTCGATGCGCAGCGCCCTGGCCCAGGGGTTCCGCGAGGGACGCAGCGCCTTCGCCTCGATGATGCTCGATCAGAAACCGGACGAGATCGAGCACAGTGCCGCCGCAGGTCTGGGCTCGGTGGTCTATGCGCTGGTCACCGGCTTCATCGTGCAGGCGTTGATCGATCCGGAGTCGATGCCGCCGGTCGAGGACGTCGTCGCGGGCATCCGGGCGCTTGTTCCCGAGCCGCAGGCCGACCAGGACCAGGTCGAGGCCTGAGGAGTGGGTCCGGCCCACAGCGGCGCAGGCGGCGGACCCGCCGGGCCGAGCCGGGCAGGCCGACGGCGGCGACCGCCCGACAGCGGCTCGCCGCCGCGACACGACCCGCCGCCGGACCCGCCGGGCGGTCGGGCCGTGCGACGCTGTCCGCCATGACCCGCACGCTCTGCCTAGCCCAGGACTCCGACGCCGACGCCCTGCTCTCCTCGGACCCGTTCGCGCTGCTCTGCGGGATGCTGCTTGATCAGCAGGTTCCGATGGAGAAGGCGTTCAAGGGGCCCAGGGACATCGCCGAGCGGATGGGCGGCTTCGACGTCCGCCGCATCGCCGAGGCCGACCCGGACGAGTTCGCCGCGCTCGCCTCGCGCACCCCCGCGATCCACCGGTTCCCCGGCTCGATGGCCAAGCGCCTCCAGGCTCTCGCGCACCATCTGATCGAGCACTACGACGGCAGGACCGAGGAGATCTGGACTCGCGACGAGCCCGACGGCGCGACGGTGCTCACGCGGCTGACGGCCCTGCCCGGCTTCGGCGAACAGAAGGCCCGCATCTTCCTCGCCCTGCTGGGCAAGCAGCGCGATGTCCGACCGACGGGCTGGCGCGAGGCGGCGGGCGCCTACGGCGAGGAGGGCTCCCGTCGCAGCGTCGCCGACGTCGTCGACGCCGCCTCTCTCGGCGAGGTCAGGGCCACGAAACAGGCGGCGAAGAAGGCGGCGAAGGGCGGCTCCTGACCCACAGGACGCGAGGCGGCCAGCCGGATGCGCCGTCGCTCGATGCCTCGCCCGCCGGCTCGCTCGCGCCGGTCAGGTGCGAGCCGTCATCGCCGACGGAACTGCCTCTCGTCGAGCCGCCGCCTGCCACCGGGCCGCTCTCGACAAGCCGTCCCGGGCGCCCCGAGCTTGACATCAATCTTGGTTGAGGTCTGAGACTGCGTGGGACGGACAGGCACCGGGGAGCCCGCAGGAGCTGCTCGGTGCCGAGTCAGGACACGAAGGAGAGCAGCTCATGTCGCACCTCGGGATCATCCTCAA
This sequence comes from Actinoalloteichus fjordicus, assembly GCF_001941625.1. Taxonomy (NCBI): domain Bacteria; kingdom Bacillati; phylum Actinomycetota; class Actinomycetes; order Pseudonocardiales; family Pseudonocardiaceae; genus Actinoalloteichus; species Actinoalloteichus fjordicus. Next base: position 5,412,015 of record NZ_CP016076.1, read on the forward strand.
CGAAGCGGCGAAGGACGACGTCCATACCGGCGAGGGCAGCCATCGCACGACCATCGCCACCGCACCCGATCCCGACGCCGCCGCGCGCAAGGCCGTCGCGCTCGTCGAGGCGGGCGCCGACTCCATCGAGCTGTGCGGGGCCACCGGCCCGGTCTGGCAGGCGCGGGTGCTCGCCTCGGTCGGCGATCGGGCGTCGGTCGGCGTCATCCTCTACGGCTTCGAGTCGCTGGACAGCGTCCAGAGCTTCAAGGCGGGCTTCGAACTCGGCGAGGACCTGACGGCTTCCATGATCTACCTCCAGCCGGGCGCGGACCCGACAACCGACCGGATGACCGTCGAGGACGAGTCGGGCCGGACGAACTTCATCGCCGTGCCCGACGCGGCGGCGGCGGTCACGGTCGCCGCGTCGGAGGCGGCGGCGGGCGCCCGGCTGATCGAGTTGTACGGCGGGATCGATCCGAAGGTCCAGGCCGAGGTCATCGCGGCCACCGGCGACGGCCGGGTTCCGATCGGGGTGATCGCGCGCGCCCGCTAGCCGAGGACGCACGGGGCCGGCCCGCCCGCCGACGCCGGACCCGTGCGGCGGCCTCGGACCCGCAGGCCTGCGACGTCGGCCGCCGAGTCCGAGCCCGCCCGAGCCTCGGCCGCACCGCACCTGAGACGACCTCACGCACCACCCGGCAGGCCCCGGGAAGAAAGCCCCCGCAGACCGGTGTCGCCCCGCCCGTATGCGCCGGGGAACGCGGACGCCGGGCCACGTGACCGCGTCAGCGGCGGGGGAATCTCGGGCAGCCCAAGCCTGCCCGTACGACTCGACTTCGCTGCCCTCGAGGGCACCGGGCGGCACTACTTCGCCAGCAGGTCCCTCGCCAGCGCCGCATCGGTGACCAGCGTCGTGATCAGGCCGCCACGCAGCGCCGAGCGGACGGCGGCGGCCTTGCCCGCGCCGTAGGCGAGCGCGACGACGTCCGGCGTCCGGTGCAGCTGCTCGAAGGTCACGCCGACCGCCCTGGACTGCAGCCCGTCGGCGAGTGGCCGTCCCTGGGCGTCCAACAGGATTCCGCAGATCTCGGCCACCGCGCCGCGTTCGGCGAAGACGGCCCGCTCGGCGGGTTCGAGGACGTCGTAGACGGTGGAGGTGCCGGGCGACCAGCCGCCGACCGAGACGACCGCCGAGGTCAACTCGCCGCAGCGGTTCATCGCCCTGGCGACGTCGGAGTGGCCGCGCAGCGCGGCGGCGCTGGAGGCGTCGGGCATCACCAGCGGCGCGTAGAAGGTCACCGCCGTCCCGCCGCCCGCCTGTGCCGCCCGGCGGGTCAGCTCCAGTGAATGGTCCTCGACGTCGGGCTGTGGCACGGCGCCGCAGAGCTGCACGACCGTGCAGCGCGGCAGCACGGTGAGCCGCGCGCTCATCCGTTGCAGCGACCGACCCCAGGCCACGCCGAGCACGTCGCCCTCCTCGACGACCTCGCCGAGCAGCCGGGCCGCCAGGCCGCCGACGTGCTCACGCAGTTCCGGATCGGTCTGTCCGGAGACGTCCGAGACGACGGCGGTGCGCAGCCCGAATGCGGTGCGCAGCCGCTCCGAGAGCTCGGGGTCCACGCCTGCCGGTCTGCCGATCTCGATGCGGACCAGGCCCGCCGCCCTGGCCGAGTCCAGCAGCCGAGCCACCTTGAATCGGCTGATGCCGAACTCCTCGGCGATCTGCACCTTCGAACGGGACTCCAGATAGAAGCGTCGCGCCACCGAGGTCGTCAGCAGAAGTTCCACTGGACCGATGTCACCAGGCTCGACGGTCACGGGGCGCTCGGTCATCGGCGCCATCCTACGCAGCCGCTCACTCCGCTTCGGTCCATCGATGCTCCTGTCCGTCAGCTGTTGACATGCGCATACGCCAGGGTATTCACTCCCTAAACAAACGAGCAGAACCGTGCTCATATGAGCGACACAAGGAAGTGGTCATGCGAGCTGCGATCATCGACGAACCGGGCAAGCTACGGGTGGGCGAGGTTCCCGACCCCACTCCTGGTGCCTCGGACGTGGTGGTCAAGGTCGGCGCCTGCGGCATCTGCGGCACCGATCTGCACATCGCGGACGGTGAGTTCCCGCCTGCCCCGTTCCCCCTGGTGCCGGGGCACGAGTTCGCGGGCGAGGTCGTGGAGATCGGTTCCGACGTCCGCACCGGCATCGCCGTCGGCGACCGGGTGGCCGTCGACCCCTCCCTGTTCTGCGGGTACTGCACGCCCTGCCGAACCGGTCACGGGAACCTGTGCGCCAACTGGGGCGCGACCGGCGACACGGTCGACGGGGCCTTCGCCGAGTACGTCGCCGTGCCCGCCGTCAACGCCTACCGGCTGCCGGACTCGCTGAGCATGGGCGAGGGCGCGCTGGTGGAGCCGCTGTCCTGCGCGGTGCACGGGCTCGACGTCTTCGGCGCCCAGATCGGCGAGCGGATCCTCGTCGTCGGCGCCGGGACGATGGGGCTGCTGCTCACTCAGCTGCTGGCGGGCAGCGGTGCGCGGGTGTCGGTAGTGGACCGCAATCCGGCCCGCCTGCCGCTGGCTACGAAGTTCGGTGCCGAGCACGTCGCCGTCAGCGTCGCGGAGCTGGACGCCGCGCCGTTCGACGCATCGGTGGACGTGACCGGGGCGCCGAAGGCCATCGAGGACGCCTTCGACGCGCTGCGGCGCGGCGGCAGGCTGCAGATCTTCGGCGTGGCCGCCGACACCGCACGGATCAGCCTCTCCCCGTTCCGCATCTACAACGACGAGATCAAGATCGTGGGCTCGATGGCCGTCCTGGACAGCTTCGAACCCGCCCTGCGACTGCTGGAGACCGGGCAAGTCAGCAGCGAGGGACTCATCAGCCACACCCTCCCCCTTGAGGAGTTTCCCGAGGCCGTGGGGATGGTGCGCGCGGGCACGGGAGTCAAGATCCAGATCGCTCCCTGACTCCGGGGACGACCTAGCAAGGCAGCCGTAGTCAGGCATCCGCGAGAGACCTTGACGCGAAGGAGGACATCGGTGTCCACCGCCGGTTCACCGCGAGACCCCCGCCGCCGCCGAATGAGAACAGCGGCACTGCTCACCGCGACGACCCTGCTGGCAGGCTGCGCAGGCGCGGGCGACCTGGGCGGCGGCGACGGCCGCACCAGGCTGACCGTCGCGATCGTGTCCAACCCGCAGATGCAGGACGCCATCGCGCTCTCTCCGCGATTCGAGGAGGAGTTTCCCGACGTCGACCTGGAGTTCGTCAGCCTGGCCGAGAACGAGGCGCGAGCCAAGATCACCGCCTCGGTGGCCACCGGCGGCGGCGAGTACGACGTCGTGATGGTCAGCAACTACGAGACGAAGATGTGGGCGGAGAACGGCTGGCTGACCAATCTGCAGCCCTCGATCGACGCCTCGCCCGAGTACGACCACGACGACTTCATCCCCACGGTGCGCGAGTCACTGTCCTATCAGGACGACATGTACTCGGTACCGTTCTACGGCGAGTCCTCGTTCCTCGCCTACCGCGCGGACCTGTTCGAGGAGGCCGGGCTGGAGATGCCCGCGAACCCGACGTGGCAGGAGATCGCGGAGTTCGCCGAGATCCTCAAGGCGCCTGAGGAGGGACGTGTCGGAATCTGTCTGCGCGGCCTGGCGGGCTGGGGCGAGAACCTGGCGCCGCTCAACTCGGTGATCAACACCTTCGGCGGCCGATGGTTCGACGAGGAGTGGAACGCGCAGCTCACCTCGCCCGAGGTGCGCGAGGCCGTCCAGTTCTACGTGGACCTGGTGCGCGAGCACGGTCAGCCGGGCGCGGCGACCAGCGGATACTCCGACTGCATCACGCGGTACAGCCAGGGGCAGGCCGCGATGTGGTACGACGCCTCGGCCATGGTGGCCTCGGTGGAGAACCCCGATGACAGCGTCGTGGTCGGCGAGAGCGGCTACGCCCCCGCTCCCGTGGTGGACACCGACACCTCGGGCTGGCTGTTCACCTGGGCGCTGGCGATCCCGGAGACCTCGGAGAACAAGGACCTCGCCTGGGAGTTCGTGTCCTGGATGACCGACCAGGACTACCAGCGCATGGTCGGCGAGGAGTTCGGCTGGCCTCGGGTGCCGCCGGGCGCCCGCGAGTCGACCTACGAGATCCCGGAGTACGCGGCGGAGGCCCAGGCCTACGCGGAGCCGACGCTGGACGCGCTGGCCAGCGCCGACGAGCGCAATCCGAGCGTGTCGCCGGTGCCGTACGAAGGCGTGCAGTTCCTGCGGATTCCGGAGTTCCAGGATCTCGGAACCCGCGTCGGTCAGCAGATCTCGGCGGCCATCGCGGGATCGGTGACCGTGGACGAGGCGCTGGAGCAGTCGCAGCGCTATGCCGAGACCGTCGGCCAGACCTACCAGAATTGAGGGCCGTCCCGAGATGACCACTCTCGACGCCACGACGGCGACCGGACCGAGACCACCGACGTCGACGCAACGCCGCGCGGCCGCCCGCAAGCAGGGCTGGGTCCGGCGGGCTCCGCTGCTGCCCGCGTTGATCTTCGCGATCATCGTCACGCAGCTTCCCTTCCTGCTGACGATCTTCTACTCCCTCCAGTCCTGGAACCTGGTCCGGCCCGGCTCACAGGAGTTCGTCGGACTGGCCAACTACGTCGCGGTGTTCACCGACAGCACCTTCCGCACCGCGGCGTTGAACACCGTGCTGATCACGGCGGGCTGCGTCATCATCGCGATGCTGCTCGGCATCGGACTCGCGATGCTGCTGGACCGGCCGTTCCGAGGCCGGGGCGTAGTGCGGACCCTGCTGATCACGCCGTTCCTGATCATGCCGGTCGCGGGCGCGCTGCTGTGGGAGACGACGATCTTCCACCCGCTGTTCGGCCTGCTGAACTTCGTGCTGAGCCCCTTCGGCGTGGACAGCGTGGCCTGGGTGAGCCAGTTCCCGATGGCCTCGATCATCGTGGCGCTGGTCTGGCAGTGGACGCCGTTCATGATGCTGCTCGTGCTGGCCGGGCTGCAGAGCCAGGCCAAGGATCAGCTGGAGGCCTCGGCGACCGACGGTGCGACCGCCTGGCAGACGTTCCGCCTGATCACCATCCCGCACCTGCGCCGCTACATCGAACTGGGCCTGCTGCTCGGCTCGATCTACGTGGTCAACACCTTCGACACGATCTACATGATGACCCAGGGCGGCCCCGGCACCGACACGACGAACCTGCCGTTCTACCTGTACCAGCGGGCGTTCCTCGGCTTCGACGTCGGTCAGGCCGCCGCACTCGGCGTCGTCGTGGTCGCCGGGACGATCATCGTCGCGACCGTGGCGCTGCGGATGATCTTCCGCACCTTCGGCAGGGAGGAAGCATGAGCGTCATCACCGGTGAGTCCCCACAGCGTGCAGGCTCGGCGGCACGTTCGGCGTCCTCCTCCGACGGCCCGCCGTCGCGCACCGGTCGCACGGTGCGCGGGGTGCTGCTGACCACGCTGGCCTGGGTGTTGGGGCTCGCGTTCTTCTTCCCGGTGCTCTGGATGGTGCTGACCGGGTTCAAGACCGAGGCCGAGGCCTTCCAGTCGCCGCCGACCTTGTTCTTCGTGCCGACCCTGGAGCAGTACGCCGGGGTGTTCGAGCGCGGCGTCGGGCCCTACCTGCTGAACTCGCTGTGGGCCACGACGGCGTCGACGCTGCTGGTGATCGTCCTGGCGGTCCCGGCGGCCTACGCCCTGTCGATCCGCCCGGTGCGCAAGACCAGCGACGTGCTGTTCTTCTTCATCTCTACCAAGATGCTGCCCGCCGCAGCGGTGATCGTGCCCCTGTACGTCACCACGCAGACCTTCGGCATCGCGGACAACATCTGGACGCTGACCGTCCTCTACACGGCGATGAACCTGCCGATCGCGGTGTGGATGATGCGGTCGTTCCTGATGGAGGTGCCGGTCGAGATCCTGGAGGCCGCGCACGTGGACGGGGCGACGCTGCCGCAGACGCTGCGCAGGGTGCTGCTTCCCGTGGTGGCACCCGGCATCGCGGCGACGGCATTGATCTGCGTGATCTTCTCCTGGAACGAGTTCTTCTTCGCGGTGAACCTGACGGCGGCCAACGCGGCCACCGTGCCGGTCTTCCTGGTGGGCTTCATGACCAGTGAGGGCCTGTACTGGGCGCAGCTCTCGGCGGCGGCCACGCTGGCCTCCCTGCCGGTGGTGCTCGCGGGCTGGATCGCGCAGAAGCAGCTCGTCAGGGGCCTGTCGATGGGCGCGGTCAAGTAGGCCGGAGTCCGGTGCGGAACCGAAAGGCCCGGCGCTGTGGGCGGTGCCGGGCCTTTCGCACGGTTGTACTCGACGGCCGGCGCGGACAGGCTCGCGGCGACGACGACCGGCCGTCAGGTTCGTCCCCGCAATTTTTCCGCAGTTCTCCCCACGGTCCCCGACGCGGTTCGGGCTGCGGCGGAGGGCGTCGTCCTCGTGACGCAAACCCGCACGGACCCCGGACCTACCGCTCCCGCTCCGCTCGGCGTCGTTCGCGGTGCAGCAGGATGAGATCGGTACACGCCACCGCGAAGGCGACGGCCGCCAGCAACAACGTGCCCCACACGCGAGGCCACTCCCCCAGCGCCCCGGTGTCCACGCCGCCGATGGCGATGCCGCTGTCGCCGAGGCGGATCAGCCAGCCGTATAGGGGGATCTCCTCATCGCCGGCGGACCTGGCCCAGGCGTTCCCGAGGACCGGCACCCAGTTGAAGGCGGCGGCGTAGCCGACGGCAGACAAGGCAGTGAGGGTCAGGTTGCCGCCGAAGCTCCGGAAGAGACGAGTCCGGGCGAGGAGCGGGGCGGCGATCAGCCACGGCAGCCCGGCGAGGACCGAGACGAGCCCGACGCCGTAGTGGAACAGCTCGACGTCCCGAGACCCGGACGCGAAGAACACCTGGGCGACTCCGAGACCGATCGCCATCGCCAGCAGCCAGGACTGCGGGTCACGGGGAGACTCGGGACCCGAGTTCCCGTACTGCCGCGTGCCGCCGCCGAGGACGTCCCCGCCGCTGTGCCTGGCCAGCGGCGGCGGATCACCCAGGCCGGTGTCCTGGTAGACCACGGCGGCCCGCACGGTGTCGATCACCTCGCCGATACGCCGCATCGACTCGTGACCTCGGAAGGACACCTCGTCTTCACCGAGGGTCAGCCTCGCCTTCCCATACGACACCGTCATCTCGGCGAGCCGAGGGTAGGGGACCACGAGGGTTCGGTTCTGCCCGCGCACGTGCATCGCCCGATCGGTGAACCAGATGTGCTCGGTGGTGTCGCCCGCATACCGATGGGTGATGACCGCGATGATCGGCGCGATCTCCGCCGCACGCGCCGACCGGCTCGTCCGGACCCGGACCGCGTTCACATCGGACAGCCGCAGCCTCGGTGTCACCCGCAGTCGCATCTCCGGTTCCTTGACGATGCCGCCGAAGCGGCCGAGCAGGCTCGCGCGGATCGCCGCCGCCCGTTCCTCCAGATGATCGGGCGAGCCGGGTGCGGCGCGGCCGAGGCCGTAGACCTCCTGTCCGTCCACGTCGAGCCGGATGTCGGTCTCGGCGACCACCAACCGAGCTCGGGAGCCGTGCCTGCCCAGGATGAACTCGCAGTCCACCAGGTTGGACCCCTGATAGATTCGGCGCCCGTCCAGGAACACCTGCCCGCGATGCTTCGGGACCGAGCGATATTCGACGACGTGGCGGTGCAGTCCCCGGCGCACCTCCAGCAGGCAGTCGATTCCGCTGTCCCGGATGCGGCGGCATCGCCACTGTTCGGTGTCCTGCTCGCCGTCGGTCGCCGCCGCAGTCCCGGCGAACGGCGTGGATGCCGCGTGGGCGGCCGACGGACCTGCACCGCCTCGTCCGGCACCATCCGGCGACTGAGCCGCGTCCGACGCGAGCGGACCCGGACGCCGCGCGATCACCAACTCCCCCTCGCCGGAGAACCGCAGCTGCGGCGTCGGACCGCTCCCGGCGCCGACCCGGCGATGCACCCGCCGGTAGAGGTCGGGCACGGTCAGCTCCTCGCCGGGGCCGACCTCGGTCAGCCCGCGCACCAGCGCGGCGGTGAAGGGGCTGGCCCGGCCCGGCTCGGTCGTGTCCTGAGCCAGTTGCGTCGACCGGCTGCTCGCCAGCACGTACCGGCCGCGATGCGGGGTCCGGCCCGACGAACTGCCCTCGGCGTCGGCCGCGCCCGTCGGATTCCACGCGGGCCGACGGGGATCGGCCCCGCGAGGCGAGCGCGACGTCCGCCCCCCTACTCCGCCGGCTCGTCCCCCGAGCCCGCCCAGCCACGCTGCGAAGCCCGGGCGGAAAGCCCCCGAAGTCCAGCCGCCGGAACCCGCCGAGCCCCCGACCCCGCCCGGACCGGCGAGCGGTTCCATCCCCCGCAGGACGTCCGCGCCCTTGAACGCACCGCTGTGGCAGCAGTCCAACACCACGATGGTGCTGCGCGCAGGCGAGGAGCTGATCATCTCGTTGACGTCCTCGGCCCGTAACGCGGTGGCCCGCAGGCTGGCCGTGCGGGTGTCCTTCGCACACAGGTGCAGCCGATTGTCCAGATCGAGCCTGCCGTGGCCGCTGTAGTACAGCAGCAGGACGTCATCACGCTCCGCCGAGGCGAAGAACCCGTCCAGGCTCTCCCGCAGCCGCTGCACCCGTCGGTCCGGCAGCACGAGGACGTCCTCCCGCGCGAACAGTGCCCCGTCCCCGTCCACAAGGGCGCGTCTCAGCAGTGCGACATCCGCCGCCGGGCCGTGCAACGCAGGCAGGCCGTGCGGATCGTTCGGGAAGTCGCCGTTGCCGATCAGCAGGGCGCGATAACGCCGATCGGCCCCCATCACGCGGCCCCGTCGTCGACCTGCCTGGCATGACCCGGATCGCCGCCGTCGGGTCTCGGGTCGCCGATCCGCTCACCGACGGCGCGGACCAGCGCCTGCAGGGACACCCGGTCGATGTTGTCGCCCGCGACACTGATTCGTTGTTCGGCTCCGGAGCCGTCGGTCCACGTGAGTGTGAGCGTCCGCGTCTTGTCGCGGGTCAGCCAGGACCGGAAGCAGGCCACGGCGGCCGTCAGCGCGCCAGAAGATGCCAGCGCGATCAGCGTGGTGTCCAGGGCGCCCTTGGTGCCAGGCACCGTGGTGCCGCGAGTCGTGACGTCGCCGACGTCCTCGCGCAGCATCGCGTACAGCGTCCCGACCTGACCGTGCCACCCCTGGTCGTCGGGGTCGTACCGACTCGTCCCCGGCGTGATCGCCACCTCAACACCCATCGGCCACGCTCCCCTCCCCGACGCCTCGCCTGACATTCGGTGTCGGTGCGGGAGCCGTAGGTTACTGATCTACACCGCCGAGGCTCTCCTGCACACCCCTTCGACGGCATCTCGCGCGGATACCGGGCCGCAGCACGGTCGGCCCGCCGACCGACGTACCGGCGGGGATTCGCTCCGGGCGACACCGGTCCGTCTTTCCGCTGACGGCCCGGGCGGTCGTGATTCCGAACTACCGGGACCAGCAGCGGGACGTCCCGCAGTGCCGCGCCGATGAGCGGGCCGATTCCGAGGCCCGGACCGAGACCGACGACGACCATCACGGTCGACGGGACCTCGACGGCGCTAGCGTCTCCGGGCGGGAGTTCGAGACGGACGTCCGCCCGTACTCCCGCGCCCTCGCGAGGCGCCCGGCCGCTTCGGTGCCGAGGTTCGGCGACGAGCAAGACCCCGCAGCCGGTCGAGCAGCCGAACCAGCACGGGACGCCGGTCGATCAGGCCGAGCGCGATCAAGGGCCGACTCCGCCGCTCCGGCCGCCAGGCCACCGGGACCGCCAGCCGAGGCGCCAGCACCAGCCACCAACGGGCCTCCGAACGCGCAGGTGCCCAGGACGGCCGATGCCAGGCCAGCCGCGCGTGACACGCACCGCCCCGTTCGATCAGTGCCCGGCCCGCGCTGCGGGCGGGAACCGCGTCCGCGCCGAGCCCACACCTCGCGAGCAGCCGGTCACCCGAGAGTTCGAACAGGTCCCTGGAGCGATGGATGCAGGTGGTGGCGTCGAAGGGCCGTCGACCTCCGCCGATCCGACACGGCAGCACGTACTCGCCCTCGACGCCCGCCACCAGGTAGAAATCGGCGTGCCGGGTGCCCGACCAGCGCGGCGGTCTGCTGGTCGCGCGGGCGGTCGGGGCGAGGACCTCGTACAGCTCCCGACGCGCCGCCGCCGGATCGGCTGATCCGCCGCAGTACTGCTGGAACCGCTCGACCGCGTGCGGCAGCAGTTCGATCTCCGCCAGTAGGCGTCTCCCGGACAACGACAGCGGCGCCGCCGAGGAGCCGCGTCGGCTGGGAAAGATCACGCAGTTGGTCGCGATCCACTGCGCGGCGCCGTCGCGGTCCTCGGCCAGCGGCAGCAGCACCTCGTCCTCGATGACCACGAAGTAGCCGGATCGGCTGCGTCGGCCCGCCACGGCGGCGGGCAGCCGATCGGTGACGGCTCCCCTGGCGCGGATCTGCTCGTGCAGCCAGGCCCTGGCCTCGTCCTGGTCGGCGAAGCCCATCGCCTCCGCGCAGCTGTGCGCGCAGCGGTCGGTCACCACCACCGGCCAGTCGCCCCGGTTCACTCGCATCACCTCACTGTTCGCCCGACCGGCGAGAGAGCCGCCCGCCTCGGCGGGGAAGAATCCGCCTCGCGAGAGTAGATCTCCGCCGCGAGAGATCACCTTGGCTGCGCGGGCGGCGGCGAGCAAGACGCCATCTCGGGGATCATGGTCGCAGCCGGGTGAGGCGTCGGCGGGCGTGATCGAACAGCCGCGAAGTCGGCCTGGTCCACACCGACCGCCTCGGCGACGTCCTCCCGGTGTCGTGCCGGGAAACGGGCCCGGCCGCAGGCGGCGACCTCGAAGGGGCGGCGGTGGCAGGACCGTCGCCGCCCGCGAGGGGGCGGCAGGCCTGGAATACCACCGGTCCGGGACAGGTTGGGCGAAAGATGACCTCCCCGGCGGAAAGCAGAATCCAGCTCGCCAACTCCGACCTCACCGTGTTCCCCCTCAACCTGGGTGGGAACGTCTTCGGCTGGACCGCCGACGAGCAGCAGTCCTTCGAGATCCTCGATGCCTACGCGGCGGCGGGCGGCGACTTCGTCGACACCGCAGACGTCTACTCGATGTGGGCGCCGGGCAATCCCGGCGGGGTGTCCGAGGAGATCATCGGCCGGTGGATGACGGCCAGGGGCAACCGGGACGAGGTCGTGGTGGCGACGAAGGTCGGCGGCCATCCCGACGCCACCGGGCTGTCCGCCGGGGCGATCCGCAAAGCTGCCGAGGCCTCGCTGCGCAGGCTGGCGACCGACCACGTCGATCTGCTCTACACCCACTTCGACGATCCGTCCGTGCCGGTCGAAGAGTTCCTCGGTGAGCTGGACGCCCTCGTCCGGGAGGGCAAGGTGCGCCACATCGCGGCGTCCAACATCAGCGCGGAGCGGTTGGAGGAGGCGCTGCTCGCCTCGGACCGCGACGGGCTCGCCCGCTACGTGGCGATTCAGCCGCACTACAACCTCGTCTCCCGGGACACCTACGAGGGCTCGCTGGCCGACAGCGCCGCCCGACACGGCCTCGCCGCGCTGCCCTACTACGCCCTGGCCGCAGGCTTCCTGACCGGCAAGTACCGGCCCGGGGTCGAGGTGGACAGCCCGCGCAGCGGCGGGGCGGGCGAGCACCTGGTCTCGGCGCGGGGGCAGCAGGTACTGGCCGCCCTGGACACGGTGGCCGAGAAGCGGGCGGTCTCGGTGACGGCCGTGGCGCTGGCCTGGCTGCGGGCGCAGCGCACGGTGGCCGCCCCGGTGGTCAGCGCCCGCACCGTCGCGCAGCTTGCGACACTGCTCGACTCGGTGTCGCTGGTCCTGGACTCCGACGAGGTCTCGCTGCTCACGGCGGCGAGCGACTGACCGAGGCCGCGCCGGGCCGACGGCCCTGCCGCCGAGACCGGGTGCGGTCCGCGCGCCCGCTTCGACGGTGCACCCCGCAGCGCGCCGGGAGTCTCGCGGCCGCTCGGCGGACACCGGGGCCGGGCGGGCCTGGCACGACGAGTCCTGTGCCGGAACCGCCGGATGCAGGCGGACGTCAGGAGAGTCATGCTCAAGGACTCGACGGGCTCCCGGCCCGGCGGCAACGGCCTCCACTGTGCGACGACACTGCGGGAGGTCCCCCTCGCCCTCGGCGGAGCCGCCCTCGAGCGTCTGGACGAAGCGGAGTCCTTCGCGCTGCTCGACGCCTTCGTCGGCTCCGGCGGCACCATGGTGGACACCCGCGTCCGGCACGGCAGCGCAGGCGGCATCGTGGGCGGCGAATCCGAGACGGTCATCGGACGATGGCGGCAGGCCCGCAGGCGTCGGGGCGAGATCGTCCTCACGACGAAGGTCGGCGGCCTCCCCGGCGGCGACGGCCTCCGCGACGGCGACGGGCTCTCCGCCGCCGCCGTCCGCACCTCGGTCGAGGCCTCGCTGCGCAGGCTGCGGGCCGATCACCTGGACCTGCTCTATACCGAGGACGTCACCGCTGACCCGGAGGAGGCCGAGAAGGCCGAGGACCGGCGTGTTTCCGTCGAGGAACTCCTCGGCGCGCTGGACCGGCTCGTCCGTGCAGGCAAGGTACGCCAGATCGGTGCCGCCTTCATCGAGGCCGAGCGGCTCGCGGAGTCGATGGCGGCCGCCGAACGGGACGGCCTGGCCGCCTATGTCGCGGTGCAGCCGCCCGGGTACAGCCTCGTCCGACGCAGGGATTATGAAGATGCTCTCGCCGAGAAGGTCGCCCGACACGGGCTGGCGGTGCTGCCCTACGAACCTCTCCTGTCGCTCGGTTTCCGGATCAGTGATCCGCGATTCGACGGCGTGAGCGCGAACGCCCTGGTCGCTCGGGCCTATCGGCGGGCGAGCCTGCGAGGAGAAGCGGCGGTCAAGGAGCTGGCCGCCGTCGCACGGGACCGCGGCGTCGCCCTCGGGGCAGTGGCGCTGGCCTGGGTTCGGGCGCAGCCCGGCGTCGTCGCCCCGGTGGCGAGCGCCCGCACCCGAGATCAGCTCGATCTGCTCCTGTCGTCCGTCGACGTGACGCTGACCCCCGAGGAGCTCGACCGACTCACGGAGTTCCCCCGCTGAGCAGGTCCGGCGGGCGGCCGGGCAGGCCTCGGCTACCGCGCGGCGGCGGGGTGTGCCCTCCCGAGGTTCGCGATGCGATCACCCGAGCGAATGATCGGAGCTATCGCGCTCGTCGCGCGAGAAGGTTGTCATTCCTTCGTGTTCGTCTCGGCGTGCCGCATCCCTCCACTGTGTACTGGACGCCGCTGATGCCCCGGTGACAGAACGGGGATGCAGTCGGCGGATCGGCGGCCGAGGAGTAGATCATCCTGGCTGCACTGACGGGAGGCCGAGCAGCAGCGCAGGTCTGCCGTGGAGGGTCCACAGCCCTCCGACCGGCGGCGACAGTGCGCAGGCGGGGAACGGGCCCAGCCCTTTACTAGACGTGGAAGAGGGTATGCAAGTCCACAAGGGACCGATTTCCTCGCGGTGTGAGGCGCCGAGAATGCACCGGTCCCCGCCATGGGTCCAGTTCGACCGGACAAAGCCAACCACTTCACCTGGTTACTGGTGTTCACCCTTGCGGCGTAATGCAGAATGGGCAGCCGGGTGAGGTGGCCACGGGCGAGTGACCACGCTCCCCCGGGTCCGTAGCCGTCCAACGAAGCGCAGCCGGAGTTGATCAATGACGCGAATTCCGACCTGGCTGGGCAGAGGCCGAACGATCCGGTCTCGAGTTCTGACGATCGCCCTCATTCCCAGCATCGCACTGCTCGTCCTGGGATTCAGCGCCGCAGGTTACCTGCTGGTCCAAGGCAACTCCGAGCGTCAGTGGTCGAACCTCGTCGAAGAGTCGATCGAACCGGAGCTGCGCTTCATCACCACGTTGGAAGAGGAGCGAAGACTCAGCCTGCTGCGACTGGCGGGCGACGACGACTTCAGCAGTCTCGAACGGCAGCGCAGGCAGGTCGACGACGTCCTCACCGAGCGACCCGAACTGGAAGCACGTCTCATTCGGGCGAACCCGGAGGCGATCGGCGCCGCCAGCGAGCGGTACAACGAGTCGCTGGAGCAGTTGCCCGCCATCCGCCAGGGCGTCGACGACGGATCGCTTCCCCAGCGCGAGGCCTACGCCTTCTACAACCAGCTGATCGGCATCAGCGGACTCGTGCTGGACGGCATCGCGCAGACGGCGCGCGCCCCCGAGGCGGCCAGCGCGAAGGCGACCGCCGCCGACCTCTTCGACCTCCTCGAGGGAATGTCGCGATCGAACGCCCTCGGCGTCGGCGGTGTCGCCTCCGGCGGGATGTCCGTCCTGGACAGCCAGGAGTACCGCAGGCAGGTCGACGCGTACCACGTCGGCATCGACCAGGTGCTGCCCACGTTGACCCCGGAGGGCCGGGCCGCGCACTCCGAACTGCTCGCGAGCGAGCCGTGGAACAGGCTGACCTCCGTGGAGAACGCGATCATCGACCGTGGCGCGTTCGCGACGGACCCGCAGGATGCAGGCCTGCCGCTGAACATCGACGCCTGGCAGGAGTCCGCCCGCACGGTGTCCGAGTCGCTGCTGGACATCTGGATCGGACAGCATCGACACGCACAAGAACTCGCCAGCGCCAGCAGTGAGCGCACCTTCGTGAACTCGCTGATCGCGGGCGTGGTCGTGCTCGCCGCCGCCATCGCCGCCATGCTGGTGGCCGCGCGGATGTCCAACCGGCTGATCAGTCGACTGCACCGGCTGCGGGACGAGACGCTGAAGTCCGCCGAGGTCCGGCTCCCCGCGGTGATGGAACGGGTGCGCAAGGGCGAGGAGATCTCGCCGGAGACCGATCTCCCGCCGACCGACCCGAGTTCGGACGAGATCGGCGAGGTCGCCGAGGCCTTCGACTCCGCGCAGCGGGCCGCCGTCGCGGCCGCCGTCCAGGAGGCCAAGACCCGTACCGGGATGAACGCGGTGTTCCTCAACATCGCCCACCGCAGCCAGGTCGTGGTACGTCGTCAGCTCGAGGTGCTCGACGAGGCCGAGAGCAGGCAGGAAGACCCCCGACACCTGGAGCTGCTGTTCAAGCTCGACCACCTGGCGACGCGCGCCCGCCGCAACGCCGAGAACCTGGTGATCCTCGGCGGCGAGCGACCGGGACGCCGCTGGCGGAATCCGGTGCCGCTGGACGAGATCGTCCGCAGTGCCGTCTCGGAGACCGAGGGCTACGCGCGGGTGCACGCGCTGCGGCTGCCCGACGTGCCGATGGAGGGCAGCGTGGTGGCCGACCTCATCCACCTGCTCGCCGAGCTGGTGGACAACGCCACGTCCTTCTCCCCGCCGGACTCGCGGGTGGAGGTGCGGGGCAACCTCGTCGGCAAGGGCGTCGTGGTCGAGGTCGAGGACCAGGGCCTCGGCATTCCAGAGGAGGAACGCGAGCGGCTCAACGCCACGCTGCACGATCCGCCGAACTTCGAGGTCATGACGTTGTCCGAACGGATGCGTCTGGGTCTGTTCGTGGTGGCCCAGCTGGCGCATCGACACGGCGTGACCGTGACCCTCGCGGAGTCCGCGTACGGCGGAGTCCACGCGATCGTGCTGCTGCCTGCCACGCTGATGGCGAAGCGGACGGACGAGAAGGCGGATCAGCGCGGCGAGTTGCCCCGGCGCCGCGTGCTGCCGGGCGGACTGCCCCGGCAGGGACTCGACCAGCGTCCCCGTTACGAACCAGGCGACGCCGACACCATCGTCTCCCCGGCAGCCGTCGTTCCTGCTGCGGATGCCCCCGGCGAGGCGGGGACAGGCGACGCCACGACGACTCGTGAGGCCGCCGGCGACGGCGAGGGAGGCCGAGCGCGTTCGGCGTCGACTCCGGCGACCGACGGAACGGCGGCCGCCCCCTCCGCTGCGGACGAGGGCGCGGCGGTGAGCGGACGGCCCGCCGAGTCCGCCACGCGGAACGGCTCGGCGAGTACAAAGGAGTCCGGGTCCCCACAGGCCTCGACCGACCGGCCTGTCCCAGCAACGTCCTCGGCCGAGCAGGGCGAGGTCTCGACAGCGGCCGTGCACTGGCCCGAGGAGGACATGTCGTCCGAGAAGCCGACTCCGCCGAGCCACTCTCCCACGCCGCGCCGGGAGGAGCCGGGTGCCGCGCTGCCGGTGCGCAAACCGTCCACGGGGACACCCCCGTCGGCGACGGACACCCGAGCCCCCCTGCCCCGACGGCGCAGGCAGCGCAACCTCGCCCCGCAGCTGACCGGCGAGATCCGATCCCCAGGCCCGGCAGGCCCGACCGACGTGCGCCCCGCTCGGTCCCCTGAGGAGGCGCGCGCCGCGATGTCGGCGTTCGTCCGAGGCAGCAAAGAGGGCCGAGACAACCCGACCAACCCCGATCTGTGAACGGGCCGATGAAGAAAGCGGACGAGGACACGATGGTCAAACCCGAGACGAACGATCTGGACTGGCTGCTGGACGACCTGGTCAAGCGGTTGGTGGGTGCCGAGCAGGCGGTGGTGCTGTCCGCGGACGGACTGCTCATCGGCCGCTCGCAGAACCTGTCGCGCGAGGACGGCGAGCATCTCTCGGCGATGGCCTCGGCCTTCCAGAGCCTGGCGCGCGGAGTGGGCAGCCACTTCGACAAGGGCCAGGTTCGGCAGACCGTGATCGAACTCGACCGGGCCTACCTGGTCGTGACCGCTGCGGGCGACGGCGCCTGCCTCGCCCTGCTCGCCGCCGACACGGCGGACATGGGCATGGTGGCCTACGAGATGAACGTGATGGTGCAGCAGGTCGGCACGAATCTCACGGCAAGTCCACGCCGGGACGCCCTGGAGGATCTACAGCCTGACCCGACGCCGTGATCATGGACGGGAGCGAGTCCTGGTTCGACGAGGAGGCCGGTCCGTTGGTCCGGCCTTTCGCGATGACCCGAGGCCGTGCGCCGAGCGGTCGCCACGAGCTGAATATGATCACGCTGGTGGTCGCGATCAAGCCGGACTCCGACGCCGTCACACTCGATCGGGAGTCCGCCGAGATCGTGCGGATGTGCCAACGACGCCCGCTGTCGATCGCCGAGATCTCCGCCCGACTCGACGTGCTCCTCGCGGTGGCGAAGGTCCTGATCGGCGATCTGATCGACCACGACTACCTGATCTTCCAGGACCCGCCACCTCCGGTGGAAACCCCCGACATGGACCTACTCCAGGCGGTACTGAATGGCCTCCGTGACCTCTGACAGACCCCCATCCTCGACCATCGGCGTGACGTCGGCGAAGCTTCTCATCGCAGGCGGCTTCGGGGTCGGCAAGACGACGATGGTCGGCGCGGTCAGCGAGATCTCGCCGCTGCGTACCGAGGAGAACCTCACCGAGATGAGCGTCGGCACCGACGACCTCTCTGGTGTGGAGAACAAGACGACCACCACCGTGGCGCTCGACTTCGGTCGAATCACCATCAACCCGTCGCTGATCCTCTACCTGTTCGGCACCCCTGGTCAGGACCGGTTCTGGTTCATGTGGAAAGAGCTGGCCATGGGTGCGCTGGGTGCCGTGGTGCTGGCCGACACCCGCAGACTGGACACCTGCTTCCCGGCGGTGGACTTCTTCGAGCGCAACCGGATTCCCTTCGTCGTCGGCGTCAACTGCTTCGACGATGCCGACGTCTACACCGACGAGGAGGTCCGCGACGCACTGGACCTCGATCCCGGCATTCCCGTCGAGATGTGCGACGCCCGCGAGCGGGACTCCGGCAAGAAGGTGCTCACCACGTTGATGGAGCACGTGGTGGACACCGCGAGGCGGACCATCGCCGCGCACTGAGGTCGGGCAGGCGGCGAGCGCCCGGTGGATCGACGCCGGGTCCTCGACGCCGGGTCCTCGACGGCTGCGACGACCGGCGGACTCCTCGACCTCGTCGGTGCGAACGAGGTCGAGGAGCCGGACAGGCACGACGACGGGCGATCAGGCCGAGAATCGTCGGACGACTGTCGGCCGGACGCGTTACGTCCCTGAGTCCGTCGTCGGAGCGTGGGGCGTTCAAGCGCGGTCGATCGAGACGTCACAGCGGCCCGCAACGTCGCAGTCGCCCCACGCGGTCGAGCACGGCATCGAACGGCGGTGGTCGAAGAGCAGGTCACCAGATCTGTCGGCAGGAGGCCGAGTCCACGATTCCGTCACCGTCGAGATCGCGGCAGATCATCGCGCCCCGCTCGAGACTGCGGGTCGGGCCGCCGGTCATCGCGACGAGGCCGATGATCAACGTCCAGATCGTGAGCAGGACGACCAGGAATCGGTGCACGCACCACCATCGCCGGCACGGGTCCCGATGGGGACAATACGGATGTCCGTTGACGTCGTGGGCCATGAGATCGCTGCTTCGCGGAATCGACAGATCGTGGTGCCCCGCCTATTGACGAGGATCTCCCTCGGCGGCGCCTGCATACTACCGCCGGTTCACCAGCGAATGGCGCCAACACTAGCAGGATGACGCCGAATAGCGCGGTCTCGCAGTCATCGCAGGACAGATCACCTCGATCGGGGGAATCCCGTGCCTGCCCCGGATTCCGGGTCCGGACCGGCGACTCACGAGCAGGCCAGCCGGGATCGTCCGCCTCGGCCGCTGCGGTGGTGGGCGCCGGACCGTAGCGGTCGCAGGCCGGTGATCATGCAGGCAGATACCGGTGCCCGACCCGGATCAGACGGTGCCGACCTGGCGCCCGGCACGCGAGGCCGGGGTCTGTCGACGGCCTCGGCGACCGCGCCTCTCACGCATGGCGGCTCGCCGCAGGCCGACCGACCACGCCGGGATCGAGGAAACGCGCGGGAAATCGTCGATAGCAACGAATTCGTCGCGTTCGGCACGATTCCGACGTTTGTCACTCCATCGAGTTGTCCGTGATCCGCCCGCCGATGAGCCTGATTCCGATGTGCACTCTCGAACGTCGAGCAGCCGAACCGACCATCGCCTGCCGAGAAACCGGCAGCCGCACCGGCCCACCGAGATCATCGGCTGCGGACCGCGATCGGCCGCCCGACCGAGCGGTGTTCCGCGCGCTGCCCGCCGGTGAGCCGACGCTGCCCCGTGGCGCGAGGATGCACGCGGGTCGGAGCCCGTGACCCCGCGCGCGACGAGCCTTCTCCGGCGTGCCGTTGCGCGCCGTACCGCGAGTCTGCGGCGATCGACGTCCGCCGCAGTACGCAGGCGGGCAGCGTCGATCAGGCCGGACACCGGCTCACCAGGTGACCGGAAGCGCGACGAGGCCGCCCGCCAGGATGTCGCGGTCGATCCGCAGCTCCTCGACGGGAACGGCCAGTCGCATCGCGGGGAAGCGCGGAATCAGCTGGGCGAGGACGACCTGGAGTTCGAGCCGGGCCAGGGCGGTGCCGATGCAGTAGTGAACGCCGTGCCCGAAGGCGAGATGCGACGAGACCTGCCGGGTGACGTCCAGCCGATCAGGCTCCGGAAAGACCGTGTCATCGTGGTTGGCGGCGCCGGTGTCGAGCAGGACGAGTTCCCCGGCCAGGATCGTGACATCCCCGACCTCGACGTCGACCTGGGCATAGCGGACGATCCCGTCGCCGCCCTTGTCCATTCCGCGCAGGATCTCCTCGATCGCGGTAGGGATAAGGGCGGGTTCGGCCAGCAGCGCCTGCCACTGGGCGGGGTTGGACAACAGCGTCAGCACGCCGAGGCCGATGGCCATCACCGTGGCCTCGCCGCCGAACAGCAACGTCATGGACAACACCGCCACGGCCTCGTCGTCGAGGTCGACGCCGTCGACGGGATCGGCGGCGCAGAGTCGGGAGATGATGTCGTCGGCGGGCTCGCGACGCTTGCGGGCGACCAGCTCACGGCCGTAGGAGACCAGTGCGGCGAGCCCTTGCTCGGAATGAGCGTGATCCTTCACATAGCCTGCGGCGTGCGTCCAGGCCTGGAACCTGTCCCGGTCGGCCAGCGGCACACCGAGCAGCTCGGCGATCACCGTGCCGGGCAGTGGCTGGGCGAGAGCGGCGTGCAGATCGGCAGGCCGGTCCTGCGCGGCGAGCCGGTCGAGCAGCTCGGCCGTGAGCTCCTCCACGCGCGGCCGGGCGGCTCGCATTCGGCCGGGCGCCATCTGCGGACGAAGCAGGGTGCGCATCCGGAGGTGGTCGGCCTTCTCGGTCTCGTGGCTGGTACGGAGTCTGCCCAGCATCGCAGCCTCGCCGGTGCGCGCGGCGTTGTCGGGGTCGGGATGCGATCTACCGAGCCGGGAGTCTTCCAGCAGCTGCCGTACCTGGCGATAACCGGTGACTCGCCACGCCTCACCCCCCGAGGCGGTGCGGACCCGGTGGACGGGACTCAGGTGTTGTAACTGGCGGAGCACCGGATCCACGTGGAGCGGCCTGGCATGTTCGACGGACAACTGGACAGGGACCGCCACGGAATGCTCCTTCATGCACGCAGGATTGACCTGAAATGCTGTCACTATCCGAATAGGAACCTACACGAACAGTGACTATCATAACGAGAGGCGTCGCTTCGTCGGTCTCCTCCGGGTCTCGATGAACTGAACATCCTGGCGCCGACCGCGGCGTCGCGGCACGTCGGCCGCCGCCGCTGCGTCGAGCGTCTACTGCGGGCGAATCGGCTCGCGATCCGGCGTGGAGCACGGGGATGGTCGAGGTGGGGCTCGGGCGATGCGGGTTCGAAAGCGGCGCGACAGCCCGCTGACTCGGCCGGACGCACTTCCCGAAGCCGCATCAGCGCGGCGAGTCGGCCCCTGCGGCCCGGCGTCCGGTCCGGCGGCTGCTCGACGGAACCGCTGCGGGGGCCGATAAATGCTCAGTCCGTCGGCCGCTCGAAGCGACAGCGGGGCCGGCCGAGGCAGCCGACGAACTCCTACGCTGCCCGGATGAGCAGCCTCGCCGTCACGGTGCTCGGGAGCGCCAGCCCGTATCCCCGCCCCGACAACCCGTGTTCCGGCTATCTGGTGTCCACGGCGAACACGCGACTCTGGGTGGACGCGGGCACCGGCACCCTGGCCGAACTGCAACGGCACACGCGGCTCACGGACCTCGACGGAATCTGGCTCTCGCATCTGCACGCCGACCACTGCGCCGACCTGCTCACCGCCTACTACGCCCTGCTCTACGCCGACGTCCGGCTTGACGCCCCGATCCCGCTCTTCGGCCCGCCGGGCAGCACCGACCGGCTGGCAGGCTTCCTCACCAACGGCCCGACCCGAAGCCCCGTCGAGTCGGCGTTCGCGGTGACCGAACTGACCGACGGACACCACGCGGAGGTAGGCGGTCTGACGCTGACCACGCGCGCCGTCGACCACGGCATGCCCGCCTTCGCCCTCCGCGTGCGCAGCGGAGATCGGTCGCTGGTCTACTCCGGCGACACCGCGCCTTGCGCGGCGCTCACGACCCTGGCGCAGGGCTGCGACGTCCTGCTCTGCGAGGCCGACAGCGCGACGGCGTCGACCGATGAGCCGCCCGTCCACCACACCCCCGAGGAAGCAGGCCAGACCGCCGCGAAAGCGGGCGTGGGCAAGCTGATCGTCACCCACCTGAGCCCGTTCCTGACCCCGCCGGAGGCCGTGACGCGGGCAGCGGCCCACTACCCGGGCCGGGTCGACCACGCCGCTCCCGGCGAGGTGTTCCGCATGGCGTGATTCGGCCTGCCCGGTGGGCGGTCCCGGTATCGCTGTGGTCAGCCGATGATCGTGGTCGAAGTAGGCATCCTGCGGCGGGTCCTCGCGGTCGACTGACGGGCAGATGCACCGGCAGCCGACGACGACGGGGCGGAGGCCGCGCGAGCTAGAACAGCGTCGGCTCCGGCTCGCCGTGCGTGGCCGCCATGGCGGGATCTGACGTGAGCAGCGGCGAGGCCGCAGTCAGCGTCAGGCACACGGTGAGTCCGGAATGGTCAGTCAGCCGCGCACCATCAGAACCGAAATCCCTGGTCTCGTGGACGTACTCGCAAGCGGTGAGCCGCTCCGCCAGAGCACGGGAGCCGTGGGCGTGGTCGTAGCAGTAGCCCAGCTCAGCGCGGCGCGCCCAACTATTGCCTGCCGGTCAGCACAGCGAGCCGGTTGCCCGGTTCGTCGACGTAAACCGACTGATGATCGGTGGTGACGGTCAGACCAAGGCGCGGCCAGCTCGGCCTGCCGGCCTGTTCCCATTGCCGATGAGCATGTTCAAGGTGCTGCCAGAGTCGTACCGGGCCGGATTCCGCCACGATGTGCTCCCCGTCGATGACAGCGAGGGTGATCTCGGCACGGGAGCCGTCCGGGGTGGTGATACTGACCGCATCGGGACCGTTCCGGGAATCGACGCCTGCGTAGCCGAGCCGGTAGTGGCCGCCGATGCGCAGCGCAGTGAGGAACCACACTACCGGGTTCGACCACGGCGTCCGTGGGTCCAGCGTCGTGACAGACCTGGTGACCGGCAGGTCGTCGGAGCGCCGGGCGTAGGACATTCGTTCGCCCGCGCCGGGTGCGTGCCGCAGTTCCATGAACGCCGCCTGCCCGGCGTCGAACATGCCTTCGGCCCGATCGGGCGCAGTGCGGGTGAGCCGGACGAGGTTTCCAGCGGCCAGGCCGACTCTGACGTCGGCCAGGATCACCCCGCCGCTCCGGGTCTGTTCAACCCACGGCAACGGGATAGCAGGCACCGAGCAGGTCGCGATGACGCGATCGAATGGAGCATGCGCAACCAGTCCAGCGGCACCGTCCCCGGCAACCAGGGTGGGGCGATAGCCGAGTTCGGCCAACCGAGCACGGGCGGTGTCGACGAGGTCCGGCTCCACATCGACGGAGAACACCTGCTCATCGCCGAGCCGGTGACAGAGCAGCGCGGCGTGGTAACCGGTGCCGGTGCCGATCTCCAAGACCCGAGCTCCGTCGCGCACGTCGAGAGCCTCCAGCATGCGCGTCATCAACCCCGGCGTAGAACTGGAGGACAGGAACATCGGAGGTCCGCCTGCCTCGTCCTGACCGATCTTGGTGACCAGCGCGGTGTTCGCGTAAACCTGCTCCGACCATTCAGTCCTGGTGGCCGGATCGGCGGCCGTGACGGCGACCATCCGACCGTCGCGGCGGACGTAGAACGACGGAACGAACATGTGCCGAGGCACCGACTCGACCGCAGCGCGCCAGGCAGCAGAGGCCAGCTTGCCCACGGCGGCCAGTTCCTCGGCAAGCGCGGCGGCACGCACAGGCCAGTCGACGACCGCGTGAAGTCCCGTGGCGTTGCTCGAAGTCGTCATGTCAGTCCCTTCTCCAGCATGGCGGCCATCGCCGCCGTGATCGGTGCACCGGTCGCCGCTTCGAGCCAGCCGATCTGCGGTCCTGTATTGGCCTCCAACATGACCCATCCGGCCTTGGGAGTGACCACGAAATCGAACCCGGCGTAGGCCAGATTCATACGCTTCAGATAGCGTCCGACTGCATCAGTCACGCGGTCGGGCACCTGACCAGCTCGTACCGAAGGGCGGCGGGACGGGAGGCATGAGTCGTCCTCACTCGTGAGCGGCGCAGGATCGGAAGAGGCGCTTCGGATCGGCCGAGATGTCCGACCATCCATAGCAGAACGCGGTAGGGATGTGCAGAGGTTCCCGGATTCCGTCAGTTGACCAAGCAACTTCTCGCCAGGCCGAAAAGCTAAGACTCGGTCTGACGGGTTTCGTCGCGTAGCCACACGAGGTATTCGGCGGCGCGACAGATCATCGGCGTTGCGATCAGCCGGTGATCGTCCGGGGCGTGCGGCTGAACCGGTCCGCCAGCAGATCGTCGAGCAGGCCGGGGAGCTCGGCAGGCAAGAGCTTGTCGCGGCACTGCCGTAGCTCGGGCGCCGACCACCAACGACGCTCGATCAGACCGGCCTTCTCGTTCGCGGTGGGCTTGAGTGCGACCTGCGGCGCTGTACTCGGGGTGCGGCCGAGGAACACATGCTCGATGCGGTGGTGGTCACGGCCCCGATAGCGGAACCGGGATTCGCGCACCCACAGCTCACGGCCGAGGTCGCTGACGATGATCCCTGACTCCTCGGCAAGCTCACGGCGGGCAGCGGCACGGAGGTCCTCACCCTCGTCCAGGCCACCGCCGGGCAGTTCCCACCAGTGATGCTCGGGATCACCGGGGTCGAGGGCATGGATGAGAAGCACGCGGTCGGTGGGATCAAGCAACAGCACGCGGGCACCGATGCGCGGGGAAGCGGTGCTGGTCGGAGTGGGCATCCTGCGGCGGGTCCTCGCGGTCGACTGACGGGCAGATGCACCGGCAGCCGACGACGACGGGGCGGAGGCCGCGCGAGCTAGAACAGCGTCGGCTCCGGCTCGCCGTGCGTGGCCGCCATGGCGGGGTCTGACGTTAGCAGCGGCGAGGCCGCGGTCAGCGTCAGGCACACGGTGAGTCCGGAATGGTCGGTCAGCCGCGCGCCATCAGAACCGAAATCCCTGGTCTCGTGGACGTACTCGCAAGCGGTGAGCCGCTCCGCCAGAGCACGGGAGCCGTGGGCGTGGTCGTAGCGGTAACCCAGATCAGCGCGGCGCGCCCAACTATGTTCGACCCGACCGGGGTGCAGATGGCGGAACAGGTCAACCAGACCGTGTCGCTCGGTCAGGCCTGTGTAAAAGCCGTACTCGAACGGCGCGAACTGGCCGGAATGCGGGGGCGTATGTGTGGGTTCGAGAACGTTGAGATCGCCGAGCAGCAGCAGCGGAGCGTCGCTCGCTGTGCTCTCCAAGGCTTCCTGGAACCGCTGAATCCAGGTCTTCTTGCGCGCAGTCTTGTTCACGCTGGTGTCGCGGGAGGGCACATAGGCGCCTGCGACACGCAGCGGCCCGTCGGTGGTGTCGACCACGATTCCGACAGCGCGCGAGGGCAGGTAATCCATCGCCGCACTGAGCGGGTCGGGTGTAGTGGACGACTTGCTGACGATCATCACGCCGAGCTCGCCGGAAGCATGCTGGGGGAAAGTCACATCGTAGCCGGCGGCAGCGAACGCATCGGCCAGGAACTGGCTGCCCGCAGTGGCTTTGGTCTCGGTGAGAATGAGAACGTCCTCGGGACGGTCGGCCAGCCACCGAAGCTGGCGCCGGGCACGGTCGAGGGAGGGTGCACCGACGTTTACGGTAATCAGGCTCAGAGACATGTCGGACTCTTCTCGGTCAGAATGCGCTGAATGCGGGACACGACTGTGGCGGCGATCCTGGCGGGCGGGTCAGTGGTGCAGTCGAGCGTGGCCACAGTCCAGCCCTTGTTCTGTAAGTCGACTGCGGCGTGGACGTACAGCCCGGCCTCCATGTCGCTGTTGTCCTCTGCACGCTCGAAGCGGCTGTGCCCGCCGCGCGCCCGTAGCCGCGCATCGATCACCTTCGGGTCGCCGTTGAGGATGATCGAAAGATCGGGGCGGTATACGCCATGGTTTAGCTGCCACACGACCTCAGAGGAGAGACCATCGAGACCCTGCAAGACTATCGAGGAGGCGACGTATCGGTCGCACACCACCACCTTGCCCTCGCGCAGGGCGGGCATGATTTCGGTAGCAAGCTGGTGGTGCCGATCAGCCGCACATAGGCAGGCTAAGGCCATGCCACGGTACTTATCCGTACCGTGCCGTGCCAGTTCGCCTACCGCCGCGCGGGACGGCTGAGTCGTCGCGTGCACCGGTATCCTGCGCATGTCCAGAGTCTCGACGACCAGGCACGTGGTGGTGGACTTACCCACGCCCCCCGGCCCATCCAGCGTGATCAACACGCCGGGCAGGCGGCGCCCCCCATCGAGGACCGGTCCGGTCATGCGGGACTCAGCGGCAGCAACCGACGCCCTTCAATGTGTGTCTCACCGACGACCGGGCACTGTTCTGTGTCGACGTCACCGATCCGGCCACCCGCAGCAACCACCGCAGCGGGGCAGCCTTTGCCGCAACCGGAGTTCATCGAGCATCCCCCGCAGGTAGCATTGTCGCCAACCTGGTAGCGATCATGGAAGCGATAGTCATCGAGCCGCTGCGCAACATCAATGTCGGTGAAGATGTTGCCAACGATGAACTCGCCTGCGGCGTGCCGCGACTGCGGAGTGCGAGCGGCGAACACCAGGTACGGACACACCGTCACCTCGCCCGGGGTGAATACATAGATGATCGTCCTAGCCTCGCATCCGGCCAACGGCCGCCCCGGGGTGTTGGGAAAGCGGATGTGCGCGATGTCCAGTTCCGGCCCGTCGAAAGGTGCGGTCAGCTCGAATATCTCCCTCATGTGCAACGTCGTCTTGGCCAGTACGCCGCGTGACTTGACCCCACGGCCCATACTCCCCAGCGGATTGAGCAGCACGTAGCGAGCGCCGTTCTCACGGGCGAACGCACACAACCGTGCATACTCCTCGTTCTGTGCCAACGTGTTCGGCGTACATAGCAGCCCTTGCAGGATGCCAGCCCTGCCGAGCTGTTCGACGGTAGCTACGGTGACGGCGAAGCTGGCCCGGTCACCGCGGAACCTTCCATGCGAGTCGGCGGCGAACCCGTCCAGAGAGACATTGCAATGCACACCCAGCTCGACCAGTGTCGCAATCTGGACCATGTCCAGGGTGGTCGCGTTGGTGCAGATTCCGACGTCCATCCCGGCCGTCCGGAACGCCTGGACGATGTCCAGGAAATCCGGGTGGATCGATGGCTCCCCGCCAGTGAGTGTGACCCGCTGGACCCTGGCAGCAGCCAGACGAGGGACCACCTTGTCCACTATCTCAGTCAACAGCATCTGTTTGCCGACCCTGGTCGCGGACACGAAGCAGTGAGCACAGCGCAGGTTGCAGTCCTCGTTGATCTGCACCAGCGCCTTACGAAACGGCGGCTCAACGGACGTACGGAAGTAGCAGGACGCGGCCATGCCGCCGGTCACGATGCTGCGAGCGGTCACTATCGAACCTCCAAGCTTTCCAAGACGGACCAGGCTGGCTCGGCCGATCACCACAGGTTCGGCCCGGACCAGCCACCAAGAAATGTTCGGCCGAACAGTATCGTGACTAGAAGTGTTCAAGCGAACATTTCTTGGACAACCTGGGGGGAGTTGCGATCAACGACAACCCAACTGTCCGACCAGACAATTCCCATGTCGCAGTTGGCGTCCTAGGCCGAAAGCTAGGAGGAGCGGTGCCGGACATCAACGATGACGCCGACGCAGCGGACGTGCTGACCACGCTTCTAGGCTGTCCGCCTGAAATGCTCGACGTCAGCCTCGATCAACTGCGAACCCTCGCCGTCGTACGCACCACCGGCACGGCGCAGCGCGCCGCCCGCGTGCTGGGGCGGGAGCAGTCCAGCGTGCAGAAACAACTCGACAGCCTAAACAAGACCGCTACCCGCCTGGTGGGCGAGGCGCTCGTGGTCAAACAAGGCCGCAGTAAAGACTTCCTGTTCACCCCGTCCGGCGAAGAGGTCGTCGCCCTTGCTAAGCAAACCTTGCTGGCGGTCACCGACAGCCTGCACAGCAGTCGACGTCGGCTCGGCTCCACGGTCACCTTCGGCACCACCGAGTTCACCGTGCAGTTCCTCGGCGTCGTGTGGCACGCAATGCGCGAGGACTTCGAGCGCCGCGACGTGCACCTCAAGATCGAGCATGTCCGCACCCGAGACCTATGGCGCAAGCTCGACGGCAAGAAGGTCGATCTGGTATGCGGCAGCTTCGCCGCCGAACCTGGCCGACCACCCACACTGGACTACGACTTCCTGGAATGGCATCGCGAAGGCGTCGCTCTACTGACCAATCTCAGCGCACGCGAACTTCCCGACAACCCGGTTACCGCCAACCGACTGCCCGGTCTGCCGCTACTCGCCCCGACCTCCGGTCTGCTCGCCCAGTTCCTCAGCCGCTGGTACGGCCCCGACTACCGCGGCGTGCTCGACGTCATCGCCGACATCGACTCTCTCAACTACGGACTCAACCTTCTCACTAGCGACCTACTGCACGGCTGCTTGCTCACCACCGAACGCGTCGCGGCGGCGGCACTCGATGGCAGCCTACCCGGCCAAGGTCTTCGTAAGATCAAGCTCGCCGATGACTACACCCCTCGGCTAGAGATCGTCACCGGCATCTTCGCTCGGAAAGGCGAACGGGAGCGATACGCCTACGACCACCCGCTCAACCTGCTGTGGAACGCTTTCGCCGAAGCAACTCCGACCCGAGTCATCCCCCCGGCCCTACCGGGTTGACAGGTCGCCATGTCCCAACGGCAGCTCTCGACCGACGACCTTGAGCCGCTACCGCCTAGCCAAGATGGACGTCTACGGCTGTCCTGGCAAACCGTGACCCCCGGTAGTCGGCGCAACGAATCTGCCGCGACTCGACATCGAGTTGACCAGCGGTCGACTCACCCCTGGGAAGGAACCGCAAGATCACGACGGGGCGCGCGCCCCAACGCTGACATCCGTTACCACCGAGACACGAGGAGCGCTCCGCAGAGAATCACTGTCGCGACACCTACATCGAACTGACCTGGCAACACCGGTTCGTCCATCTGGGACGCTGAGGCAGTGCGCCGAGCAGCCGGCGCCCCTTCGCTGACGCGCCACGGACGCCGGCTGCCCAGGGCTCAGCGGCTCTTCACTGCCGTGAGGAACGCGCCGAACACCGCACGATCCACCACCAGCATCCCACCGTCCCGGTTCTTCGAGTCCCGGATGCCCACCACACCAGGGGCGGAACCGACCTCGATGCAGGCGTTCTTGTTCCCGCTCCGTCGGCTCTTGCGCCACTGGGGAAGATCCACTGCATGACCCCCCGTCATCGATCTCTGATCGCCGCGAGGAACACAGTGAACACCGCGCGATCCACGACTAACGTCCCACCCGTGGGATTCTTCGAATCCCGAATACCCACCGTGCCCGGCGCAGACCCGACCTCGACGCACGCTCCGCCCTGGCCGTTGCTTCGCGAGGACTTACGCCAACCCGATGGTTGGAGAGTGGTCATCTTGATGCTCCTTCGCTCGCCTTCACTCCTGCCTGACCACTGTAGCGAGCCAAGAAGCACTGTCTTCCCTGGTCAACGCGATGTCGCTGACGCGCTCAAGCAGAGCGTCGTAGCGGACGACGTCATTGGCATCCTCGAGGTAGAAGGCTCCGCAATCGGCTTCCAGGTAGACGAAGTCAAGATCGGAGTCGGTGAAGGCAAGCCGCAGGAAGGTCATGCCCATGGCTGGGTGAGCCCCGACGCTCAAGGGCAGGATGCGGATGTCAGCCTGCTCAGCGCAGGTGCTCAGATGTTGAACTTGACGCCGCATGACACCGCTGTCGCCGACCAACCGCAGCAAGGCAGCCTCATTGATGATCACTCGGAGCGCGGGGCCTCCTGGGACCAGGATTCGGCGTTGGCGCTGCTGTCGACTTTCAACCGCTCGGGAGACCTCCTCATCGGACACATTCGGCCGTGAGGCGCGGGTGATCGCCGTGATGTAGTCGGCCGTCTGCAACAGCCCTGGGATCAGTTCAGAGTCGTAGCTGGTGATCGCGCTGGCGTCGCCTTCAAGATCGGCATACCGATCAAACCAGCCAGGCACGGTGTCAGCGAGGGCACGCGAAAGGCCCGGCGGTTTCTCCATCTCCTCGGCTCGCCGAATCAGTGACGACGACAGTTCCTCATCCAGCTTGTAGCAGAGCGCCAGCAGTGTGACGTTACGCGGCAGGATGGCCTGCTTGCCGTTCTCGATCTTCGAGATGACCGAGGTGCTCATCCGGACGAAGCTGGCCACCTCCTCGATCGTGAGCCCCGCAGACTCACGTAGCCGTCGCAACTCGCCACCCAGCAGGCGTCGTTGCACCGTGCGTCCAGGCTTCTGAGACATCGATACCCCCTCGACGTAGATCTTCCGGGACAGTCTTGCGCGCGACTCAACCTGCTGACGAGACAGATCACCCAGACGAGTCATGTATCTCAGGAACATTCCTCGATAACATTCCTTCGTTGGCAGCTTCCTGCCGACACCGCCCGCTCCGCGCCGCTCGCTCGCCTGCATAGGCGCGGGGCGGGTCCCCTCACCGAGGAGGTCCCGATGCACCCAGGTATCTACGCGAGCGGGCTACTGCTGCTCTCCGGCCTGGCGTTGGTCCGTTGTGCACGGTCGCAACCGGACGACGCCTCGTCGCCGAACTCCGTCGCGGCGATCCTGGCTCGTTGCGCAGCGGAGGAACTTCGTCGAAGCCAGGCCGTCCTCCCCCACTCGGGCGGCCTTCCGGCGGTGTGGATCGCACTCCCTCGCACTCCAATCCCCACCGCCACGCACCACCCCGTCACCCATGACACAGGTACTCGCCGGGTGGCGGCGACGTCCCAAGCGGCGGGGCAAGCCACGGTCGGCCGCGAGGCACGCGGCACGACGCCGGGCCGCCGCGCAACAACCACGGCGCGCTGCCGACATCGGCACCCCTCGCCGTCGGCAGCGCCGATGTACCGGCCCCGGCCGGAACCCACCGGCTATGTGTTCGCCTTCGCCGGATCGCTGCCCGTGGCCGGATTTCGGGAGGCGGCATGACAACGGCGTCCGCAGGCGAGCGGCCTGCCCTGATCACCGAGGCCGAGGCGCTGCGGCGCTATCCCGAACTCGCCGGGCTGCTGGCGTTGCGGCGCGCGGGCTGGAGTTGGACGACTGATCGGGACGAGGACGGCGAACTCACCGCGCTGGTCGGGTTCCGACGGCCGAGAGGTCATCTCGACGCCCTGTACGTCACCACCAGGGATCGGCCGCAGCCGTCCGCATGATCGACGGAGAGCGCGGCGGGTTTCTCCGGAAACACGAGGGCCGGCTCACCGACTGCGTCGACGCGCTCCGCGAACTCCCCGATCCCGACCGACCCGGCGCACCGCGTCTCCTGCGCTCGCGGCTCTGGCTGCCGCGCTGAGCACACCGCGCCCACCGACCGCCGGGTGCTCCGACGCGCCCCGACTCCGGCGGAGCACCCGGCACCCAGCCCGTCCTTCTCCTTCCCTGCCAGGAAAGGAATCCTCGATGGCCCGCTCCCTTCTCACACCGCACCGGCCCTGTCACCCGCCCGGCCGGCGATCGGGGTGACACCGGCCAGGCATCGCGCCTAATGGACCACCGCGACGACGAGACCTCGCTGCTTCCGCAGCTCCACGATGACGCGAGAGAACCCGATCACCGGCACGCCTGGCAGGTCGTCGACGCCGAGACCATCGGCCACACGCGGCTGCGCCGACTCCGGTGTGCCCACCCCAGCTGCCGCGAGCGCCAGGTCCGGATCACCCCGTGAGTTGCCCGGCGCAGTTCGGATCACTCGCCTCGTGAGACCACGACGCTCGGCCCCGACGTCCACAGAGGACTACGAGCCCACGCAACCCGATCAGGAGGACACGATGAGCGCACTCGACAGCGTCGACAGCCGACCGAGCACCGGCACGGGCGACTGCATCCCGCTCCGAGACCCCGAGACGGAGGCACAACCCCGAGCTCTCTTGCTGCACCCCACCACGGTCGCCACCATCGCCGACCGCGCCGAGGCCGAGGACCTCAGCTACTCGGAGGCACTTCGCAGGCTCGTGATGGACGGGCACCAACTGTGGGCTGACAGAAGTAGGGCCTACAGCTTGGACTGAAACATCGGCCCTGACTGCACGGGCAGAACAAAGTAAAATCAGCACTGAAGCAACAGAAACATCAACATATGCAGTTCACGCACTCTGCATCCCGCACATCAAAAAATGATTACCGTCAGTAACCAGTCAGCTCGGACATCTGCGGTCCGAACTCGACCGATCGGACCTAGCCAGATCTTGATCCACTGACCAGAATGAAAATCGGCCGGGCAAGCCACTGACCACTCTTGCCCCATAGTCCGACCCGCCCGCAAGGGATCGGGGAGGAGAAGTAACCCTGGCGTTTAGGCGGCGTCAGGGTTGTTTCTCCTCCCCACAGCGCTACAGCGGGAAGTGAACTAAGATCAGCCACGCGGTCAGGAAAAATACTCCCATGACCCCGCTCGCGCCCCATTCGGGGTGAGGCATATTCGGGTCCTTGATCTCGTTACGGGGCTCTAGCCAATACCCTTCTCCCCAGACTCTGGCCACTAAGAGCGATCGACGATCGCGCTGTTGATCATTCTATAGTGCCCGATATCAGTACGGACGAGTGGCCCGTACGAGCAAGCTGGCGGCGCCCGTTACCGCGAGCGCGAAGCCTCGTCAATCCGATGGGCGAAAGTCGACCCGAACGAGTGATATGGAGCTGCTTGGGCTAGTGCGGCAGTTCCTCGGCGGCGAACGCGATACGGCGCACCCCGGGCCTAGAGGAGCGAGAACTGTGTGTTGATCTGCGTATCGAGCGCTTCGTCCCGGCCATCCAGGACCTCCGAGGCAAGTACCAGACTATGTTCCGCCTCAGAGTTCCGACCCGCCGCTGCCAACGCCTGCGCGAGGAACGTCAACGCCTCGGCGCTTGCGACCCGATCAGGCCGGCGGCGATACAACAGCACTGCTGCGCCGTAATGTCGGATCGCCTCGTCGACCTCCAGTCGAGCATAATGGCACCGCCCAACGACAAGGTGTGCGTATCCGCAGCGGTGGTCAAGCTTTGCTTTCTCAAGTAGTGGAATTGCAGAAAGTGCTGCCTGAATGGCTTCGTCGAGATCGCCGACGTGATAATAAAGAGCCCCCAGCTCGGCGAGTGCATCGCCTTGGATCTTCAAGCTCTGGGCCTTGCGGCCTGCCCTCGCTGCCTCATTGAAGGCCCGGGCAGCGCCCAGGAAGTCACCAGCCGCTCGGCGAGCGACGCCGAGTACGACGAGTGCGTTGCCGATCTTCGGCCCCACTCCCAGCGAGCGATAGATCGCCACCGACTCCTCGGCCAAGGAAACCGCACGGTCTGGGTGGTCGAGTCGAAATTCGAAGTATGCCATGTTGCCCAGAACCAGAGCTTGGTTCACCCGGTCCCCACGCTCTACGGCAAGCACATAAGAAGAACGATATGTGACCAATGCTTCGTCATACCGACGCTCGTTCATGTACGTGAAGGCCAGATTATTCAACAGTCCAGCCTCGGCCTCAGGCTCGATCTCCCGCACTTCGCGGGCGGCAGCTATGCCGATCTTGAGCACCGGAATCAGTTCAGCCGCCCTACCGAATCGATACAAAACATCTTCAAATGTCGCCACTATCCGCCAAGCGTGACCATTCAACCGCTCTCGATGAGCCAGGCCGACCGCGCCTGACAGGTTCTCCCACTCCTGAGAGAACCAGGACAATGACTGATCTACTCCATCAAGCTCGGATGGAACAACGTAGGTACATGCAGGCGGCGGAGGCGGCGGGTCCTCCTCTGGATGAATGTGTCGGTACGCATTCCGCGCAGTCAGGAGATACCAGTCCAACATCCTTCGTAACGAGGAACCGCGCTCAGGAGCGAGGGAATCTCGTTCCAGTCGACTGATCGCATACTCACGGATCAGATCATGAAACTCGTAGCGATCGTCGGCACCCTGACTGAGGAGATGACCACTCACCAGGACGTCGAGGTGGCGACGCACCTCGGCTGCCGTCAGATCGACCACGGCTGCGGCCACCCCGACGCCGAAGCTGGCACCGGGGTGGCCGCCAAGCAGCCGGAATGCCCGGCGAGACTCCTCGGCCAGCGCGATGTATGAGTAGGAGAACACCGCCGCCAGGGAGGTCTTGTCGCCCACATCGAGCAACTGGTTTCCCCGCATCTCGCGGGCGATGACGGCAAGCGGTACCCGGCTCTGTTTCTTCACCCTGGCTCCGATGACTCGCAGCGCCAACGGGATGCCCTTACCTCGTTCGATCAGCAGGGCAAGCCCGTCCTTGTCCAGCGCCGGCCGGCTCTCCGAGATCACTCGCCGCAGCAGCCGCTCGGCCTCCTCCTGGTCGAGCTGCGGAACCTCGACGTCATCGGCGCCACCGTGCACCATGAGATTCTCGAACCGATTGCGGCTGGTGATCAGGACGAGGCAGCCGGACAACGCGGCGAGCAGCGGCCGGACATGCTCCTCGTCCAGCGCGTTGTCCAAGACGACGACCACCGTGCGTCCGACGGTCAACTCTCGCAGGCGGACGACGGACCGGTCGAGGGTCGTCGGAATGCGGTCCGGCTCGATCCCGAAGTCAAGCAGGAACCGGCGCAACACCTCCGCAGGTTCCTTCTTCCCGAGAGGGCTGTAACCGGTCAGGTCGGCGAAGAGCTGACCATCGGCGAAACGGCCTCGCGCCACCATCCGAGCGACCCAGGTGAGAGCCAGTGCGGTCTTACCCACCCCTCCCACCCCGTGGAGCACGACCACACCCGATTGCGGGCGATCCGTCACGGGGAACAGCGAGTCGAGCCGCTTCAGCAGCCGCTCTCGTCCCACCAGGAGGTTCGGCGGCCACTGCTGTATCGAAGGGCGAGTGAGGTCCTGCGCCGATGGAGGCGGCGTGCGTCCCGCTTCTCCTGGTACGGCCGCCCGGTTCAACCCGCCAGATTTCAGCCGGCCGTACAACCCCCGCAGCTCTGCCAGGACAGGAACTCCTTCCTGCACGAGCACCCTGACCAAGTGCTCGTAGTGCTCCTTCGCCTCGTCGACTCGGCCGACCGCCGCGAGCACGGTCAGGCGGCGCATCGCCACCTGCTGGTTCTTCGGGTGCTCGTCCACCAGCCTGTTCAGCAGCCCGAACGCCTCCTGGTGCTCGTCGAGGGCGAGTCGACTGTCCAGTAGAGCGAGGCAGGCAGGCACGAAGTGATCGGCAATCATCAGAGACCGGGTACGTTCTGCCTCCGCACCGTTCAGATCCTCCAGCAACTGGTCGTTCCACAGCTCGACGCAATCCGCGAGAAGCCCACGTGCCATAGCGTGTTCACCGGCCGATGCACGGGTTCTGGCCGTCTCGACCTCCGCGCGGAATCGATGGAAGTCGATCAGCTTCTTGTCGATCAGCAGTTGATAGCCGTCCGAAGCGGATTTGATCTCCGCCTGCTGCCCGCGCAATCCTCCCCGAGCCTTCTTGATATGCGTCTCGACGAGATTCCGGAGGCCAGCTTCTCGCCCACCAGGGTGTGCTGCGGCCTTGCCCAACTCCGCTGGCCTCCACACGTTTCTGATGATTTTCGACCTGCTGACGTTTGTGTTCGGATGCAACATCAGCAGACCCAGGATCGCCCGCACTTTGGCCCTGGGCAAGAGCACCGGAGAACCGTCGACGACCGCTCGTGTCTTCCCCAAGATCTTGAATTCGACTGTCACCCAGCCCCGCCCTCCCGCTGGCACCGGATTCGCCACCAGTCTCATCGAGACACGGATCACAATCGAGACCTTCACCCGAAGTGGTTCGGTCGAACGGCCCGAATTACCCCGAGCGGCGGAGGGCGTTCCCTCGATAGGTGCAGTCGATCCGCCGAATCTGTCTGGGGACCCGCGGGGCGAACGGCCACCGCCGCAGAGACTCACGTGGTCGCTGGATATCGGGCACCGGCGAACAGGCCGTCCCTCGCGCCACCCTGTCAAGCCGGCCTGCCGAGATTTTCAAGATCTTCCGCACCGGGCCGGACCAGCCGTGTCCCCGGCCTGTCCCCGCTGTGTCCCCTCGACCGTCCCCCGCCGTGCCCCCGGCGTGTCCACATCGGCTCCGAACCTGGTGTCGACCGGATGCGGGGTGTGTCGGCTCGGAGAACCCGAGCGTTACGCGCCGGTCGGGGAGGAAAGGGAATCATCATGTTCGGAGAAGCGTGGATTCGCGGGCCGGTCAGCCTCGGTGGCGAACGGTGGCTGACCCGCAGCGGCTGCAAGCAGGTCCTGGTGCTGGTCCCGACGCTGGTCGCGGGTGTCCGGCTGCTGGACGTCCTGCCGCTGCTGGAGACCGATCACCGGATTCAACTGTTCATGACCGCCTCGGGCGACAGTCAGGTCTGGCCGGGTGCCAGGGATTTCGCCGACGCGCAGGGCTTCGTGCGGCTGCCGTGGCAGCAGGCGACGCAGACCCGGTTCGATCTGGTCCTCGCGGCGACCCGAGAGGATCTGGAACACGTCAAGGGACCCGTCTTGGCACTGCCGCACGGCGCGAGCCTGCTGAAGTCCCGACTGCGTCCGGCCGATCCCGGCCGGGGCTACCATCCGGAACACGGGCTGTCCCGCCAGTATCTGACCTACAACGGCAGACTGCTCCAGGCCGGACTCGCCCTCACCCATGACGACGAACTCGACGCCTTGGCCGAGGCCTGCCCCGAGGCGCTGCCCACGGCGGTGGTCGCAGGCGATCTGTGCTTCGACCGGCTGCGGGCCTCGCTGCCGTTCCGCGAGGAGTACCGGCGGGCGTTCGGTGCACAGGACGGTCGCACGCTCGTGGTCGTCAGCTCGACCTGGACCGAGCAGTCCGGATTCGGCGAACATGCCGAGTTGTTTCATCGGGTGGCCGCCGGGCTGCCCCGCGACGAATTCCTCGTGGTGGGTGTGCTGCATCCGAACACCTGGACGCAGCACGGCCGCAGTCAGGTGCGGGCCTGGCTCGGTGACGCGCTGGACGCGGGGCTCGTGCTGCTGCCGCCGGAGCGCGGGTGGCACGCGGCGTTGATCGCGGCGGACTGTGTGATCGGCGATCACGGCTCGGTGACCGTCTACGGGGCCGCCCTTGATCGACCAGTGCTGCTCGCGGCCTGCCCGGAGTTTCAGCTCAGGCCCGACGGCCTCGCCGCGTCCGTCGCGAGACGAGCCGGGCGACTGCGGCTCGACGGCCCGATTCGCGACCAGGTAGAGCAGGCGATCCGAACACATCCGGCGGGACAGGCGGGCAGCCTCGCGGCTCAGGTGACCTCACGCCCCGACCAGGCAGGCGGCATCCTGCGTCAGATGATGTACCGGCTGCTGGGCCTCGACGAGCCCGTCAGGGGTGTCCCCGTCTCGCCGGTGCCCCTACCCGATCCGCTGCCGCAGGATGGGAGCATTCCGCGATGACCGGACTACCGGATCACCCGGCGACTCGCCCGTCGAGACCGCCGCATGCCTCGGTGTCGGCCTGGCCGGTGCGAGCCGACGACCCCGACGAACCTGGCATCCACCTCGTTGGGTGCAGCATCCCCGGAACGGCCGGTGTCCCGCCGCGTACCCGAGGCCGGTTCGTCGTCGGTGACCTCGACCACCTGACCGCACGGGGACGGCAGCTGGCAGACGTCCTCGTCGCGAATTCCGGCCAGGAGTCGACATCGCCGGAGCTGGCGGAGGAACTGCTCGCGAGCAGCGCGGCAGCGCTCGTCGTCGTCTCGCTCGATGGGCGGCGGGTCCAGCTCACGGCCCGCGATCGGCAGCGGGTCGTGGTGTCGGCCGACATCGGTTCGTCCACGCCTCGGCCGTGGGCGGCCATCGGCTATCCGTGGTTGCTCGCCGAGCATCCGCTGAGTGCACTCGCCTCGGCGCGGCTGGTGGTCCGCAGGAACGAGCAGGGCGAACCGGTGCGATTACGTGCCGAGCTCGGGTCCTGAACCAGGAAGCGCGCCTTCGCCATCGGGGGACCCGGTGGCGAAGGCCGCCTCGGCGGCGATGGCGGACAGCCGCTCGCGCACTGCGGCGGCGTCCTCGGGGTTCTCCTCCCCGAGCAACACCAGGGCACGCTGAAGATGCACACGGGCCTGGGGGAACTCATCACGACGGTGGTGGAGTTCCCCCAGGCCCCGATGCACCTCGGCGCGGACGAACACCGAACTGGTCTGGTCGACGGCCGCCAACGCGGCGGTCAGTTCGGCCTGAGCGGCCTCGAAGTCACCAGCCCTGGCGTGGGCATCACCGAGAACCACGGCGGCCCGCGTGGCATTCGGGACGTCGGACAAGCCGATCAGCACGAGTTTCGCCTTGGTCAGTTCGGTGATCGCCTCGTCATAGCGGCCGAGGTCGAGAAGCACCCGGCCCAGCAGTCGACGACGCAAGGCCGCCCCGCGTTCGGTTCCCGACTCCGCCTGCTCCTCGATCGACAGCGCCCGCCGCAGCAGCCGCAGTGCCTCCTCGCCGTCGTGTCGCCGTCGGGCTGCCTCGCCGAGGTGAGCCAGCGCCGTGGACTGAATGGTCGGCGCGTCGAGTTCCTCGGCCAGCCGGAGCGCACGTCGAGCCTCCTCGACGACCTCGTCGAACCGGCCCGCGCGAGACAACGCGACCGTCAGCTGAACGAGCAGCCGCGCCTCGACGAGCGGATCGCCGAGCCGCCGGGCGGCCGCAACCCCCTGTCGGTGGTTGTCGATCCACTCGCGGAATCGCCGGGTGTTGAGATACAGCCCCCACATGGCCTGGCTGAACTGCCAGGCCAGGTCGTCCCAGCCCCGCTCGATCGCCTGGCGCAGCGCCGAGGTCAGGTTGTCGTGCTCCACGAGCAGCCAGGCGAGCGCCTCCGTCGGGGAGGCGAACGCGGCGGGCTCCGGACGCACGGCATCGAACATCGGGCCCTCCGCCGGACGCAGCGGCATCAGGACCAGGTCGGCCCGCACCGCCGCGCGCAGATAGTGCTCGACGACGGCCCGCGCCGCGTCGGCACCCTCGTCGACAGCACACCGCGAGCGCGCATGCAGCCGCAGCAGGTCGTGGAAGCGGAGCCTGCCTTCGGCACGTTCCTCCAGCAGATTCGACTCCAGGAGCGTCTCCAGCAGTTCGTCCGTCTCGTCCTCGGACTCCCCCGCCGCAGCGGCCGCGGCGGCGAGGCCGAACTCGCGACCGGGATGCCACCCCAGCCTGCGATACAACCGCGCGGCATCGGACGGAAGACCGCCATAGGACAGATCGAAGATGCTCTCCACCGACACCGCCTCGGCGGACAGCCGCGTCAACCGACTCTCCTGGTCGTCGAGGTTGG
This sequence comes from Actinoalloteichus fjordicus, assembly GCF_001941625.1. Taxonomy (NCBI): domain Bacteria; kingdom Bacillati; phylum Actinomycetota; class Actinomycetes; order Pseudonocardiales; family Pseudonocardiaceae; genus Actinoalloteichus; species Actinoalloteichus fjordicus. The sequence goes on from NZ_CP016076.1 coordinate 5,450,861, forward strand.
TCACCACGCGACTGATCCGCAGCCTCGGCCGGGCGGCCAGTTGGGCGCCCGCGACCGACAAGGCCACCGGAAGACAGCCGCACTGCCGAGCCAGTCGAGACGTGGAGTCCCGCTCCGCCGCCGCCCGTTCCGAGCCGACGAAGCTGGCCAGCAGCTCGACCGCGCTCTCCTCGTCCAACGGGGACAGCGCGAGGAACCGGGCGCCGTCCATCCCCAGTCCGATGAGCCGGACCCTGCTGGTGACGACCACGATGGACTGGGCGGACGTCGGAAGCAGTGGCCGGACCTGTGCGGCGGTGCCCGCGTTGTCGAGCAGCACCGCCACGGCCTTGTCCGCGGTCATCGTCCGGAACAACGCCGTTCGCTCGGGCAGTTCGTCCGGGATCTGCTGGTCGGAGGCTCCCAGTGCCCGCAGAAAGGCGGCGAGAACCCGCTCGGGCAGGACCGCGTCGACGCCGAAGCCGCCGAGGTCGGCGTAGAGCTGCCCGTCCGGTGTCTCCTCGGTGATGCGCTGCAGCCATTGGGCGGCCAGCGTCGTCTTCCCGACGCCGCCCAGGCCGGACACGACGGTCAATGATCGACTGCTACTGTCGGATCGCATTCTGTCGAGCAGCCGAAGTTCCTCGGCCCGACCCGTGAAGCGGCTCGACCCGAACGGCATCTGCCGGGGAATCGCGACTCGATTCGGCCTTTCAGCGGTGTGCAGATGAATTCCGCCGTGTATCGGCCCGGCCTGCACTGCGGTGCCGAAGACGGCGCCGGAGAGGGCATTCGCCACGCCGATGCTCTGCTGCTCGGAATCCTCCTCCATGACCCCCCAACCACCACCCGTGGGCCCGGCGGAACCCGCCTGCCCACCGTGCCGCAGCCACCCATCACCCGACCGTGGCTGCGCTGACGATCATAGTGATGAAATCCACGATGTCGTTGATACACGCGGGGGAACCGTCGATGCGATTGAGTTCTCCGGAAAACAAATGGGCGTCTTCGACGACGATTCGACATTGCCAAGCACGGTGGTAATCATGGTCGACGCGAAACCGAGCGGTGCCGCCGGAACGTGTCGCCCGACGGCACCGGCGGAGTACCTCGGCTCACCCCGCCTCACGTGCGGGACCGAGGCTGATCAGCCCGCACCCGTAGGCCTTGGCCCGCCCGATCCCGGCGAGCACCGCGGCACGCAATGCCTCGACATCGGTCGGAACGAGGTGCCCGTCGAAGCGAACGGGCTCGATGGTGATCGTGTTGCCGTCCGATCGACCGCGCAGGCCCGGCCGGGGCGCGGGCGCGACGTCCGCCTGGCCGTCGCGGCCCACCGGGAGCACGAAGCCGTGCTGCTCGCCCTTCCGCGCCAGCCACTCCACCTGCTTGGCGGGCAGCCGCTGCGGCACGGGCCTGCCGCGCCCCCGAGTCCCCGGTACGGAGCCGGGGGGATGAATCGCTCGCGTCGGATTGGCGACCAGCCGAAAACTGATCTTGCGCCCCGGGGCGATCAGCCGCAGGAACGGATCGAGCGAGCGGACGTCCGGCGGAGCGGTGAGGTAACCGGCGGGCAGCGCCGCCCATTTCGGCTCCAGCCTGCTCTGCACGAGCAGGACGAAGCCGCGCTCGTGCTCGTCGAGCCGCCACAGCGCCCCGCAGTGTGCCCGCGCGGTCCGCTTCGCGTCGAGGTCGGGGAAGGCCGACATCACGGTGCGGTGCATCTGATGGACGTCGGCGTAGTCCAGGCGGAAGTTCCGCGAGGTCACGTCGACGGTGAGTCGGCTCAGGAACACGAGCGGTCTCCCGGCGAGATCATGGCTGGGGTGAGCGGGATGTCGAGGGTCTTGAATGATCGGCTGGCGAAGCGTCGATCGCCTCGCGCGAAGGACAGCGGATGGTCGGATCGAATCTCGGCTCGCTCGTCGGTGGCGTCGCAGTCGATGACGGCGCGGAGTGGGCGGGGCGCATCCTCGCCACGGGGTCGACCGTCGAGCCGATGTGGACTGTCATCGGCCTCCAGCCAGGGGTGCGTCATGAGGACGGTGCGGAGCGGCAGGTCGGACAGGCCCCATCCGGAGGGGTGGTCCCGTCGGTCCGCAGGCTCCGACGCGTGCAGCAGCGGCCGTGCGGGCACGAATGCCTTCCGGCCGAAGTACAGGGGCCACGCCGGTGCCCGCAGGCCTGCCTCCGCCCGCCGCAGCAGCGCCTCCTGGTCGGCCCCCTCGGCTTCGAGCACGACGAGGAAGACCGCGTCCGAGAGGTAGTAGCGGTGACTGATCACGGTGCGATGTCCGAGGCCCTCGGTGTTGGGCACGTTCTGCGCGGTGTGGAAGTCACGCTCCACGAGACCTTCCCGGTCGACGCGGACGCCGAGACTCAGCTCGGCGAGCGCGGTGATCTTCTCGGTGTCCTCCCGAGGAACACCCATGGCTGCGGCGAGGACACCGACGACGCCGGACTTCGTCGGCTCCCGAGCGGTATCCCGATGGATGTGCTGGGACCGGGCACCCCACGACTGCATCGGCGCGTCGAAACACAGGGCGAGCGACAGACTCACGGCACCGAGACCCCGGTGCCGACGCTCGCCGACGCGAGGACGCGACCTGCGAAGTCGTCGAGACTGGACACGACGTCTTCCTGGTCGACGTGGGTGAGGGTGCCCGCGACGGCGGCCGCGGTGACGGACCGGATTCCGGCGCTGCCGTAGAACCGCCGCAGCGAGTCGAAGTGCTGTGTCATCCGGTCCGTCGAGTCGGCCATGACGTCGAGGCTGTCGACCGGCTTGAGGAAGGCGTTCGCCAGATTCCAGGACCCGTTGTCCCGCACCACGCCGAGGAGGGTGTGCGGCATGGTCAGCGCCGCCATCGAGTTCTGCTTCCCACTGGGACGGGCATGCACGAAGGAGTACAGCCAGGCCTTCGCGGTCCGCGCGACCAGGTCTTCGACGCCGTCGAGGTTCCTGTCGAGCTGGTGGAGATCGACGTTGGCGTAGCGGTAGTAGCAGGCGGAGTTGAAATCGACGGTGCCGATCATGTCCGCACCCGAGGCGTCGTCCGGCTTGGCATCGTCGACGGCCGTGTAGTAGTCGAACTCGGTGGCCACCGCGTGGGTGGAGATGGCGTGCGCCACCTGCGAGGCTGCATCGACGTTGAAGCCCTTGTTGTCGGCGATCATGCGCCCGAAGAGTGCGACGTCGGCGACACGCCGCGCGTCCAGGATTCGTGCCGCCTCGGCCAGGACCTCCTTCGAAGGCTTCGACTTCGCTGCCTTCTCGCTCGCCTTGGCCGATGCCTTCGCACCGTCCTTCTTCTCGGCGGCCTTCGCGGCGGCGGCGAGCTTCTTGGCCGCCCTGGCGGAGAGGTCGGTCCACTTCGCGATGCAGTAGTCGACCAGGAAGGTGGTCGCGCCCCGACCGACGAACAGCAGATACTCGGTGAGCCGAGTGTTGCGATCGACGTGGAAGCCCAGCTCGGCCAAGCCCTCCTCGACGACGAGCCGAGTGTGCTCCTCCTCGCCCAGCCCCTTATCGGCGAGGATCACGGCAGCCTGATGCAGCAGCCGTTTGGTACGCACCCCGGTCTCGTCCTCGCTCAGGCCGTGCAGCGTGAAGAGTTGGCGGGCAGAGCGCTTGAGACACTGGCTGGAGATCCGGCCGCGCACGGCACCGCCGAAAGTGGCTGTCTTGGGCTGGCCGACGTCGTCCCGGTTGAGATTGCTCACCGGGAACGACTGGAGCAGGTGCAGCTCGATGATCATTCAGTTCTCCGTGTCGTTCGTGTTGTTCACGTGCGCTGATTCCTCGGAGTCGTCTGCGGAGTCATCACCTGTCGCAGGCACGACCGCTGCGTGGCGTGGCTTGTGGAAGTCCCTCGCCCAGGCGAGACGGACGCGCCGCTTCTGTTCCTCGGCGGCCCCTGCATCAAGCAGGACGGCGACGTCGTCCAACAATCGCCCGTAGTCGAGCGCGATCTGCTTGCTCTTCAACAGTCGAACGGCCTGCCGCAGATAGTGGGGAAGGTTCCGACGATCGACCGCGAGCAACTGCTCGAACCGTCGATCGATCATGCCTTGGCCATCACCCTTGAGGTCTCGCATGGCGATACCGAGAGTGCGACCTGATGCCCGCGCCTGCGGGTGGATGCCGAACAGACCTGCCGTCAACAGCCAGGCATCCTGTTCCCCCGGCGCAGGCTCGGCGCCGAACACCAGGTCATAGGCGGCCGACGCCTGATGTGGACTCACCAGGCTTCGCCGGAGCGCTGCCAACACCCTGCGCGCATCCGCGACCCGGTGCGCATTGGTCGAGTTCAGCCCGGAGTGCAGCCGATACAACGAGGCCACGAACACATCCCGATTCCGGGGCGGCCGTACGGCGATCGATTCCGTCGTCACATCATCTCTCCATCTTCCGGGCGCAGAAACCGGCTCACCTCGATGCGATGGAGCGCGAGCCGCTCGTCGAGCTTGTGGCGGAAGGTGCCGTCATGCTTTCCCGCCATCGACAACTCTCGAGCGCCGAGCCGAGCGGCGCCGTACACCCACCGATCGGCCGCCGCGTGGGCGATCTGAGCAACCGCACCACGCCAGGCCTCCACGGCGGTGTGCTCCCGTTCGCCCGTCACGAAGGCCACTGCCTTGCCCAACGCGACGATGAACGTGTGGAACGGGCCGGTGAGGTGCGGCCAGTAGGACAGCTCTAGTTCCGGTGGCGGCGTCGCCTTGAACTCCTCGCGGTAGCCCTTGTCCAGACGCCGCAACAGGAAGCCCACATCGTCGGCGAGCCGACAGGAGTAGCCGATCACGTCGCCCATCCGGGCGCTCCCGACACCGGCCCGCAGCAGCGCGACCGGGGCAGGCACCGACTCCTCCTGCCAGAACTGCACCACGGCGGCCTTGCTGTCGAGCTGTTGGCCGTAGACCCGCAGCGTGTACACGGCGTCATCAGGCAGAAGACCGGAATCGGTGCGATCGGCGATGGCATCGAGGGCCGCAGGCCGCCGCCGATCACTCTGGTCGATGCTGCTTCGCTGGTCACTGGGCAACAGCAGTTCCTCCGCATGTCGCCAGACGCCCCGCTGTTCCTCCAGCTTGACCGGCCGAAGCTCGAACCGCCCTCGCTTGGTGCCGCGCATGATCGGCCGCCGGAACGCGGCCATTCGCTCGTCCTGCTGATCCGCAGAAGCGGATCGGAGCCGCGTCCCCGGCGTGATCACGACACCGTCGACCATCGGCGTCTCGGCACTGTCACCGGTACTCAGAAGCACGCGCCTGGCAGGCCATGTGAGGACGTCGGTCCAGCCCCGTGGGTGGCGTTCGTCCGGCCTCGGCTGCGCCGAGCCGGGGTCCTCCCAGTTCGGACAGTCGTCGGCGTAGGTCAGGGGCGGTTCGCCTGCCAGGGGGTCGTAGCAGAGGAGATTGAGCAGCACCGTCTCCTTCAGGGTCGCGCCCTCGACCAGGACACAGCCGAAGTTGTTGGCAGGCGCACGTTCCGAGGCCCTCGCCGCACCGGCGAAGGCAGCCGTCTTCAGCCCGCCGGGGTCATAGCACTGCAAGGTCACCAGCCATCGCGCTGCCTCGGCGGGGGTCAGCCGCAGTCGATCCCCGGCGGTGGTGTGATCGAAGAGGGTCGCGTTGCTTCCGCTGGCCCGGAACGGGACCAGCCTGGCGATGCCCGACGGCTCCCGGGTCGCCAGGCTCCGACATTGCAGAAAGGGCCGGTCCGGGTGGAAGAGATCGAAACGCTCTCGGTCGTCCCGTAGATACCGCCGAACATCGTCGGTCCACAAGTCGCCCCGCCGCCAGAGCACGGCCCAGTCATCCTCGGTGGCAGGCCCGAGCGCGCGGTGCGCCAATGCGAGCACCATGCGGTGCAACGCAGCGGTCATCGTCGGTGTCTGGCCGACCAGTCGCCGCAGCTCCCCTGCCGAGGAGAACAGGGTCGCCAGACCGATCTCGTCGGTCTGGCCGCTGGTCGTCACGACCGGCAGCCACTTCTCGCTGATCAGATCGAAGACCAATCCAATTCCTTCGCTTCTTCTCGTGCCACACGTCGGCTGGAGACGCCGACGGTGCCGACCTGCTCAGTGGTCCGCGCCCTCGTCATGCCGCACCACCAGCCCGACTCCGCGCTGATACCGCAGGACGGCGCCGCCGACCTCGGTTCCCTCCGCGCCGAGAACCAATGCCCGATGCCGGGCGAGCCGAGGGGAGCCCTCGAATGCGGGAGGCGGTGACAGCTCCAGCAGGGCATCGACCACCGACGACGGGATCTCGAAGGGCGACACGAGCCGGACCACGGAATTCCACAGTGCTGCCTCCATCGACGCCGACAGCTCGCCCGTTCGCGTCAGGTCCACGGGCTCGTCCCCTTCGAGGGGCACGGCATAGGTCCCGGAGGAAGTCCCGCCCGATGGCGATGCGACACCGTGGAGCACGACGATCCGGATCTCCGCGGGTTCCGCTCGGTCGTCGTCGATCGGATCAACGGCTGTCATCCGGCCGTCCCTTCTTGCGGGTCTGATTCGCGGCGGTCGGCTGCCAGGTCAACCGTTGGAATGCCTTCGGGTTGTGCGGCATGGGCAGCCGGAGAATCTCGGATCGGCGCCGATCGTCGGCCCGCCGTCTGGCGACGGCCGCGCCCGCCTCCCGCCAGGTCGTCGCCCAGCCCTCGGGTACGTCCAGGACGAACTCGTCGTCGTAGAGCCTGTCCACGAGCTCCCGCAGGTCCTCCGGGCAGCGGATGTCCGGCCGGTCGGCGAGCAGCAGCCAGGTACGCAGCAGGAGAAGCCTCGGGTAGACCAGGCTGGTGTAGGCAGGGAGCTCCACTCCGGTCGGTTCCACCGTCGCGCCCGTGATCACCAGCCGCACCCGCAGAGGTTCGGTTCCGTGCGCCTCGTGTCGCCGAATCCGTCCTGCTCGCTGGACGAGACTGTCGATCGGTGCCAGATCGCTGACGACGAGGTCGAACGACAGATCCAGGCCCTGCTCGAGAACCTGGGTGCCGATCACGATCGTGGGCCGAGCAGGCCTGCGACCTCGCCCGAACCGGTCTTTGAGTCGGGCTTCGATCTCGGCTCGTTCGGCGATGGTCAACCGCCCGGTGATCGTGATGAGGTCGTCGATGTCGAACCGGGTCGAGCCGCGCCTGTGCAATGCCCGCAGCAGTGCATCGCGAGTCTCCGCCACGCGGCGCACCAGGTTGTGCATCACCGCGATGCCGTCGGCCTTCTCGATCTCGTCCAGCAGCCACTCCGCGCGGGCCGCCACGTCGTCCCCGGCGAGCGCGGTGAGGTCCACCGTGATGATCCGGTTGCCGTTGAGCTCCGACACCCGATGCGAGGCGGCGGTGTCGGCATCGCTCCACGTCCGAACCCCGGCGTGGTCGGCCCAGGTCAGCTCCGGGTACGCCGCTCCCGGCTCGACGGAGGACACCGCTTCGATCGGCAGGTTCAGCCGTCCGGCACGCCAGGCGCGGATCAGCTCGCCCTTGCGCACCGAGGGGAGCGTGGCGGACATCAGGATGACCGGGACGCCGAGCCTGCCTGCCCACTGAAGCAGCCGGTCGAGCAGCGTGGACGTGTGGACGTCGTAGCCGTGTACCTCATCGATGATCAGGACCTTGTTCGACAGGCCTGCGAGGCGAACGAACACATGCCGGGAACGGATCGCCGCCATCAGTGCCTGGTCGACCGTGCCGGTGCCGACGGGCACGATGATCCCGCGTTTGCCCGCGAACCAGTCGCGAACCTCGGCCAGGTCCTCCTCGGGGTGATCCTCGCCGACGCCCGCAGGGCGGACGGGCTGCCTGCTCGACGATTCGACCGGCTTTCCCCGTGCCTTCAGGTACTGCTCGGCGGCGCCGTGCAGTAGCCGCAGACGCAGGCCCGCCTGATGACTGCTGATGAGATCGTCGAGTTCGTCGAAGACCTGGTTCCCGGTCGCCCGCGTCGGCATCCCCATGTACATCCCCGACAGACTCAACCTGCGAACCAGACCCGCCGCGACCTGGAAGGCGAGCTTCGTCTTACCCTCGCCGGTGGGCGCCTCGACGACGAACAGACCGGGACCGGTGACGTCTTCGAGCAGCTCCTCGGCCGCCGTCTGCACAGGTCGCGGCACGGTCGGATCGGCGGGCGTTCCCGGGAACAACGCACTGAACCGCGTGTCCGCAGGCGGAGTCCATGAGGTCCAGTCCAGCCGGTCGATCGCCTTGGCCGCGAGTCCGTCGACGGTCTTCGCATAGTCGACGAGGTCGATGCCCGTTCCAGCCCACTCGAAGTTCGTCGAGTCCGAGGCGATCCAGTCGCTCACCGACGCGAGACCGGCCAGACCGACCGCACCCGCCACGCCTATCCGGGCCGAGGGCCACGGACGCGACTCCCATCCCGACAACTCACACAACTCGATGAGCCGGTCCACCAGCTCGTCGACTCGGAGCGCCCACGACTTTCCACCGTGGTCCTGGATCGAGTGTTCCGTCGCCCGCCGTCGAGAGCCGTCGGGGATGAGGCCGTGATGTCCCCCCAGCCCGTGTGCCACGGCCTCGACGACCGAATGCGGTGCGCCTGCCGCCGTCAGCGCTCGGCTCAGGTGGAGTTGAGTGAGCCAGCCGTGCGGCGCCTCCACTCGTCGCCCGTGCCACTTCTCGGCAGCGCGATGAAGCGCGGATCGCGTCACCGGATCGTCCTGGTGAAGGCGCACTGCCAGGTCCAGTCGTAACGCCTGGAAGGCTGGTGAGGCCTTGCCCAGGTCATGGAGTCCGCAGAGGACGGCAACCCAGCGCCGGGCGTTCTCATCGCGATCACCGGAGCCTTCGAAATCACCGAACGCCGTGATCAGCTCCGCACGGATCGTCGGCCCCAGCAACAGGTCGAACAGCCGAAATGCGACCGACGCCGTGTCAACCGCGTGGCAGATCAGCGGATGGGGCGTGGCTTCCTTGCCTGCTTTGGCCCAGAGTCGCAGGATGTCGCGGTCCCGGCCGGGATCGCGCCGGGGATTGCGCACCAGCAGACGGCTCGGCAGGGAATCGGCTGGATCATCGATCACGCCGAGGAAGCTAGAGGGCCGGACCGACAGTTCGAGGATGGATTTCGAGAAACTCCATCCAAAACCGAGAATGTCACCCATCCGAGTGACCAGTGAGATTATTGCCTGCTCACACAATCAGGGTCGCACCAGCGGTGAGCCTCCGCAGAAAAGCGGTTGATCAGTCCCTTTTCCGCAGGAAATCTAGGGCGTGAATCCGAACTGGCCTCGGACTTCGGAATCATCGGACACAGTCGCCGTCGATCAGCAGCAGTTCTCGGGTCCGTTCTCACCGGCGGATCGCGGCGATCTGACGTCAGACGCCACCGGCTCGGCCCGACGACCCGGACCGGCCGGACGGCGAACTCAGCGCCCGATCGCCGGCCGGGTGCACCCGACCAGGACCACGATCCACCGTCGCGAAGGACCTCACGCCCCCGGTGCGAACACCCGCACGCCGTCCTCGCCGACCGTGACGACGTCCCCGGGGACGAGCTGTCTGCCGCGCCGGGACTCCGGCTCGCCGTTGACGGTCACCTCGCCCGCGCCGAGCAGCTCGCGCGCGTCGCCGCCGTCGGCCGCGAGGTCGGCCAGCTTGAGGAACTGGCCCAGCCGGATGCTGTCGTCCTGGATCTCCACGTCGCGCATGGGCTCATCATGCCCGGAACGACCAGGCCGGAGCGACGGGGCCGGGTCTCCGACGGAGTACGACAGCCGGTGGTCCCCGGCATCGATGCGACCGGCCATCGGGTCGCCTCCCAGGCGTGCGGGGTGCACAGTGACCAGATGGTGTCGTGGGGACTCGATCCGGTGGCGATGGCGGAACGGCTGAGTACGACGGTGACCAGGACAGCGGGCTGGGCCGTCGAGGCGGCCGCTGCCGTCGTCGCGTTGCCCGGCCGGGTGATCCGACTTCTCGATGCCGTCGAGTCGCTGGTCGTGCGGATCGACACGGTCGTGGACTCCGCCGACGACCTGCTGGCGCGGACCCGCCTCGTGGTCGCGGAGGCCGAGACCCTCGTGGGCCGAACCGACGGCATCGTCACGAGGGCGGCGGGGACGGTCGGCGACGCGGAGCAGGTGGCGGGGGTGGCCGCCGCCGTGGTCACCGAGGCAGAACAGGCGTCGAAGGGAGCGCAACAGATCCTGGCGCTCTATCAGCCGCTCGCCCACCGGCTCGCTCCGATGGCGACGCAGTTCACCGAGGAGCTCTCGCATCGCGAGGTCGAGGCGGCGATACGACTCATCGATCAGCTGCCGACGCTGACCGAACACCTGCTCACCGACATTCTGCCGATCCTCTCGACGCTCGACCGCGTCGGCCCCGACATCCACGAACTGCTGAGCGTGGCGGACGAGGTTCGGCAGGCGGTGCTCGGCATTCCCGGCTTCGCCTTCTTCCGCAGACGCGGCGAGGACAAGACGTCCGGCGGCGGACCGGAGCCGGTCGATTCTCCCGATTCTGCGGGGCCGACTTCGGCAGGATGACCTCGATTCCGCCACTTGGCTGAATCCTGCTCGACAGATCAGCCCAGGACCGTCGAATTCGGCTCGATGAATTCGACGACCGACTCGAGCAGAGCGGAGTCCGTCGAACGAAGAAACATGACGTCTACCCCCTACCGTCTGCCACACTGACCCGAGAACCATCGACTTCACCTGCGGCGATGCCGATCCTGACGGCGTTGACGCACCGCATCGAACACCGATCGGACGCCACAGGAATCGCCGGAATCGGCCAAGATCAGTCGCCGCATCCCGCCGACCGAATAGTCGTGGTAATCATTCTTCGGGTCGACACCGCACATGAGGTGACAGCACAGCGCAGGGAGCGGCGTGCAAGGCCGAGCCGGGTGATGCGTCGATCTGGCGGACTTCTGCTGCGTCAACGCAGTCAGCACTGCCCACACGCGACGAGCCGCCGTCAGCCACTGGAGATC